>URIE01000043.1 GCA_900547805.1 uncultured Collinsella sp.
CGGCAAGGCCGACCCATGCATCTAGATTGATATGCGTCACCTGCGAAACAATCGCGCACGCCAACACGGCGCCCGTGGCTAGAACATCGTTCTTGGAATCCTGCGCGGTCGCATGCAGCGTCTCGGACTCAATGCGATCGCCGAGTTTTTGGTTGAGGGCCGCCATCCAAAGCTTTACGACCATCGAAAGCGCAAGGACTGCCACCAGGGCAAGCGAGAACTCGACAGGTTCGGGGTGGATGACGCGCTCAACCGAGGACTTGATAAGCTCAAGGCCGATCAGCAGCACGAGCGCCGCCACGACCAGACCCGAGAGATACTCGTAGCGGCCATGTCCGTAAGGATGCTCGGGGTCGGCCGGCTTGCTCGCCAGCTTAAAGCCCAGCACGCTCACGATGTTCGAGCTGGCATCAGACAGGTTGTTCATAGCGTCCGCCACAATCGAAACCGATCCCGACAGCACGCCAATTGCACCCTTCGCAGCGCATAGTGCCACATTGGTGAGAATACACACCACGCCCGTCAACGTGCCTACGCGCGCACGGTCGCCCTGCGCGCGACGAACGATCCACTCGACCATCTGTATCTGCCCCCAACAGTTTTACTCAAACACCCATTAGTCGAATAGTTCAGTAGTGTAGACCCTTTACCCCATCGGCACAAAAAAGGCCGCAACCCTTAGGGCTGCGGCCTTGCAAATCGCACTATCGAGCAAAAAGCTTAGAGCTTGATGTCGATGTCGACGCCAGCGGGGAGGTCGAGACGCATGAGCGAATCAACGGTGCCCGAGGTGGGGTCGAGGATGTCGATGAGGCGCTTGTGGGTGCGCATCTCGAACTGCTCACGGGAGTCCTTGTTCACGTGCGGCGAGCGGATAACCGTGTACAGGTTGCGCTCGGTGGGCAGGGGGACAGGACCGGAAACGCGAGCGCCGGTCTTCTGAGCGGTCTCGACGATGAGCTTCGCGGACTGATCGACGACCTCGTGATCATAGCCCTTGAGGCGAATGCGGATCTTTTGGGTAGCCAACTTAAACCTCCAAAGAGTGCGAGAGATGATCTCGCGGATTACGTAACAGGGAGCTCGAACTTAGGCGTTCTTGCTCATGACCTCGTCCACGATGGACTTGGGCGCGGGCTCATAAGAGTCGAACTGCATCGTGTAGGATGCACGGCCCTGGGTCTGGGAGCGAAGGTCGGTAGCGTAACCGAACATCTCGCCCAGCGGCACCTTGGCACGGATGAGCTTGGTGTTCTTGCGATCCTCCATGCCCTCGATCTTGCCGCGGCGACCGGAGAGGTTGCCCATAACGTCGCCCATGTACTGCTCGGGGGTTTCGACCTCGACAGCCATGATCGGCTCGAGCAGCTGCGGGTCGGACTTCTTGAGAGCGTCCTTGATAGCCATGGAGCCGGCAATCTTGAAGGCGGCCTCGGAGGAGTCGACCTCGTGGTAAGAACCGTCGAACAGGGTGACCTTAACGTCGAGGACCGGGAAGCCGGCGATAACACCGGTGTTCAGGGCCTCCTGGATGCCCTTGTCGATGGACGGGATGTACTCCTTGGGCACGACGCCGCCGACGATAGCGTTGACGAACTCGTAGCCGAAGCCCTCCTCCATCTTCTCGAGCTTGATGACGGCGTGGCCGTACTGACCGCGACCACCGGACTGACGGACGAACTTGCCCTCAGCCTTCTCGACGTCGTGACCAGCGGTCTCGCGGTAGGCAACCTGGGGCTTACCGACGTTAGCGTCAACCTTGAACTCGCGGAGCAGACGGTCGACGATGATCTCGAGGTGCAGCTCGCCCATGCCGGCGATGATGGTCTGGCCGGTCTCGTGGTTGGTGGACACCTGGAAGGTCGGGTCCTCCTCGGCGAGCTTGGTCAGAGCCAGGGACATCTTGTCCTGCTCGGCCTTGGTCTTGGGCTCGATGGCAACGTCGATAACGGGCTTAGCGAACTCGATCTTCTCGAGGACGATCTCCTTGCCCTCGGCGCACAGGGTGTCACCGGTGGTGGAGTTCTTGAAGCCGACGCAAGCGACGATGTCGCCGGCGGCAGCGTCGTCACGGTCGATACGCTCGGCGGCGTTCATCTCGAGGATGCGGCCGAGGCGCTCGCGCTGACCGTTGGAAGCGTTGACAACGTAGGAGCCGGACTCGGCGCGGCCGGAGTAAACGCGGACGTAGGTGAGCTTACCGACGAACGGGTCGGTCATGATCTTGAAGACCAGGCCGGAGAAGGGCTCGTCGAAGGAAGGATGACGCTCGATCTCCTCACCGGTGTCCGGATCGGTACCGGTAACGGCCTCGACGTCGAGCGGGCTGGGCAGGTAGTCGACGACAGCATCGAGCAGTTCCTGGACGCCCTTGTTCTTGTAGGCGGAGCCCACGAAGACGAGGTTGAGCTCGTTGGCCAGAACGCCCTTGCGCAGAGCAGCCTTGAGCTCCTCGACGGTGAAGTCCTCCTCCATGAGGATCTTCTCCATGAGCTCGTCGTCAAAGCTGGCAGCAGCGTCGAGGAGCTCCTCGCGCTTGGTGGCAGCGATGTCGGCGAACTCAGCCGGGATCTCGTCCATCGGCTCGGGGTAGGTCATGCCCTTGTCGTCGGCCTTGAAGTCCCAAGCAGTCATGGTGACCAGGTCGATGACGCCCCAGAAGTTGTCCTCGGCGCCCATCGGGACCTGAGCGGCCACGGCGTTAGCGTCGAGACGATCCTTCATGGTCTCGATAGCGTTGAAGAAGTCAGCGCCCACGCGGTCATACTTGTTGATGAAGGCGATGCGGGGGACGTTGAAGGTAGAAGCCTGACGCCAAACGGTCTCAGACTGGGGCTGAACGCCGGCAACGGCGTCGAAGACGGCGACAGCGCCATCGAGGACGCGCAGGCAGCGCTCGACCTCGGCGGTGAAGTCAACGTGGCCCGGGGTGTCGATGATCTGGATGCGGTAGTCCTTACCGTCCTTGTTCCAGAAGCACGTGGTAGCAGCGGAGGTAATGGTTACGCCGCGCTCCTGCTCCTGAACCATCCAGTCCATGGTGGCAGCGCCCTCATGGACCTCACCGATCTTGTGGGTCTTACCGGTGTAGTAAAGAATACGCTCGGTCGTGGTGGTCTTACCGGCATCGATGTGGGCCATGATGCCGATGTTACGGGTATCGGAAAGCTTGTACTTAGGCTTAGCCATGTTAGTTCCTTACCTTAACTTACCAACGATAGTGAGAGAACGCGCGGTTGGCCTCGGCCATCTTGAAGACGTCCTCACGCTTCTTGACGGAAGCGCCCAGGCCGTTGGAAGCGTCGAGGATCTCGTTAGCGAGACGCTCGGCCATGGTCTTCTCCTTGCGAGCGCGGGAGAAGTTGACGATCCAGCGGATACCCAGAGCGGTGGAACGACGGGAGTTGACCTCCATCGGGACCTGATAGGTAGCGCCACCGACACGCTTGGGCTTAACCTCGAGCGTGGGCTTGACGTTGTCCATAGCCTTCTTGAAGGTAGCGAGAGCGTCGCCACCCTCGGACTTCTCGGCAACGATCTCGAAAGCGGTGTAAACGATGCGCTCAGCGGTGGCCTTCTTGCCGTCAAGAAGGACCTTGTTGATGAGCTGAGTCACCAGGCGGTTGTTGTAAACGGCGTCAGGCTGAACCTCACGACGATTAGCTGCTGCACGACGCGGCATGTGAAATCTCCTTAAGTGTCTACCGTGCGGCGCTTAGGCGGCACACGGCGAAAGTATCAAAACGTTATCTGGCTTATTTGGCCTTGGGGCGCTTAGCACCGTACTTGGAACGGGCCTGCATACGGTTCTGGACCGGAGCAGCGTCGTAGGCGCCACGGATGACGTGATAACGGACACCAGGGAGGTCACGGACACGACCGCCGCGGACGAGCACGATGGAGTGCTCCTGCAGGTTGTGGCCCTCACCCGGGATGTAAGCAGTAACTTCGATGCCGTTGACAAGGCGAACACGGGCAACCTTGCGAAGGGCCGAGTTCGGCTTCTTGGGGCTCGTGGTGAAGACGCGGGTGCACACGCCGCGCTTCTGGGAGTTGTGCTGCAGAGCAGCGTTCTTGGACTTCTTGGGCACGGAACGACGGCCCTGGCGAACCAGCTGGTTAATAGTAGGCAAAGCGTACTCCTTCTCGAATGATTCCAGCTTTCTGTAAAGTGCAACGGCTTGAATCGAGGGGTCAGCATCCCCCTACGAAACACGCAGTTCGATAGGATACGTGGCGTTAGCTGTGCCGTCAACAGACCACGCCGCCGGGCGTATCCCAAAATAGCTATATTTCCGCAAAGCCTCCATAAAAGGAATCCCCGCCTGTGCGCAAGTGCCCATTCCAGCCGTCCATGTAACGCAAAATAGGCCGCTTCCCCTCTTGGGAAGCGGCCTAGACCTTACGAATAGACGATGGTAAAGGGTACTTTCGTTTCGGTCTCCCCCGTTGATGTGTACCTCGCGCCCTCGAGGGTTACCGAGACCACTTGATCGACATCAATCAACTTCGTTGGCACCCAAATGTTCTCTCCGCTATTGCGTGCCATCGAAACATAGAAATTGTACGCCCCTGCGTCGTCATCTTCGATAATCTGCTCCGATCCATCCTTGTAGCTGACGGTCAGCTTATTATCAACTGCTTCATAGCCCAGATCATCGATGTGCGTCTGGATGGAAAACGGGCTGATCTCGAGAGGCGAGTCGTCGGAGCGGAGCTCCTTTGTATCGACGTGCGCTCCGACGTTAAACTCTGGCGTCGATACCTCGATCACCTTCGCATCCTCACCTTTGCCCTCCGTCCAACTGATATTCCAGGTGACCGCATGTCGTAAATCGCGATCGCGATTCCAAGATGCAAAGTACATCGTGCCGTTAATGACCGTGTCGCTTGATGTGTCTTTATCAATGGTGCAGCGTGTATCAGCCCATTCCTCGCCGAAGTTCATGCTGGGTGTACTGACGCCCCCTTCTTCTTCACCATAGAGAACAAGTTCGCCAAGCTCTGCCGCCGGCTTGTAGTAGTTAACGCCATTCGGATTGGACAATGTAAACGTCACAGCACCGCAACCGTTTTTATCGATAGCCATATCATGAATGTCGAGTGTATAGCCGTTGCCCTCGACGGACAGATTGACCTTCTGGACTGCACCCTCCAGGCTTTGGGGCGCGATACCATCACCAAACTCTCTGGTGTAGGTATATTTAGTCCCCGATGAGCCGCCATTAGTCCAGGTAATGGAATCCCCGTTGCCGTGGTTTCCCCAGGCAGAGGCAAAATAACTGGAATTGACGACGGCGTAGGCGACCCCTCCGGTCGCCAGCACTCCGGCAAGGCATCCGATCACGGCAACATACAGAGGCTTCGCGTGACCCTTTCGGCGAAGCGGCTCGCCAGCAGCGGCATAAAGAACACGGTCAGCAAGATCGCTATCGGCTTGGACGGACTCGAAGGCCTGCTTGATCTGGTTGGATTTCACGGTCGCCCTCCTCTAGGATGAACTTGAGCTTCGATCTGCCGCGAGCTAAACGCGTTCGAACGGTCGCGGCTGGCACATGCAGTAACTCGGCAATCTCTGAGGTCGAAAAGCCCAGATAGTAATAGAGCACGATGGGAATACGGAATCGCTCCGGAAGTCGCATAACGTCTGACAGGACCGCCTTGGTCTCCTCCTGCGCCGTCGAAAGCGAATCGGCCAGGTTCTCAATATCCTCCACACGCCTCCACGGCTTTCGAAAGAGCGATTTACATTCATTGATCGTGACCCGGATAAGCCATCGACGAAGATGCTCCCAGTTTTCAAATTGCGCGTCGCTTTTGAGCAACTTAAGAAAGACGTCTTGAGCGACATCGTCGGCGTCAGCGCGATCACGCAGATACGTCAATGCGATCCGAAACACGACATCCCGGTGGTCTTCGACCGCCTGTCTAAAAGCTTGTTCTTCCATAATCACCTCCCGGTGACATTAATGGTTCTCGATGAGGCCCTCACCATAGATACGCTCTTGTCGGGCGAAATGTTTCAAATTCAAGCATGAAAAACCGACCAAAATAAACCTGTCCCTTTTTGGCAAGGGATCAACGGAACGCAACAGGTTGAGCATACGCAAGCGAGCGGCCCCCAGAGCGTACAAGGTGGCATGAAAAAGGCAGGGCATTGACCTTTTGGTCATGCCCTGCCTTTTGAATGACAGATTGTAGCTCTGGGGGCCGCGCAGCGACGGAGGTCGCCGCCGTTCGTTAGAACGGCGGAACTAATTACTCCTCGTCGTTGTCCTTGGCCTCTTCGGCGTCGTCGGTGTCCACGAGCTGGTTGAGCAGCTCGTCGAGGGAAGCCATGTCCTCGTTGATGGCACCGTTGGCGGGAGCCTTCTTGTCGTCGATCGGGGCGCCCAGGAGCTCCTCGTCGGCGTCGGCGTGATGCGTCGGAGCGGAGGTACCCAGCAGGATATCGTCCGGACCGTCGGGGCTAAAGACCATCTGCAGCAGCTGCGAGAGGTCTTCCTCGTCGGCAACGTCGTCGTTGTTCTCGAGGATGTAGAGCAGGTCGTGGGCCTCCAGGCCGTCACGGAGCTCCTCGATCGCCTTGGCACCGATACCATCGATGCGCAGCAGATCCTCCTCGGACTTGCCGACCAGGTCGCCGACCGTCTCGATGCCGACCTCGCTGAACTTGTTGGTCCAACGCTGCGACACGCCCAGGTCGTCGAACAGGTACAGGCGAGCCTTCTCGGCGGAGATGGTGTGGCCGTTGCGGGTGAACGAACCGTCAGCACCACCGAACTCGTCGTAGCCGGCCCAGTCGAGCTGCTGCGGGAGCTGCTCGTCCAGGTCCTTGAGCTCCACAGGAGCCCACTCGGGCAGCGACTTGGCGTTGGGCGAAGCCGGACCGTCGATGTCCACGTAGCCGTCGGCCGTGCGATACGTCAGCTTGGCATTGGCGTACGGCTTGAGGCCGGTACCAGCAGGGATCTTCTTACCGACGATGACGTTGGACTTAAGGTCGAGCAGGTGGTCGACCTTGCCCTCGATGGCAGCCTCGGTAAGGACGCCGGCGGTACGGATGAACGAAGCGCTCGACAGCCAGGAGTCGATGTTGGACGCGACCTTGAGCGTACCCAGGATGACGGGCTCGGCCACGGGAGCCTGACCGCCCAGACGGGCAACGCGCTCGACCTCGTCAGCGAACTCGTAGCGGTCGACGTACTGACCAAGCAGGTACTTGGAGTCGCCGGGGTTGGTGATCTGAACGCGACGCAGCATCTGACGTGCGAGCACCTCGATGTGCTTGTCGTTCAGGTCGACGCCCTGGCTGGTGTAGACGTCCTTGACGCTCTCGACGAAGGTGTGCATCGTCGACTCGATGTCGGTCAGCTTGCGCAGGTTGCGGAAGTTGACGAAGCCCTTAGTGATCTGGTCGCCAGCGCGAACCTCGCAGCCGTCCTCGATCTCGGGCATAAAGCGCACCGAAGCGGGGACGCGACGCTCGTCGAGGACACGGGTGTGATCCTCGGAGTCGGTGAGCGTCAGCACGTACTCGGACTTCTCGGGCTTAATCGAGAGGTGGCCGGAGTACGGAGCCAGCTCGGCCTCGCGACCCAGAATCTTCTCGTTGACGTTGCCGACGATATCGAACATACGGCTGACCGTAGGCAGACCCTGCGTAATATCGTCGACGCCAGCGACGCCGCCGGAGTGAATGGTACGCATCGTAAGCTGCGTACCGGGCTCGCCGATGGACTGGGCGGCAATAATGCCGACCGCGGTACCGATGGCGACCGGACGACGGGTGGAAAGATCCCAGCCGTAGCACTTCTGGCACACGCCGTACTTGGAGCGGCAGGTGAGCAGCGCGCGGAGCTTGACCTTCTTAAGGCCCGCATCGACCATCTTCTGGATGTCGGCGACCTTCTCGATGTAGCCGTCCTGCTCAAAGAGCACGGTGCCATCGGGAGCCACGACGTCCTCAATGAAGCAACGGCCGACGAGGTCGGTGTTGAGGTCGGTGGTGCCGGGGATGATGAGGTTGTAGGTGACGCCCTCGTGCGTACCGCAGTCCTCCTCGCGGACGATGACGTCCTGGGCCACGTCGACCAGACGACGGGTCAGGTAACCAGAGTCCGAGGTGTGGGATGCGGTATCGACCAGGCCCTTACGGGCGCCGTAGGTCGAAATGAAGTACTCGAGCGGCAGCAGGCCCTCGCGGAAGTTCGCCTTAATGGGAAGGTCGATCGTCTCGCCGGACATGTCTGCCATCAGGCCACGCATGCCGCCGAGCTGACGCAGCTGGGTCTTAGAACCACGGGCGCCGGAGTCGGCCATCATGTAGAGCGGGTTCTCCTCGTCGAACATGTCGAGCATGAGCGCTGCAACCTTATCGGTACAAGCAGTCCACTCGTTAACGACTTCGATGTGGCGCTCCGTCTCGTTGATGAAGCCCTCCTCGAAGTACTCGTTGATCTGGTCGACGTTGGCCTGGGCGTGGTCGAGCAGCTCCTGCTTCTCAGCAGGAATGAGAGCGTCCCACACCGAGATGGTGAGGCCGGCGCGGGTAGCGTAGTGGAAGCCGGAGTACTTGATGGCGTCGAGGATCGGACCGACCTTGGCCTCGGGGTAACGATCGCAGCAGTCGGCAACCAGCTTGGCCACGTCGCCCTTGACCATCTTGTAGTTCATGAACTCGTAGTCTTCGGGCAGGCACTGGCGGTTGAAGATGATGCGACCGATAGAGGTCTCGAAGCGTGCGGTCTTGTTACCGGTGACGTCGTAGTCGACAAACTCGTTCTTGCCGTTCTTGACGCGGAAGATACGGGTGCCGTCCTCGTTGATGACGTTGGCGTTCTCGGCGGACACGCGGACCTGGATCTTGGCCTGCATGTCGACCTCGGAGCGGCAGTCATAGGCGTGCAGCGCGTCGTCGAAGCTCGAGAACACGTGGTTCTCGCCCGGCAGACCGTCGCGGACCTGGGTCAGGTAGTACACACCGATGATCATGTCCTGCGAGGGGATGTTGACCGGCTTGCCGGATGCCGGCGAGCGCAGGTTGTTCGCAGAGAGCATGAGCACGCGGGCCTCGGCCTGAGCCTGGCTGGACAGCGGCACGTGGACAGACATCTGGTCGCCGTCGAAGTCGGCGTTGAAGGGCGAGCAGACCAGCGGGTGCAGGTGGATAGCCTTGCCCTCGACCAGAACCGGCTCAAAGGCCTGGATGGACAGACGGTGCAGGGTCGGTGCGCGGTTGAGCAGCACGACGCGGCCGTCGATGACCTCTTCGAGGATGTCCCACACAAAGGTGGCACCGCGGTCGATAGCGCGCTTGGCGCCCTTGATGTTCTCGACCTTGCCAAGCTCGACCAGGCGCTTCATGACGAAGGGCTTGAAGAGCTCCAGCGCCATGGTCTTGGGCAGACCGCACTGGTGCAGCAGCAGCTTGGGGTCGGTAACGATAACCGAACGGCCGGAGTAGTCGACACGCTTACCCAGCAGGTTCTGACGGAAACGGCCCTGCTTGCCCTTGAGGGCCTCGGCGAGCGACTTGAGCGGGCGACCGCCACGGCCAGAGACCGGGCGACCACGACGGCCGTTGTCGAACAGGGCGTCCACGGACTCCTGGAGCATGCGCTTCTCGTTGTTCACGATGATCGCAGGGGCGTCCAGGTCGAGCAGGCGCTTGAGTCGGTTGTTACGGTTGATCACGCGACGGTACAGGTCGTTGAGGTCGGACGCGGCAAAGCGACCGCCGTCGAGCTGGACCATCGGGCGCAGATCGGGCGGAATGACCGGGATGACGTCCAGGATCATGTTCGCGGGGCTGTTGCCGCCCTTCAGGAAGGCGTCAACGACCTCGAGGCGCTTGACGGCCTTCTCGCGCTTCTGCTTCTGAGAATCCTCGTCGGCGATGATGGCCTTGAGCTTCTCGGCCTCGGAGGGGAGGTCGATGGCAGCGAGCAGGTCGCGGACGGCCTCGGCACCCATACCACCCTTGAAGTACATGGAGTAGTAACGGGTCATCTCGCGGAACAGCGGCTCATCGGAGATGAGGTCGCGCTCGGTGAGCTTCATGAAGGCGTTGAAGGCGTCCGTGCGGAGCTGCTTCTCGTCCTTGCACTCTTCCTCGATGTCGACGATGCCGGAGGCGATCTCCTCGGGGGTCAGCGGCTCCTCGTCGGAGAACTCGTCAAAGTTCTCGGGGTCGCCCTGCTCCTTGAGGGACTCGATCTGGCGGGCGCACTCGGCATCGATCTCTTCCAGATCGGCGGCGAGCTCCTCGCGCAGGTCGTCGGCGTCGGCCTCGCGGGCCTCGTAGTCAACCTCGGTGATGATGTAGCTGGCAAAGTACAGAACCTTCTCGAGGTCCTTGGACTTGATGTCGAGCATACGGCTCATCGGGAAGCTCGTGGGGCTCTTGAAGTACCAGATGTGGGACACGGGAGCGGCGAGCTCGATGTGGCCCATGCGGTCGCGACGCACCTTGGCCGAGGTGACCTCGACGCCGCAGCGCTCGCAGACGATGCCCTTAAAGCGGATGCCCTTGTACTTGCCGCAGGAGCACTCCCAGTCCTTGGCGGGACCGAAGATCTTCTCGCAGAACAGGCCGTCCTTCTCGGGCTTGAGGGTACGGTAATTGATGGTCTCCGGCTTCTTGACCTCACCGTGCGACCAGGAACGGATCTGGTCGGCGGAGGCAAGGGAGATCTTTACCGAGTCAAAATCAGTAGCTTCGAAATCTGCCACAGTCAACTACTCCTTATCAGTGGTCGTGGCGGCGACAGCCTCGGGTGCCTCGGCGGTCTCGGCATCCTCGGCCTCGACGTCGGCGTCAACGCCGGCGAGCGCAGCCAGGTCGTCGAGAGCAGAGGTCTCCTCGGCGGTCACAGGGGCGGAGGCGTCCTCGTCGGCATCGTGCATGGGCTCGATGTCCAGTGCGAGGGAACGGATCTCCTTGACGAGAACCTTGAAGGACTCGGGGATACCCGGGACAGGAACGTTCTCGCCCTTGACGATGGACTCGTAGGTCTTGACGCGGCCCACGGTATCGTCGGACTTGACGGTCAGGATCTCCTGCAGGACGTTGGAAGCACCGTAAGCGTACAGTGCCCAAACTTCCATCTCGCCGAAGCGCTGGCCGCCGAACTGGGCCTTGCCGCCCAGAGGCTGCTGGGTAACCAGGCTGTAAGGGCCGGTCGAACGGGCGTGGATCTTGTCGTCGACCATGTGGCCGAGCTTGAGGATGTAGGACGTACCCACGGTAATGGGCTCGCGGAACTCCTCGCCGGTGCGGCCGTCGAACAGACGGGTCTTGCCGCGCTCGTCAAGCTGGGTGACGAACTCGGGGCGCATGTGATCGCCAAAGGCAGCGGTGGCCTTGTTGAGCATGTTCTTGTTGGCACGACGGATGACCTCGGCGATCTCGTCCTCCTTGGCGCCGTCGAAGACGGGCGTCGCGGTGAAGAACGGACCGGGGACGTACTTGTCGGAGTCGGCCTGCTCGGTATCCCAACCGCAGGCAGCAGCCCAGCCAAGGTGGCACTCGAGCAGCTGGCCGACGTTCATACGCGAAGGAACGCCCAGCGGGTTGAGGATAACGTCGATCGGGGTACCGTCAGCCATGTAGGGCATGTCCTCGACCGGCAGAACGTTACAGATAACACCCTTGTTGCCGTGGCGGCCGGCGATCTTATCGCCCTGCTGGATCTTACGACGCTGGGCGACGTAGACGCGCACCTGCTCGTTGACGCCGGGGGCCAGGTCGTCGCCGTTCTCGCGGCTAAAGCGGACGACGTCGATGACGCGACCGTAAGCGCCGTGGGGCATCTTAAGGGAGGTGTCGCGGACATCGTGAGCCTTGGCACCGAAGATGGCGCGCAGCAGGCGCTCCTCGGCAGTCAGAGCGCTCTCGCCCTTAGGCGTGACCTTGCCGACCAGGATGTCGCCAGGGCCGACCTCGGCGCCGATACGGATGATGCCGTCCTCGTCGAGGTTGGCAAGCATGTCCTCGGAGAGGTTCGGGATCTCGCGGGTGATCTCCTCGGGGCCGAGCTTGGTGTCGCGGGCGTCGATCTCGTGACGGGTGATGTTGATGGTCGTCAGCAGGTCCTCAGCCACCAGTCGCTCGGACACGACGATACCGTCCTCGTAGTTAAAGCCTTCCCACGGCATGTAGGCCACAGTGAGGTTCTGGCCCAGTGCGAGCTCGCCGTGATCGGTCGAAGGACCGTCAGCCAGAGGCTCCCCCTGCTCAACGGTGTCACCGACGCGCACGAGCGGACGGTGGTTGATGCAGGTGGACTGGTTGGAGCGCTGGTACTTGGCCAGGTGATACTCGTCCATGCCGCCGGCATGCTTGACGATGATCTTGGCGGCGTCGGCAAAGATGACCTCGCCGGCGTTCTTGGCCAGGGTGACCTCGCCGGAGTCCAGGGCGGCGCGACGCTCCATGCCGGTACCGACATAGGGAGCGGCGGGGTGAACCAGCGGCACGGCCTGACGCTGCATGTTAGCGCCCATGAGCGTACGCTTAGCGTCGTCGTGCTCGAGGAACGGGATCAGCGTGGCTGCGACGGAGAGCATCTGACGCGGCGAGACGTCCATGTAGTCGACATCCTCGACGGGCACGTCGGCGGGGGCGCCGAAGGAGCCGTCGAAGTCGCGGGTACGGGCGATCACGGTGTGCGGACGGACGAGCTTGCCCTCGGCATCGGTCGTGATGAACTCGTTGGTCTTGGGATCGAGCGGCGTGTTGGCCGGCGCGATGACGTGCTTCTCTTCCTCGTCAGCGGTCATCCAGTCGATCTGGTCGGTGGCAACGCCGTTCTCGACGCGACGGAACGGGGCCTCGATGAAGCCGTACTCGTTCACGCGGGCATAGAGGGCGAGCGAGCCGATCAGGCCGATGTTGGGGCCTTCGGGCGTCTCGATCGGGCACATGCGGCTGTAGTGCGAGTTGTGAACGTCGCGGACGGCCGTCGGCACGTTGGTGCGGCGGCTGGAGCCGGACTTGTGGCCGGCAAGACCGCCAGGGCCGAGTGCGGACAGACGGCGCTTGTGGGTCAGACCGGTCAGGGGGTTCGCCTGGTCCATGAACTGCGAGAGCTGCGAGGAACCGAAGAACTCCTTGATGGAGGCCACGATCGGGCGGATGTTGATGAGCGACTGCGGGGTGATCTCGTCGATGTCCTGGGAGCTCATGCGCTCACGGACGACGCGCTCCATACGGCTCATGCCGATACGGAACTGGTTGGCGACGAGCTCGCCGACGGTGCGGATGCGGCGGTTGCCAAAGTGGTCGATGTCGTCGACCTTGAAGCCCTGCTCGCCGGCAGCGAGGGACAGCAGGTAACGCAGCGTCGCGACGATATCCTCGTCGGTGAGCACCGTGACCTCTTCCTCGGTGGTGAGGTTGAGCTTCTTGTTGACCTTGTAACGACCGACGCGGGCCAGATCGTAGCGCTGCGGGTTAAAGAGCAGGCCCTCGAGCAGGCTGCGGGAAGCGTCCACGGTGGGAGGCTCGCCCGGGCGCAGGCGACGGTAGATCTCGATGAGGGCGTCCTCGCGAGTGAGGGCGGTGTCGCGCTCCAGGGTGCGCTTGATCACATCGGAGTTGCCGAGCAGCTCGATGATGTCGTCGTTGGTGACGGCGATGCCAAGGGCGCGCAGGAACATCGTGGCGCTCTGCTTGCGCTTACGGTCGATGGAGACCATGAGCTGGTCGCGCTTGTCGACCTCAAACTCAAGCCAGGCACCGCGGGACGGGATGATCTGGGCCTTGTAGATCTGCTTGCCCGAATCCATCTCGGAGCTGTAGTACACGCCCGGGGAGCGGACGAGCTGCGAGACGACGATACGCTCGGTACCGTTGATGATGAAGGTGCCCTGATCGGTCATCATGGGGAAGTCGCCCATGAAGACGAGCTGCTCCTTGATCTCGCCGGTCTCCTTGTTGGTGAGACGAACATCGGTCAGAAGCGGGGCCTGATAGGTCATATCCTTCTCGCGGCACTCCTCGACGGTGTGCGCGGGGTCGCCGAACTGATGCTCGCCGAAGGTAACCTCGAGAACATGGTTCTGGCTCTGGATGGGGCTGGATTCCTTGAACGCCTCACGAAGGCCCTCGTCCTTAAAACGCTCAAAGGATTCCCTTTGAACAGAGATAAGGTTGGGGAGCTCCATGGCCTCCGGGATTTTCCCGAAGCTGACGCGCTTGCGCTCAGTGGCAGTGTATGCGTAGGTCACCAGGTTTTTCCTCCTTCACGGAAATGCTCGGTGGGTTGGCGAGGCATAGCTTCGCCAGTTATCGCAACCTAATAGTTTATCAGGTACCGACCGTTGGGCAAGAAAAGCCTTGACGCGATTGAGTTTTTGGAGTAGCAAAGTTTTTCGACAGAAAACGCGCAGGTAGATGTGCACGTATCGAACATCTGTTCATATAATTTCTGTGAACGAAGTCGAGGATGCGAACCATTGACGGCCGAACGGAGGAGAGATAACAGCACGCATAGAAAACGGGTGCAGACCGAAGCCTGCACCCGTAAATGTCGATGCCCGAAGGCTTACTTGCGCATCAAGCCGCCGCGCTCGTCGATGGCGTCCCAGAA
>URIE01000044.1 GCA_900547805.1 uncultured Collinsella sp.
TAAAATTCCATGGGTGACCTCTCTGGTTGCGTCGCTCCATTATATGATGGATGCTCCGTTTGCCCTCGCCCCCGAAAGGAACCCATATGATTGATGCGTGCCCCGATTCCGCCGTGCTCTTTTTTGACGTTGACGGCACGCTGACGTCGTTCGATCCCGACGATATGACCGATAAGGATTTTTCGGCGGTTCGTCCTTCGCAGGCGGTAATCGAGGCCTTCCACACGCTGCGCGATGCGGGTCATAAGGCGTTTATCTGCACCGGCCGCCCCCTGTGGCTCATCGCCGACAGCCTGCGCGAGTTGGATCCCGAAGGCATCGTTGCCATGGCGGGTGCTACGCTCGAGGTCGAGGGACGCGTGGTGCACGAGGACTGCTTTGACGAGGATGTAGCCGAAGAACTCGCACATCGCATTATCTCGGCAGGATTCGAGGCCTTTTTCGAAACCAATGGAGCGACCTTTGCTCTGGAGCCTGCGGGTATTGAACAGTCGTCTTTGATCGGCGCTTCCGTGGTGCACGGTGCCGGGGAGATGCGCGTCGACGGTCGTTTGCACGTGGGTAAGGTGTGCCTGAATGCATCTAACTTGGCACGCGTGGCCAACGACGACGGCTTTATCGAGCGCAATTTCGAGCTGTGCAACACCGGCGGGGAAAACCGTGAACTGAGCCCCAAGGGCATCGACAAGGGCGTGGGCGTGGCGCGAGCGCTGGAGTATCTGGGCCGTGCGGGCAACGCGCGCACCTTTGGCTTTGGCGATTCCGGCAACGACCTGGGCATGCTCGCTGCCGTGGAGACGGCCGTTGCTATGGGCAACGCCATGCCCGAGGTCAAGGCAGCCGCCGACTACGTGACCGATGATGTCGAGCACGACGGTACCGTGACGGCCATGAGGCATTTCAATCTTATTTAGTGCCTCATCGTTCAAAATACCGTTCGCCCGCAGCGAACGGCTCAAGTCGGCCCGCTCTGCAAAATCGTTTTGCCGCTGGAGCGCGTGCTCAAAAACGATAAAGCGTTTATACCGTTCACCGACAAGATAAAAAACCGCAGTTCACGCCTTGATAAACATAGGTAAAGTGTTTACCAGCTCAATGGCCTTATGCAAGCGAAAGGAATCAGGCAGATGGCAATCAAGGTGTTCGCTGACGGTGCAAACCTCGAGGGCATGCTCGACATGTACGAGAACGGCAACGTTCAGGGCTTCACGACCAATCCGTCCCTTATGAAGAAGGGCGGCGTGACGGATTACCGCGCGTTTGCCAAGGAGGTCCTGGCGCACATCACCGATGTGTCCGTGTCGTTTGAGGTCTTTGCCGACGACGTCGAGACCATGGAGGTCGAGGCCCGCGAGATCGCTACCTGGGCCGAGAACGTCTACGTCAAGATTCCGTGCGTGACCACCAAGGGCGAGTCCACCGCCGAGTTGGTGCGCAAGCTTTCGGCCGACGGCATCAAGGTCAACGTCACCACCATCTTTACGCCCGAGCAGGTCGACGAGATGGTCGAGGCCGTTGACGCCGAGACGCCGTCCATCATCTCGCTCTTTGCCGGCCGTATCGCTGACACCGGCGTCGATCCCATTCCGTTTATGACGGAGTCGGTGAAGAAGGCCGCCGCCAAGCCCAACTGCGAGGTCCTGTGGGCGTCCACGCGTGAGCTTATCAATATTTACCAGGCGGAAGGATGCGGTTGCCAGATCATCACGGTGCCCAACAGCATCCTGGCCAAGCGTAAGAACATCGGCCGTGACCCGTACGAGGTCTCGCTCGATACCGTGCGCGGTTTTGCCAAGGATATCGCCTCGCTCGGTTTCCATATCCTGCCGTAACGCGAACGCTGGCTACATCGCGGGTTGTTCGCCCCGGCCTTTCCTTTCCCTATCGCTCACGCGCTTCGCGAGGGTCGCGCTAGGCAAAGGAAAGGCCGGGGTTGCCGACACGAACTTGCCGGTAGGTTGGTGATAGGCTTCCATATCCTGCCGTGGACAAAGGTACCCCCGCCTGCGCCGTGCAAAATTGAGAGTATTCAGCAAGGTAAAGGCTTTTACCAGCTGGGTGAAGCATGGAACAGCCCCCGTTTTGGCTCTGATGACGCTAAAACGGGGGCTGTTTCTTGCTTTTTCGTCTCTGAGGGGCATCCGGAACGGTGGAATTTGCAGAATACTCGCGATTTTGCACGTCGCGAGAGGGGGGACCCTTGCTTGGCGGTTTACTTCCCCTGCACCATGGTGAGGGAGATCTTCTTGCGGTCGCGATCGACCTTTTCAACCCACACCTTGACCGTGTCACCGACGCGCACCACGTCGCTGGGGTGCTTGACGAAGCGGTTGGCCAGCTTGGAGATGTGCACGAGGCCGTCCTGGTGCACGCCCACGTCGACGAAGGCGCCAAAGTCGACGACGTTGCGCACCGTGCCCTTGAGTTCCATGCCGGGCTCCAGGTCGTCGATGGAAAGCGCCGAGCGGCTAAAGACCACCTCGGGTGCATCGTCGCGCGGGTCGCGACCGGGCTTCTTGAGCTCGTTGACGATGTCGATGAGCGTGAGGGTGCCGCAGTCCAGGTCGCTTGCCAGCGCCGAGATGCTGCCCAGGCGGCGCTCGATATCGGGCACGCCGCCGCGGCTGAGCTCGCTTGCCGCAACGCCGGCGCGCTCCAGGACGGCCGTCGCCACCTCGTAGCTCTCGGGGTGGACGCTTGTCGCGTCGAGCGGGTTCTTACCGCCACTTATGCGCAAAAAGCCCGCGGCGTTGAGGTATGCCTTGGGTCCCAGCTTGGGGACCTTCTTGAGCTGGCGGCGATCGGTAAAGGCGCCGTTTTCCTCGCGGTAGGCCACGATGTTTTTGGCCACGCTTGGCGTGATGCCCGATACGTATCCCAGCAGGCTCGCGCTCGCGGTGTTTACGTCGACGCCTACGCGGTTGACGACGTCCTCCACCACGTGGCCCAGAGTGCGCGAAAGCTCGGCCTGGTCAAGGTCGTGCTGGTACTGGCCCACGCCGATGGACTGGGGCGGAATCTTGACGAGCTCTGCCAGCGGGTCTTGCAGGCGACGGCCCAGGCTCATGGCGCCACGCACGGTGACGTCCAGGTCGGGATATTCCTGGCTGGCGAGCTCGGAGGCGGAGTACACCGACGCGCCCGCCTCGTTGACGATGGTGTAGCGAAGGCTGGGTGCCTGCTCGGCAATAAACTCCGAGACGACTTCCTCGGTCTCGCGGCTGGCGGTGCCGTTGCCGATGACGATGGTGTTGATGCCGTCCTTCTTGACGAGGCGGGCGAGCTCGCGCTTGGTGCCGGCGACGTCGTGGCGCGGCTTGGTGGGGTAGACCACGCCGTGGTCGAGCAGCTTGCCGGTCTCGTCCATGACGGCGACCTTGCAGCCGGTGCGGTAGCCCGGATCGAGCGCGAGCACGCGGGCGCCGCGCACGGGGCGCGCCGAGAGCAAGCCCTCGAGATTCTTGGCAAAGACGTTGATGGCCTCGGTCTGGGCACGAACGGTGAGTTTGGCGCGGGCCTCGCGCTCCAGCGAGGGGGCCATGAGGCGCTTGTAGCCATCGGCGATGGCGGCGTCAAAGACGGGAGCAAACACGCCCTGGCGACGGGGCCAGCGGCTGCCGAGGCGTGCCGTAGCGGCAGCGCCGTCGACGTTCACGCGCACGCGGAGCTTGCCCTCGCGCTCACCGCGGTCGATAGCCAACACACGGTGGTTGGGTATACGGCGCAGCGGCTCGTCAAAGTTGTAGTAGGGCTCGTAGGGAGTCTTCTCCGCGGGGTCGGTAGCCTCGACGACGATATCGGCGGTGTTTTGCGTAAAGGCGCGCAGGTCGGCGACGTTCTCGGGGTCCTCGGCCACCGTCTCGGCCACGATGTCCGCCGCCCCGGCGAGCGCCTTTTCGGGCGTGTTGAAGCCGGCGTCCTCGTTGACGTAGGCCGCGGCGGCATCGAGCGCGCTGCCCTTGGCCGAGGCCTGCATGATGATCATGTTGGCAAGCGGCTCCAGGCCTGCCTCGCGGGCCTTCTGCGCGCGAGTCATGCGCTTTTTGCGGTAGGGCTTGTAGAGGTCCTCGACACGCTGGAGCTGTGTGGCCTCGCGAATCTGTTGCTCGAGCTCGGGCGTGAGTTTGCCCTGGGCGCCGATGAGCAGAATGACGTCCTCTTTGCGCTGCTCAAGATTACGCAGGTAGGACAGGCGCTCGTCGAGCGCGCGCAGGGCGACATCGTCCATGCCGCCCGTGGCTTCCTTGCGGTAGCGCGAGATAAAGGGAATGGTGTTTCCCTCGTCGATAAGCTTGACGGCCGCCTCGACGTTGGCGGCCTTAAGGTTGAGCTCGCGCGCGAGCTGGGCGATAAGATCCATGGGACTCCTTGCGGTAAAGGTGCGTTTGCGGCACAGGGCTACCAAGGATACCACCCGCCCCAAAAGGCTGTTTTGGGGCCGCGCCACGAAAACGGCCTATCTACTACGTTTTACCCGTAGGGGCTGACCATACCTGGGTTTTCCGAAAGTCGGCAAGCCGTTTACCTGCGGTTTTTATCTCGCGAAATTCGGCATGCTTGAGGGCGATCGGTTAAACGTAGTAGATAGGCCCATTTCGTGGCGAACGAACCAAGCTGAGCGCAAAATAGCCTCGCTCCAGAATAATCGTCGGCAAGGTAGCAAAAAGCCCCGCGGGCAGGAGGCTGCTCGCAGGGCAAAGAAGAGGGGCTTGTTGGTGGCGGACCGAAGGGCTCGGCATGGGGTTTCTGCCGAGGCCTGCCCTAATACAGCATTACAGCTCGACGAGCTGGCCGGTCTCGGCGGCCTCCTTGATGGCGTTGAGAAGCGTGAGCGTCTTGACGTTATCGGCGGGGGTCACGACGGGCTCGACCTCGCGGCGGACGACCTTCACAAAGTGCTTGAGCTGCATCTTGTGCGGCAGCGCCGGGTCCACGGCCGGAATCTCCATCTGCAGCGGCTTGTGCCAGTTGGAGGCGCCGTCGTAGGAGAACTGGTGCAGGCGGGGCAGCGAAAGTGCGCCCTTAGTGCCGCCGATAAAGTAGGCGTCGGCGTCGAAGGGGCGGTACTGCGGATCCTCGCGAGCGGTGGCCTCCCAGTTCCAGGGGCTGGCGGTGGCGTCGGAGATGGTCATGCTTGCAAGCGCGCCATCGGCAAAGCGGACGTTGACCACGGCGGAGTCCTCGGTCTCAAAACCGCGGGCGGCGCTGGACTGCATGCCCTGGACGGCGACGGGCTCGCCCAGCAGATAGCGGAGCAGGTCAACGTCGTGCACCAGGTTGACCAGGATCGGGCCGGCACCCTTCTTGCGGCGCCACTCGACATCGAAGTACTCGTCATTCTTATAGATCATGTAGTGGAAGCTCGACACGGTGAGCTTGCCCAGCTCGCCGGACTCGATGATCTCCTTGGCCTTGTTGACGAAGGGGTTGTGGCGACGGTGCTGACCCACGAGCACGGGCACGCCGGCGGTCTCGGCCTCGGCGGCAAAGACCTGGGCATCCTCAAGATCGTTGGAGATCGGCTTTTCGACCAGCGGCACGATGTTGCGCTTCACGGCCTCGCGGGCAACGCCCAGATGCAGGTCGTTGGGGGTGGCGATGATGACGGCCTCGGGCTTGACCTCGTCCATCATCTGGGCGGGATCGGTATAAAACGGCACGCCGGCGGCCTCGGCCGTGGCGCGGGCGCCCTCAAAGGCGTCGGCGATGGCGACGAGCTCGGCCTCGGGCTCCTCGGTGACAAAGCGGATGTGGTTGCGGCCCATGGCGCCGGCGCCGATGACGGCAATGCGGACGGGGTTGAGCTCAGACATTTCGACTCCTTAATGCTGGTGGCTGGTGGAATGTGACAAAGGGACGGTCCCTCATGTCACATCGGTAGAACTAAGCGGACTTCTTCTTGCTGTCGGAGACCATCATGTAGACGGTGAGCACGACGGCGATGGCGGCAATCACGATGGCGCCGTAGAAGGACTGCTGGTAGGCGGCGCTGCCGGCCTCGGCGTGATACAGCACGGCAGTGATGGGCTGGCTGATCCAGGTAGAGGCGGCGTAGCCCAGGAACATGATGCCGTAGTTGACACCGATGTTGCTGGTGCCGAAGGCGCCACCGGTGAGCGGCGGGTAGATGACGAGCAGGGCGCCAAAGCTAAAGCCGAGCAGGGCGAGCGCCACAAAGAACATGCTCTGCGTAAAGCTCATCGACATGATGACGAGCGCGACGATGGTGACGACAAGGCTGATGAGCAGCGACTTGTAGGCGCCGAGCTTGTCGATGATCTGGCCAAAGGACAGACGGCCGACCAGGTTGGCGCAGGTGTTGACGGAGACGACCACGCCGCCGAGGGCGACGGCCGCGGCGCTCGTGGGGTCGGCGAAGAGCTGGACAGCGGCGATGGAGGCAACCTTGCCCACGAGCAGGGTGCCCGCGGTGGCGGCAAAGGCGAAGGTAACGATGAGGACCCAGAAGCGCGGGGTCTTGACCATCTCGCCCGGGGTGAGGTCGCCGAAGGTGCCGGCGTGCGCGCCGCCCTTGGGGGCCTCGAAGCCCTCGGGCAGCCAACCGGCCTCGGGGGCCTTCAGGAACAGGGCGGAGGCGGCGATCGTCACAAAGAAGATGACGCCGAGTGCCTTAAGGGCGCCAAAGATGCCAAGGCTCGGGATGAGCAGCGAGGCGAGCACCGGGGACAGCACGGCGGGGCCGGCGGTCGAGGCGGCCAGGGTGATGCCGGAGGCGAGACCCTTCTTGTCGATGAACCACTTCTGACCCGTGGTGAGGGCGGGGTTGTAGCCCAGGCCGTTGCCGACGGCGGCGACGAGCGAGAACCACAGGTAGAACTGCCACGGCTCGGTGACGGTGCCGGACATGAACCAGCCCACGCCGTAGCACACGGCGGCAGCGATCACGACGTTGCACGGGCCGATCTTATCGGAGATGCGGCCGGCGAAGATGCCCGTCACGGCCATGATGGTCTGGAAGACCGGGAAAGCCCAGGTAAGGGCGCTGGACCACTCGGGGTAGACGGCGAGCAGGTTCTTGCTCACGACGGAATACAGCGCGATGGAGCTGATGAAGAACATGGTGACGCACGCGGCGGAAAGCACGACGGCGCGACCCTTGTTGGAGTTGGTGGAAGCCATTGGACTCTTTCTAATCGATGCGGGGAGGGGAGGGACTTGTCCCGCGCCCCTCTCTACCGGGTTGGTTTACTGGTCAGTCGGCTTGGCGACGCCGGACTCATCGGACCAAAGCTCGACACCCTTGTTCTTGAGGTAGTTGTCGGCAAAGGCGCGGCGGCCGCCGGGCTTGGCGGTGAGGTCGCCCATCATGTTGGAGAAGCCGCCGTCGACCTTGATGGCGTCGCCGGTGGTAAAGTCTGAGCGCGTGGACGCCAGGAACATGACGGCGTTGGCGATATCACTGACCTCGCCGATGCGACGCGTGGCGATCAGGCGGCTGCGGCTCTTTTCGACCTCGGGGTCGGCGTAGAAGTTGGCCGACATCGGGGTCTTAACGAAGCAGGGCTCGACGCAGTTGGAGCGGACGCCGTAGGGGCCCCACTCGGCGGCGAGCATCTTGGACATCATGTTGACGCCGGCCTTGGTGGAGCTGTACACGCCCGAGAACGTCTCGGGAGAGTGGCTGGCGACGGTCGAGATGTGCACCAGGCGGCCCTGGCCGGCCTTGATCATTTCGCGACCAAAGCGCTGCGAGGTGATGAAGTAACCGGTGAGATTGACGTTGAGCACCTGCTCCCAGTCGCTCAGCGGCAGGTCCTCCATGGCGGCGAAGCGCAGGATGCCGGCGGTGTTGACGAGAACGTCGACGCGGCCGAAGTTGGCGATGGTGGCGTCGACGGCGGCCTGAACCTCGGCCTCGTCGGTGGCGTTCATCTTGTAGCCCTCGGCGTGGATGCCAAACTCTGCGGCGAGGTCGGCGGCTGCGGCCTTGACCTTCTCTTCGTCCAGGTCGAGCAGGACGACGTTGGCGCCGTTGCGAGCGAACTCGCGGCAAATCTCGACGCCCATACCGCCGAGCGCGCCGGTCACGGCGCAGACATCGCCCTCGAGCTTAAGCCAATTGCTCATAGGAACTTCCCTTCTTGTGCCTCCCGGTGGGTCGCTCCCATTAATCGACCCACGTGGTTTTCGTCGGTTATCGTAGGCTCAATATTTGCGCAGGTGAATTGCATATTTGTTAGAATGGCATGAACCACGGGTTTATACCGTTTGATGCTATTTGCTCTACATTGGACGTATGACCTGCAAAAACAACCCCCTGCGGCAGCACGTGGCCGCAAGCGCGAAAACGGGAGATTGACGTGTACGATCGACGACTCGAGGCTATTTCGGCCGCGGCGGAGCTGGGGAGCTTCTCGCGCGCCGCAGCAAAACTGCGCGTGTCGACCCCAGCGCTCGTCAAACAGGTGTCGGGATTCGAGGCCGAGTTTGGCATCACGCTGTTCGAGCGCTCGCATTCGGGCGTCAAGGTGACGCCGGCGGGTGCTTTGCTGGTGGACGATGCGCGCTCGATCATGCGCCAGTCCGAGGATGCATTGCGCCGCGCCCGACGCGCGGCGGGCGATGGCGGCGCCGTGCGACTGGGCGTGTCGATGATGTGCCCGGGGCGCCAGACGCTCGCGCTGTGGCCGCAGGTGCACGATATGGAACCGCGCTTGCGTTTTGAGATTGTGTCGGTGGGGGACCTCTATGACGAGCGCGAGAGCGTGATGAAGTCGCTTGGCCGTGAGGTCGATGTAGTCCAGTCGAGTTTTTCAACCCCGCGCTGGGGCGACGCCTGCCAAAAGCTCCGCATCGTCAACGTGCCGTTTTATATCGACGTGCCGCGCACGAGCCCGCTTGCGCGCAAGACGCGCATCACGGTTGCCGACTTGGAGGGCATGCGCCTGCGCGTACTGCGCCACGGCAACGACGCCATGGACAGCCTGCGCATCGATCTTTTGGCCGATGGCGGCGTGGACGTGATCGACGTGGACAGTTTTGACTTTGCGCTCTTTAACGAGGCGGAGGAAAAGGGCGATGCAGTGCTCACTTGCGGGGCGTGGTCGGGCGTGCACCCGGCTTTTGTAGGCGTGCCGTTCCTATGTGGCCGCGAGGTGCCGGTCTTCTTGCACTACCCGCTCGAGCCCACCCTTCAAGTACAAAAATTCGTCAACGCCATGGCCCAACTCCTCAAGTAGCTTACACAAAACGAGGCCCTGGCCAAACGGCCAGGGCCTCGCAAACTTTTATTCCGTTTTAAATGACGGGCTGATCGCGCGCAGGAGGGCGCCCCGGGGGCGGGCGGGGTATTTCCTCCGCGCGCAGTTTCGCAGCGAAGCGAGAATGTTTGAGCACGGAGGAATTACCCCGCCGCCCCCGGGGCGCCCTCCGTCAGTAACCGGTCCTACTCCAGCTCAAACGCTCCGGTGTAGAGCTGGTAGTAGTACCCGCGCTTGGCGATCAGCTCGTCGTGGTTGCCGCGCTCGATGATGCGGCCGTGGTCCAGGCAGATGATCGCGTCGGAGTTGCGCACGGTGGAGAGGCGGTGTGCGATGACAAACGTCGTGCGGCCCTCCATGAGCTTGTCCATGCCCGCCTGCACGATTGCCTCGGTGCGGGAGTCGATGGAGCTCGTGGCCTCGTCCAGAATCATCGCCGGCGGATCGGCGACGGCGGCGCGCGCGATCGAGATCAGCTGGCGCTGGCCCTGCGACAGCTGCGCGCCGTTGCCGGTGAGCATGGTGTCGTAGCCGTCGGGCAGACGGGTGATAAAGTCGTCCGCTCCCGCGAGCTTGGCCGCCTTGATGCACTCCTCGTCGGTGGCGTCCAGGTTGCCGTAGCGGATGTTGTCCATCACGGTGCCGGTGAACAGGTTCACGTCCTGCAGCACCACGCCCAGCGAGCGACGCAGGTCGGACTTGCGAATCTTGTTGACGTTGATGCCGTCGTAGCGGATCTTGCCGTCGGCAATGTCGTAGAAGCGGTTGATGAGGTTGGTGATGGTCGTCTTACCGGCACCGGTGGCACCGACAAACGCGACCTTCTGGCCCGGCTTGGCATATACGGACACGCCGTGCAGCACCTCGTGGTCGGGCGTATAGCCAAAGTCCACGTTATCCATGACCAGGTCACCACGCAGCGGCACGTACTCGATCTCGCCGGTCGCGCGGTGCGGGTGCTTCCATGCCCACATGCCGGTGCGGTGGTCGGCTTCCTCGAGCTGCCAGGTCTCGGGGTTCACCTGTGCGTTGACGAGCGTCACGTAGCCCTCGTCGGCTTCGGGCTCCTCATCGAGCAGCTCAAAGATGCGCTCGGCGCCGGCAAGGCCCATGACCACGGCGTTGATCTGCTGCGAGATCTGGCCGATCTGGCCGCAGAACTGCTTGGTCATGTTGAGGAACGGCACCACGACGGCGATGGAGAGCGCCATGCCCGAGAGGCTCAGGTTGGGCACGCCCAGCGCCAGGAAGATGCCGCCGGTCAGCGCGACCAGCACGTAGAGCAAGTCGCCCAGGTTCCCGAGGATCGGCATGAGGATGTTGGCGTACATGTTGGCCTTCTGCGAGACCTCGAAGAGCTTCTCGTTGCGCTCGTCAAAATCGGCCTCGGCGGCGGACTCGTGACAGAACGCCTTGACGACTTTCTGGCCGTTCATGACTTCCTCAATATGGCCCTCGACCACGCCGAGCTCGGTCTGCTGCGCGATAAAGAAGTGCGCGGAGTTGGAGCCGAGCAGCTTGGTCATAAAGGTCATAAAGGCGACGCCGGCAATGATGACCAGGCACATCCACGCGCTGTAGTACAGCATGATGAAGAACACCGTGACGATGACGATGATCGTCATGAGCAGGTTGGGCAGCGACTGGCTGATCATCTGACGCAGCGTGTCGATGTCGTTGGTGTAGTGGCTCATGATGTCGCCGCGCTGGTGCGTGTCGAAGTAGCGAATCGGCAGGTCCTGCATGCGGTTGAACATCTTTTCGCGCAGCTTCTCGAGCGAGCCCTGCGTGATGACGGCCATGGCGCGGTTCCAGAAGAGCGAGGAGGCGACGCCCACGGCGTAGATGCAGCCGAGGGTGGTCACGAGCTTCAGAATCTTGGGCTGCGCGGCCGTCCAGTCGCCCGACTGCCACGATTCGCTAATGACCTGTAGCGCGCTCTGGAGAAACGTCGCGCCGATGGAGTTGATGATGGCGCAGAGCACAACGCCGGCGACGACGAGGGGCAAAAGCACGGGGTAGAAGCCAAAGAGCATCTTGATCAGGCGCGTCATGGTGCCGCCCTTGCGGTTGCGCGCGCGCTCGGCGGTAGCTGCCTTACTCATGTGCCTCGCCTCCTTCCTGGGTCTGAGCTTGCGGCGCGGATGCCTCGGTGTTGGCTGCGACGGTCTCGGCCGCCTCCTCGCCCTCGGCACTCATCTTGTTTTGCGAGGTAAAGGTCTCGCGGTAGATCTCGCTCGTCTTGAGCAGCTCATCGTGGTTGCCGATGTCCTTGATGCGGCCGCCCTCCATGACGATGATGCGGTCGGCGTCCTGCACGGAGCTGATGCGCTGGGCGATGATGAGCTTGGTCGTGTTGGGCAGGTAGCTCGCCAGGCCCTCGCGGATCTTGGCGTCGGTCTTGGTGTCGACGGCGCTCGTGGAGTCGTCCAGGATCAAGATCTTGGGGCGACGCAGCAGGGCACGCGCGATGCACAGGCGCTGCTTCTGGCCGCCGGAAACGTTGGAGCCGCCCTGCTCGATCCAGGTGTCGTAGCCCTTGGGGAAGCCGTCGACAAACTCGTCGGCGCAGGCCAGATGTGCGGCCTCGCGGACTTCCTCGTCGGTGGCGTTCGGGTCGCCCCAGCGCAGGTTCTCGGCGATGGTGCCGCTAAACAGCACGTTTTTCTGCAGGACCATGGCTACCTGGTGGCGCAGCGCGTCCAGGTCGTAGTCGCGCACGTCCACGCCGCCGACGCGCACGGTGCCCTCGGTGACATCGTACAGGCGGGCGATCAGGTTCACGAGCGTCGACTTGGCCGAGCCGGTGCCACCGATAATGCCGATGGTCTCGCCGCTCTTAATATGCAGGTCGATATCGTCGAGCGCCTGGCGGCGGGCATGCTCGGAATACTTAAAGCTCACGTGATCGAAGTCGATGGAGCCGTCGGCAACCTCGTGCACGGGCTCGGTCGGGTTGGCGATCGTGGGCTCGGCGGCCAGCACCTCGGTAATGCGGTGCGCCGACTCGTCTGCCATGGTCACCATGACAAAGATCATCGACAGCTGCATTAGGCTCATCAGAATCTGGAAGCCGTAGGTAAAGATGGAGGAGAGCTGACCCACGTCGAACAGGGTGCCCTGGCTCGTGATGATGAGCTTGGAGCCCAGGTAGATGATGACGACGAACGCGCCGTTGACGCAGATGTTCATCATGGGGTTGTTGAAGGCGAGCAGCTTCTCGGCGCGGGTGAAGTCCATCTGGACATCGCGCGCGGCGGTGGCGAACTTCTCCTTCTCGTAGTCCTGGCGCACGTAGCTCTTGACCACGCGCATGCCGGTGACGTTTTCCTCGACCGACTCGTTGAGCGCGTCGTACTTGCGGAACACGCGGGCAAAGATTGGGCGCACCTTATAGATGATAAAGAACAGGCCAAAGCCCAGCAGCGGAATGATGACCAGGTAGACCATGGCGACGCTGCCGCCCATGGCGTATGCCATGGTAAAGGCAAAGACCAGCACCAGCGGCGAGCGCACGGCGATGCGGATGAGCATCATAAAGGCCTGCTGCACGTTGTTGATGTCGGTGGTGAGGCGGGTGACGAGCGAGGAGCTCGAGAACTCGTCGATGTTGGCGAAGCTGAACGTCTGGATCTTGTAGAACAGGTCGCGACGCAGGTTCTTGGCAAAGCCGCAGCTGGCATGGCTGCAGGTGATGCCCGCGGCGGCGCCAAAGGCGAGTGACGTCAGCGCGATGAGTACGAGAAGGCCGGCGGTGGGCAGCATCTCGGTAACGGCGGTGCCGTCCTTGATGGCGTCGATCATGTCGGCGGTGATAAACGGGATCATCATCTGGCAGATTACCTCGCCAAGCACCAGCAGCGGCGTGGCGATCGTGACCTTCATGTAATCGCGGATGCTGCCCATAAGGGTTTTAATCATCCAGTTCCTCCCAGGTTACGCGGATTTTCTCGAGCATCTCGGCGAGCTGCTCGCACTCGTCGTGGGTGAGCGCGCTAAAGGCCTGCTCTCTAAAGCGGATACGCGAGGCTTGGTCGATGCGGGCCTTCTCCCAGCCGATCTCGGTCAGGCGAATGGTGAGCTGCCGGCGATCTTTTGGATTGCGGCTGCGCTCGATGATGCCGGCGCACTCGAGCTTGGACAAGATTTCGGAAAGCGACCCCGGCTTGAGGTCGAAGTGCATGCCGAGTTCCTGCTGCGACATCTCTCCGTTTTCCTGCTTGGCAAGCAGGCAGACGATGGGCGCCTTGCCGGACACGCCGCCGCCGTGAAAGTGCATGTAGTGGCCGCAAAAGCCTAGGCCGCTCAGGATGCGCTTGGCGAGCTTGTCTTCGCCGTTAACTGCTTCGGGCACGTCTGCCGGCTGCGACGGGTCGCCGCCGGGCTCGTGCGGACGAAGGTTAAGGGGTTCATCGCACATGAATTCGTATCGCTCCTTTCTTTAGTTAGGTAGTGGGATTGTTTTGTGCCTAACTAATCTAGGAGTGCCCCGCGGGAATGTCAAGGTACCAAACTTATTTAGTTACGACGCTGTCAAAACATCGGCGTTGCTCTTGTTGGCACTTGGGGACGCTCCTTTTCTGCCAGCACCTAGGGACACTCCTTGTCAAGGCTTTGGTGCAAACTTCCGTCCGTAGCGCTCCCTGCGCTACACTTAGTCGCATTGTGGCGCCGCTGCGCCGTGCCCGAACCAAGGGGGACCCTCATGAAGAACACTCAGCTGCTGTTGATCAACGATATGTGCGGCTACGGTAAGGTCGCGCTTTCCGCCATGCTGCCGGTGCTGTCGCACATGGGCTACCGTATCCACAAC
>URIE01000045.1 GCA_900547805.1 uncultured Collinsella sp.
ATGTTCGCGCGCGACTTTACGCGCCTGAAGGCCGCCTTTGATGCTGCCGACAACTGCCCACTGGGTGCTGCCGCGCTTGCCGGTACGAGCTATCCGCTCGATCGCCAGATGACGGCTGCCGAGCTTGGCTTTGCGGGCGTGATTCCCAACTCGCTCGATGCGGTTTCCGACCGTGATTTCCTGCTCGATCTGCATTACGCCGGCTCCGTCATGGCCATGCACCTGTCGCGTCTTTCCGAGGAGATCGTGCTATGGTCGAGCTCCGAATTTGGTTTTATCACGCTTTCCGACTCGTACTCCACCGGCTCGTCCATCATGCCGCAGAAGAAGAATCCCGACTTTGCCGAGCTTATCCGCGGCAAGAGCGGCCGTGTGTATGGCAACCTGGTGCAGCTGCTTGTGACCATGAAGGGCCTGCCGCTTGCTTATAACAAGGACTTGCAGGAGGACAAGGAGGGCGCGCTCGATACCGCTCACACGCTTATGCAGTGCCTGTCGGTTATGGCCGGTATGATTTCGACTTGGACCGTCAACGAGGATGCCATGGCGCGCGAGTGCGGCGTGGGGCACCTTGCCGCTACCGATGTTGCCGATTACCTGGCCAAGCGTGGCCTGCCGTTCCGTGAGGCGCATGCCGTGGTGGGCCATCTGGTCCTGATGTGCGAGAAGCGCGGCTGCAATCTTGAGGGCCTGCCGTTTGAGGTGTTCCAGGAGGCAAGCCCGCTCTTTGAGCGCGATATTACCGAGGCGCTCGACATCCCGTCGATTGTCGCCGCGCGCACGACCGAGGGCGGCACCGCTCCTGCCGCCGTTGCCGTGCAGCTTGAGCGTGCCGAGGCGCAGCTCGTGGCCGACGAGGGTGTGTTTGGGTCACTGACTAAGGTCGTCGAGATGGGCCACGGGGTAAAGTAGGGCTTTGGCTGAAGCTGTTTTTGCCATGTATTGATAAATCATTTTTTGCTTAACGGGCGCCTGCTGATGTGGGCGTCCGTATTTTGTTGCTATGGGGGAGGGGCTTGTCGAGAACTTCTGTAGGACCTTTGGGCAGGTTGTGAAGGGGGTACGTTCGCGGGTGGCATCCGACCGTCTGCTCTGTTCGATGCGGTTGATGGGCGGTCGGATGGTACTCTAATCGGGCTTCGAAACAGAAGTGACACATATGGAGCGCTTTAATAAATTGTATCGTTTCAATAGACAGCTTTTTGTTTAACTGCAGCTAAAACTCTGTTACGATGCAGTCCAGGCGGGTGCCGGAATGGGACTTGGGCACGCGCGAACCTACTTGAAAGGCTACCTTATGGCTATCGAGAAGACCTTCATCATGATTAAGCCCGACGCCGTGCGCGACCGCAAGATCGGCGAGATTGTTGCTCGCATTGAGCGCAGCGGCCTTGTCATCGAGCGCATGGAGATGACCACGCTCGAGCGCGCTACCGTCGAGGAGCACTACGCCCACTTGGCAGATAAGCCCTTCTTTGGCGGTCTCTGTGACTTTATGACGAGCGGTCCGGTCGTCAAGATGGTCGTTTCCGGTCTCTCCGCTGTCTCCAAGATGCGCACTCTCATGGGCGCTACCAACCCGCTTGACGCTGCTCCCGGCACCATTCGCGGCGATTTCGCTGTCGATGTCAACGCCAACGTGATTCACGGCTCCGACTGCCTGGAGAACGCCGAGATCGAGATCAAGCGCTTCTTTGGCTAAACCAGCTTTGACTCCTTAAAGCTGTTAGCGTGTGGCTTGGGCGCCGCGGAATTCCATCCGCGGCGCTCTTTTTATTTCAGTAGACTTTTGTTAAATGCCCACAAATCTACTAAAGAGCCCCCGTCCGGACGTTTCTTTCGGGCGGGGGCTGGCGTTAGCGTATGGCTTTGTAAGTCTTTAGGCCTCGTCGACGACCTTGAGGCCGCGCGTGCGGTCGATCTCGTTGAGGAGATTGACGCGACGCTCGTGGCGGCCGCCCTCAAACTCGGCGTCGAGCCACTCGTCGACAATCATCTTGGCGAGCTCGGAGCCCACGACGCGGGCGCCAAAGGCGAGCACGTTGGTGTTGTTGTGCATGCGGGAGAGCTTGGCGCTGAAGGGTTCGGAGCACACGACGGCGCGCACGCCCTCTACCTTGTTGGCAGCCAGGCTAATCCCGACGCCGGTGCCACAGATGAGGATGCCCAGGTCGACGTCGCCGTTGGCAACGGCCTTACCCACCTTGTAGCCGGCGATGGGGTAGTCAAAGCTCTCGGAGGTGTCGGTGCCAAAGTTCACGACCTCGCAGCCGCGCTCCTTCAGGTGCTCGGAGATGATGTTCTTGAGCTCGACGGCGGCATGGTCGTTGCCGATACCAATCTTCATGAGTGGTTCCTCTCTGGTCTGTGCGGCGCAAGTGCTAAAGGTGTTTACCGCGTTCGACTGCATGATAACGCGACTCTTGCGTAAACGCTCGGGCGTTTTTTGATCAAACGCTTTAGCATGCAACAAGATCGGCTTCTCATGAATAATGCCGCCAATTTGTGCTTGAGCGCCGTCCGCCGGAACCATGGTTGCGGTTTTTGATGCATTGTTATCAAATAAAAGAGCTAATTATTTTCGAGACCCCAGTCCGTTATACAAGTAGGAGATACCTATGCCTACCGATTCCCTTCGTGATGCCGCGTTTTGCGATGTTTTGAACCGCGAGCTTGTCTGTGCGCTCGGCTGCACCGAGCCCATTGCCGTTGCCTATGCAGCGGCACTGGCGAGCCAGACGCTCGGTTGCGAGCCCGATCATATGGACGTTGCCTGCTCGGGCAACATCATCAAGAACGTTAAGAGCGTGACCGTGCCCAACTCGGGTGGTATGCACGGTATTGAGGCGGCAGCCGTGCTGGGTGCCGTGGGTGGCGACGCTAAGAGCGCTCTCGAGGTGCTCGAGAGCGTTAACGATGAAGACCGTGCGCGCGTGGCCGAGCTCCTCGCCGACGCCGGCTACTGCGATGTGTCGCTTGTCGAGGGTGTGCCCAACCTCTACATCAAGGTGACTGCCACGGCCGGGGGCCATACCGCGGTCGTCGAGATTACCGATCATCACACCAATGTCACGTGCCATACGCTCGACGGTATTCCGGTATGCGGCAAGTCGGCGGGGGAGTGTGCCGCCTGCGCCGAGCGCGTGGTGGCCGAGCGGGCGGCGGATAAGGCCGACACGCCCATGTCGATTGAGTCCATCATCGACTTTATCGAGGACGGCGACATTGAGGACGCCCGCGCTGCCGTTGAGCGTCAGATTGAGCTGAATGGCGCGATCAGTGCCGAGGGCCTCGCGCACGCTTGGGGCGCCGAGGTGGGCCGCACGCTGCTGGGTGCTCGTGCCGATGACGTCGCCTGCCGTGCCCGTGCCCGTGCGGCCGCCGGATCTGACGCCCGCATGAACGGTTGCGCGCTGCCGGTCGCCATTGTGTGCGGCTCGGGTAATCAAGGCATTACCTGCGCATTGCCCGTCATGGAGTATGCCGAGTACCTGCGCTGCGATCACGAGCGCCTGGTGCGCGCCGTGATGCTGTCCGATCTTATCGCCGTGCATATCAAGAGCTATATTGGTGCGCTCTCGGCGTTTTGCGGTGCGATTTGCGCCGCGTGCGGTGCCGGCGCAGCCATTACCTGGCTGTGCGGTGGCACGCGCGAGCAGATTGGCGCGACGGTCTCGAATACGCTTGGCAACGTGGGCGGCATCGTGTGCGATGGCGCCAAGGCGAGTTGCGCGGCTAAGATTTCGGCAGCCGTGGACGCTGCGATTCTGGGCCACGATATGGCTATGCAGGGCCGTGGCTTCCGTGCCGGCGAGGGCCTCATCCAGGATACCGTCGAGCAGACGATCGCCAGCATGGGCTATGTAGGCCGTGTGGGCATGAAGGACACCGACGTCGAGATCCTCAACATCATGATCGGCAAGACTCAAGTGTGCTAGTTACGCGGTTTTACCAAACCGCGTAACCAGTCGACGCTGCAAACGCCCCTAAGCGGCAATCTGCCTTTCAATCGTCGGGCATGGCCAGAAGGCCTATGCCCTCCTCTTTCAAGGCACATTGCTCGCTTAGGGGCATTTTCGCTGACTTGTGCTCAACCTGCGGCGCCATTTTGTTTGGAGCGAGGGGTCCTATGACAGTTCGTCGGCTACTTGGTGTTCGTAGAAGGCTTCTACTACGGCGTTAAAGTCTCGGGCGAAGTCTTCCATGGTTCCGCGCCAGGTGGCTCGGCTGGGCTTGCCCTGGCCCACAAAGGCGGTTTGGATGCCGCAATCGGGGGACGGGAAGTCGCGTTTGGGATCGTTGCCCACCATAAGGACCTCGTGCGGCTCGAGCCCCATCACCTGAAGCTGCTCGAGATAGTAGGTGGCATCGGGCTTGCAGCGGGTGGTGTTTCCCATGTGCGTCACGAGCTCAAAGGGGGCGTCGGCCAGGTCGCCCCAACCCATGCGGCACTCTATGGCTCCCTGCGTAAAGCTGGGGTTGGTGAAGAGCGCGCAGCGCAGCCCTGCGTCCTGTACGGCCTGAAGCGCGGCGTGTGCGCCCGGCATGGCGTGGGCGTTGATGACATCGTCGTTCTTGTACGGCAGGACTTCGCGGTCGTAGTAGGTAAACGCCTCGTAGATGAGTGGGTCCGAGAGGCAAATGCCGCACCGGCGCTCAACCTCTTCTTGGTAAAACTCAAGATTGGTGCGGTTGTCCGTGCCGCTGCGGCGATTGGCGTTGAGGTCGACCAGGATGGTGCCGAGGCGTGCCATCGTGCCACCGCGGCTGCGGCGCCCGATATCCGCGAGCATCGATGAGACATCCTTAAAATAGCGAAGGATGAACGCGTTGAGGTTGATGCTAAGAAGCGTCTCGTCCATATCGAAAACGACTGCTTTGAGCACGCGGGCACCTTTCTCGTAAATTTGATCTAGAGTCGTTGGCTCCGGATACTTTACCCCAAAGCCAAATGCCTGGCTGGTTATCGTCAAGTTGTGGAGACGTGTGTTCATAAGATTACGAAAAAGTCTCCACACGAGTAAAAAATCGCAGTTCACGCTTGAAATCGAACTCATTTCCCCGTAACCTATACGAACGTGATTGCATAAGCGTCACATTAGTATCTGTCGGCTCCCGAGTGTTCCTAAACGTTGTGTGCTTGTCGCACCCTTCTGTAGGTCCTAGCAATCGGGGCCCCGTAGTTCGAAAGGGGTCCACCTTTGAGTGAGATTCAGAACTCGTCCATTTTCTCTCTTGACGATGTCAATGAGGAGGAGATGAACAACCTCATCGACGGTACGATTACCGACTTTGATGAGGGCGATCTCGTTAACGGCACTGTCGTTAAGATCGAGCATGACGAGGTGCTCGTTGACATCGGATTCAAGTCCGAGGGCGTTATCCCGGTCCGCGAGCTGTCCATCCGCAAGGACGCTAACCCTGCAGACATCGTTGCACTCGGTGATCCCATCGAGGCTCTGGTTCTCCAGAAGGAGGACAAGGACGGTCGTCTGGTCCTGTCCAAGAAGCGTGCCGAGTACGAGCGTGCTTGGAACCGCATCGAGGAGAAGTTCAACTCCGGCGAGAACGTCGAGGGCGAGGTTATCGAGGTTGTCAAGGGCGGCCTGATCCTCGACATCGGCCTGCGTGGCTTCCTGCCCGCTTCCCTCGTCGACCTCCGTCGTGTCAAGGACCTCACCTCCTACATGGGCACCCGCATCGAGGCCCGCGTCATCGAGATGGATCGCAACCGCAACAACGTCGTCCTCTCCCGTCGCGTCGTGCTCGAAGAGTCCCGTAAGGCCGAGCGCTCCGAGATCCTGTCCAAGCTCAAGTCCGGCATGCGTCTCCAGGGCACCGTTTCCTCTATCGTCGACTTCGGCGCCTTCGTCGACCTCGGCGGTATCGACGGCCTCATCCACATCTCCGAGCTCTCCTGGAACCACGTCAACCATCCTTCCGAGGTTGTCAAGGTCGGCCAGGAGGTCGAGGTCGAGGTTCTCGACGTCGATCTCAACCGCGAGCGCATCTCCCTGGGTCTCAAGCAGACCACCGAGGATCCGTGGCGCGCACTGGTCAAGAAGTACCCCGTCGGCGCTATCGTCGAGGGCACTGTGACCAAGCTTGTCCCGTTCGGCGCTTTCGTCGACCTGGGCGAGGGCATCGAGGGCCTGGTGCACATCTCCGAGATGGCCAACAAGCACGTCGATCAGCCTTCTCAGGTCACCCACGTGGGCGACAAGGTTCAGGTCAAGGTCATGGAGATCGACCTCGACCGTCGTCGTATCTCCCTGTCCATGAAGTCCGCTGCTGAGACTCTGGGCGTCGAGATTGAGGTTACCCCGCTGCCTTCCGAGAAGAAGGACGAGGAGACCGACGCCGAGTAAATCGGTTCGACGATCATTTCTTTTAAGGGATCCGTCCGCAATGGACGGGTCCCTTTTTGCATTTGGCGCCGAAATGCGCAATGCTTTCGGTACCGTCAAGATTCTTTCGCAAATTGATTTAGCCGTCTCCGGCCCCGTCCTCTTCTAGCCCTCCGCCTTTCCCCTCAGCTCGTCCATCTCCTCCAGCTTCGACATGTCCAAGTACCTCCTCTTGCCCCACTCGTGCTCCACTATGTACTTCAGCCTCGCCGTCACCAGCATGAGGGCAGAGTTGCCGTCCGGGAAGGTCCCGACGACCCTCGTCCTCCTCCTGATCTCGCGGTTGATGCGCTCGATCCCGTTGTTCGTCCTGATCCGGCGCCAGTGCTCCGGCGGGAATTCCGTGTAGGCAAGCGTCTCGGCGAACCCGTCGCGCACCGTCCTCGCGGCCGCCCCGAGCCTCATCGATTCCAGCTCCTCCGCCACCTCCTCGGCCTTTCTGGCGCATGCCTCGCGCGATTCCTGCGCATGGATCGCCTTCAGCATGCGCGCCGCGGCCTTCCGCCTGGTCACGGGAACCCTTCCCAGCACGTTGCGGTAGAAATGCACCGTGCAGCGCTGGTAGCGGGCCCCGGGGAACACCTCCTCGAGCGCACCGAGCATCCCCGCGCACTTGTCGCCGGTGACGAGCCGTACGCCGGAGAGCCCGCGTCCCTTGAGCCAGGAGAAGAACTCGCGCCAGGACTCCGCGGACTCGGTGTACCCCTCGGAGCAGCCGATGACCTCCCGGTCGCCGGCGGAGTTGACGCCGATGGCGACCAGCACGGCCACGTTCTCGTAGGACCCTCCCCAGCTGCGCTTGAGGTAGATGCCGTCGACGAAGACGTAGGGGTAGCCGCCCTCGAGCGGCCTCTGCCGCCATGTCTCGATGGACGCGAAGGCCCTCTCGTTGAGGTTGGAGACGGTGCCGGAGGACACCGGCGCTCCCCACAGGAGCTCGGAGACGTCCTCGATCCTCCTGGTGGAGACGCCCGCCATGTACATCTCGACGATGGCCTCCTCGACCGAGGTCTCGCGCCTGCGGTAGCGCTCGATGACGGCCGTCTGGAAGGTCGCCCCGCGGAGCTTCGGCACGCTGAGCTCGACTTCCCCGGCGCCCGTGACGAGCCTCCTCGTGTAGTGGCCGCTGCGGTAGGCCTCCCGGCCCGCCGTCCTCTCGTAGCGCTCGGCCCCGACGAGCCCGGACGCCTCCTCGTCGAGCAGTGCGTTGAGCGTCTCCTCGACGGTCTTCCTCACCAGATTCTTTATGTCGTTGCGCAGCGACTCCTCGTCGACTGATACGATGTTCGCAGACACGGCCCGTGCCCCCTTCGTCGGTGATTTATTGTTTAGTCGCTAGAAATCATATGACGGGGCGCGGGCCGTGTTCCGCTATGCGGTTGTCAATTTGCGAAAGAAATTATGCGTCACCATGCTTTCCGGGCTGTCCATAGGCTATTGGGTTGTCGGTGCATGAAAAATGCCGACATCCCGCCTCGGGGAGGAGGCGGGAACGCACCGAGTAGACGGAGGGGTGCGGAGCGCGGTCGCGTCTCGACTGACGACGTTGCCCATCGACGACCCTATTGTACTGTATAGCGTGGTTCTTGGTTTATCGTGTCGAGCGCTTGTGTTGTGCCGTTGCTTGCGGCAACGGTGTGCTACACTCATGCACTGCTGAGTGGGCCAGACGGTCGCGCGATGTGCTGTTTGCAGCACGCGTGAGGAAAGTCCGGGCTCCAGAGGGCGGGATGCCGGCTAACGGCCGGGCGGAGTGATCCGACGGAAAGCGCCGCAGAAAAGAAGACTCCCACCTGCGCCGCAAGGCGTAAAGGGAAAAGCTGAAACGGTGGTGTAAGAGACCACCAGCGTCGTGGCAACACGGCGGCTTGGCAAGCCCCATCCGGAGCAAGCGCGAATAGGAACGCTATGGGCCGGCCCGGTCCGCGTTCGGGTAGCGTGCGTGGAGCTGCACGGTAACGTGCAGACAAGATAAATGACCGTTCACGACAGAACCCGGCTTATCGGCCCACTCGGCACTTTGTTGACGCTGCGAACCCGTCAGCGCGGCAATCTGCCTTTCAAGCCTTCGGGCATGACCATAAGGTCAATGTCCTCGGCTTTCAAGGCACCTTGCTCGCGCTGACGGGTTCTCGCTTTCGTTGACGGAATCATCGGCGTTGTCATTCTTTTTACTAGGGTTATCGTATTATTGAGGCTGTTTGTTGCTTTGCTTGTTGTTGAGGGGCTTTGTTGGACAGCTATTTTACTCTGCAATCGGATATTGAGGCTTCGGGCGAGTTTGTGGACCGCAAGAGCCGGTTTATTGCCCAGCTGGTCCATATTGAGTCCGAGGATGAGGCGAATGCCTTTATCGAGATGGTTCGCAAACGTCATTACGACGCTCGACACAATGTTCCCGCGTGGATTTTGGTCGATGGACGTGAGCGCCAGAGCGATGACGGTGAACCGAGCCGCACGAGTGGTATGCCGACGCTCGAGGTGCTGCGCGGTGCGGGGCTCAAAAATGTTTGCTGCGTGGTGACGCGCTATTTTGGCGGCACGCTGTTGGGACCTGGTGGATTGGTGCGCGCCTATACCACGGCGACGCAGGCGGCGGTGGCAGCTGCTCAGGAGGCCGGGCAGATCGTTGAGATGACGAGTGTCGTGCCTGTTGACGTGCGTGTGGCCTATCCGCAGTATGAGCAGGTGCTTCGTTTGGCGCAGGATTCGGGTGCCAAGGTTTCGGATACCGATTACGCGGATGCTGTGACGATTCATTTGGTGTTTAAGGCGGGGGAGCAGGAGTCGTTTTGCGCTAAGATGCGCGAGCTTATGGCGGGGCGCGAGGAGATCGAGGCCGGCGCTCCCGAATTTGCGGAGTTCTAACGACGACGGCCGGCGTGCTTTTGGAAGTATCCCAAGCGCGCCGGCCGTCGTTTTATGTTGCCGCCGTTTACTCGGCGAGCCGTTTTAGCACATCGCAGGCGATCTCGACGGCATCGTCGATGCAGCCGGGACAGCTACGGAGCGGACCATTGTCCGATCCGATGCCCTTGAGCGTGCCGCAGACGGTCGTTGTGTTCTTCTCGCTAAAACGCTTGGCGATTTCGCGCGACAGCTTGTAGGTCTGGCCCTTGGTCTTGGGGTTTTCCATGCCGTCGCTCATTACAAAGCCCATGATGGCCACGGCGCCCGAGATGGCGCCGCAGGTTTCGGTCATGCCGCCCATGCCGGCGCCAAAGCCCTCGGTGAGGGTAAAGGCGGTCTGGGGGTCGAGCCCGACGGCGGGTGCAAGCGTGCAGGCGACGGCCTGTGCGCAGTTAAAGCCGCAGGCGTGGTATTCGGCAGCCTGAGCCTGGCAGGCGGTGATGTCGAGCTGGTCCGTATCGATTTGCTTCATCGTTGTCTCCTTGGTCACGGTGTACCCGCCTATGGTACCCGTGACGGTGCATGTAATCATCGAGAGCTTCATGCGTACCTCATTTTTATCTATCGAATAAATGCCAGGATCTGCGATAAATACCCAGACTAATTTGTTCCATAACCTACCTTGGGGATGGGTTGAGAGGGGTGCAGGGTAGCGGTATCGTGAATCGAATAAAAATGTAACCCAGCAAGGGAGCAAGATATGAGCGAGCAGACCATCGGTACGACGTGTGTTCAGGGCGGTTATCGCCCGGGTGATGCAGAGCCGCGTCAGGTGCCTATCTACCAGTCAACCACGTGGAAGTACGACACGTCCGAGCATATGGGCAAGCTGTTCGACCTGGAGGAGTCGGGCTATTTCTACAGCCGTCTGCAGAACCCCACGTGCGATCTGGTTGCCGCCAAGATTTGCGAGATGGAGGGCGGTACCGCTGCGATGCTCACGAGCTCGGGCATGGCGGCGAACTTCCTCGCGATCTTTAACGTGGCCGGCGCCGGCGATCACGTGGTCGCGAGCTCTGCCATCTATGGCGGCACGTACAACTTGCTCGCCCACACCATGGGCCGTATGGGGCTGACTTGCACCTTCGTTGCCCCCGACTGCACCGATGAGGAGCTCGAGGCGGCCTTTGAGCCCAATACCAAGCTCGTCTTTGGCGAGACCATCGCCAATCCCGCCCTCGCCGTGCTCGACATTGAGCGTTTTGCCAAGGCCGCGCACGACCACGGCGTGCCGCTGATGGTCGACAACACCTTCCCGACGCCCGTGATGTGTCGTCCCTTTGAGTGGGGCGCCGACATCGTTACGCACTCCACCACCAAGTACATGGATGGACATGCTGCTTACCTGGGCGGCGTCATCGTCGACCATGGCCAGTTTGACTGGATGGCCCATGCGGACAAGTTCCCGGGTCTCACCACGCCCGACGAGAGCTACCACGGCGTGACCTATGCCGAGAAGTTCGGTCGCGAGGGTGCCTTCATTACCAAGGCCACCGCGCAGCTCATGCGCGACCTTGGCCCCATGCAGAACCCGCAGGCGGCGTTCTTCTTGAACAGCTCGCTCGAGAGCCTGCATGTGCGCATGCCGCGTCATTGCGAGAACGGCCTGGCCGTTGCCAAGTTCCTGCAGAGCCATCCCAAGGTGCGCTTCGTGAGCTATCCGGGCCTGGAGGGCGACAAGTACTATGACCTGGCTCAGAAGTACATGCCCAACGGTACCTGCGGCGTCGTGAGCTTTGGCTTTAACGGTGGTCGTGCGGCGGCCGAGACCTTTATGAAGAGCCTTAAGCTCGCCCAGATCGCCACACACGTGGCCGACGCCCGCACTTGCTGCCTGCATCCTGCCAACGCCACGCATCGCCAGATGAACGATGAGGAGCTTATCGCCTGTGGCATCTCCGCCGACATGGTGCGCCTGTCGTGCGGCCTCGAGGACACGGCCGATCTGATTGCCGACCTTGAGCAGGCGCTCGAGCAGTGCTAGGCTAGCGTGCGTGCGAGGCGTGGGACGGCTTTTCGGCTGACGACGTCCTCATAGTTCCGATTCCGTAGGCGGGACCCCGATCGTGTCCGTTTGTAGGCGATTGGGGTCCCGTTTTTGCGTTGCACGATAGAAAGGATATACATGGAGAAAACTGCCGAGCAGCTGCGCCGCGAACACATTGCCCTGGAGGGCGACACCCACGGTAAGAATAAATGGGCGATTCTGTTCACCGTGCTCGTCATGACCTTTATGGCGTGTCTGGATGCGAGCATCGTGACGGTGGCGCTCCCAGTGATGCAAAAGGAGCTGGGGGTGGGTCTCGACCGCATTCAGCTCGTGAGCTCGGTGTATCTGCTCGCGACGTGCGTCGCCATGCTGCCGTTTGGCCGCTTGGGCGATGTGCGCGGCAAGGTCGGCGTGTTCCAGCTGGGCGTCATCGTCTTTTCGGTTGGTTCGCTGCTGTGCGGCCTTTCGGCTTCGCTCGAGGTGCTTATCTTGGCGCGTTTCGTGCAGGGCATTGGCTGTGCCGCCGCGATGGCCAACAATATGGGCATCATCACCGAGTCGTTTCCGGCGCGTGAGCGCGGCCGTGCCATGGGCATTCTGGCGACCTTTGTGGCTCTTGGCATGATGTGCGGCCCCGTGCTCGGCGGCGTGCTGGTGGCGAGCTTTCCCTGGGAGAGCATCTTCCTTATCAATCTGCCCATTGGCGTAATCTCGTTTATCGTGGGACTCTATACGCTGCCGCATGTGAAGCCGGAGGCTGGCGAACGCCCTATGCCGTTGACAGAGGCGGCGCGTCGCTGCTTTGCGAGCTCGGCTTTCACGATTAACCTGGCTTGCATGCTTATCGTGTTCGTGGGTATCGGTGCCTCCGAGTTTGTGCTGCCGTTCTACTTTCAGGATGCCCACGGCTTTAGCTCCGATATCTCCGGCCTGTTGTTTTTGGCGATGCCGGTCGTGAATGCCTTTGTGGGCCCGCTTTCGGGCTCGGTGTCCGACCGTGTTGGTTGTGAAGCGCCCACGGCCGTTGGCCTGGGCGTGTACGTGTGCGGTCTCTTTGCGGTGAGCACGCTTGACGAGCACTCTTCCATCTTGATGATCGTGTGCTGCGTTGCGTTTATGTCGTGCGGCACGTCGATCTTCCAGAGTCCCAATAATTCGCTGTATATGGGTTCGGCTCCGCGTGAGGCGCTTGGCTTTGCGGGCAGCTTGAGCAGCTTGGCGCGCTATGCGGGCATAGCGCTGGGTATTACGGCGGCGTCGCGCATCCTGTATGGACAGACGAGCGCGGCGATGGGCAAGACGGTCACGAGCTATGTGGCGGGTCGTCCGGACGTGTTCCTCTTTGGCTTCCGTTTGGTATTCTACGTGCTGATGGCCGTTGCTACCGTGGGCTTTGCGCTCACATTGGTACGTTTGGTGAGGACGCGCACCCGGCATTAGCGTGTTGGGAGGCTGTCTGCCACGAATCGGGCCCATCTACTGGTCTTGCGGCTTTATGATGCGTAGGGGCTTGTGGGGCGGGCGGGGGTCGGTCCGTGGTAGACTATCGAACAACGTTTATTAATCGCGCGGTATCGTTGCCGCGAGAAGGGGTTGCGCCATGCAGGAGCTTGAGGATCGTATTCGCCATGACGGCATCGTAAAGGCCGGTAACGTCCTTAAGGTTGATGCCTTCCTCAACCACCAGTGCGACGTTGAGCTGTTCGACCATATGGGCGCCGAGTGGGCCCGTCTGTTCGAGGGTGTCGAGATCAACAAGATCCTGACGATCGAGGCTTCGGGCATTGGCATGGCTTGCATTGCGGCCCAGCATTTTGGTGGCGTGCCGGTGGTCTTTGCCAAGAAGGCACAGTCCATCAACCTCGACGGCGAGCAGTATGCCACGACCATCTACTCCTTTACCAAGCAGAAGGAGTACCCGGTTATCGTTGGCAAGCGCTTCCTGTCCGAGGGCGACAAGGTCCTGATTATCGACGACTTCCTGGCCAACGGCTGCGCGCTCGAGGGTCTTATCAAGATCTGCGAGGCTGCAGGTGCCGAGGTGTCCGGTATTGGCATTGCAGTGGAGAAGGGCTTCCAGGGCGGCGGCGATAAGCTCCGCAAGCGCGGCTTCCGCGTTGAGAGCCTGGCCCGTATCGCCGATATGGACTGCGAGAACGGCGAGATTACCTTCGCCTAGGCTCGCAACACAAGCGATTGATATGCGATGTGACAAAGGGACTGTCCCTTTGTCACATTTTTTGTATGAGGGGAGGTGTCGATA
>URIE01000046.1 GCA_900547805.1 uncultured Collinsella sp.
GTCACCCTCTGCTGCGCTTTACCATGAACGAGGTCCGCTCGGCAGGAATGCTCGCGAAAAAGCTGCAGACGGCAGGCATCCGGCAGACCGCGCTGCCGACATGGCTCAACGAGGTAGACCTGTAGGCGCTGCTGAGCTTATGCCCGTCTGCCTGCCAAACCGGGACACACTTTCCAGTTGAAGCTCCAACCGGAAAGTGTGTCCCACTCTGGAGCCGAATTCCGGGATGCGCTTTCCGCCAGAGGCTCTACCGGAAAGCGCATCCCATTCTGAGCATCGATTCTGGGATGTAATTTCCGCCGAGGGCTCCAAGGGGAAAGCGCATCCCATTCTGAGCGCCTATTCCGGGACGCAGCTTCCGCTCCAAGCAAAAGGCCCCGGCTCGCGATGGAGCTGGGGCCAAAGGCGCAGCATATGCAGTTGGTGTTGAGCGCGGACGGCTCATCAGCATGGCCGTCCGCGCCCTACCCTACCCGCGGTGACGGGCGCGGCTGTACGGGGTATCCACCATGGGCAGATCCGGGCGCAGCTTGCCGTCAAACGCACGGTAGGCATTCTGCACGGCAGGTGCCGTCGGGATCGTGGCGATCTCACCGATGCCCTTGCCGCCGTAAGCCACGGGCAGCAACTCGTCTTTCTCCACGTAAATGGCGTGGATATCCGGAATCTCGGGCGCACGGAACAGCCCGAGTGTGCCGTACTTGGCCTGGGGTACGCAATCCTTAAGCGGCCAGTCCTCGGTAAGCGCATAGCCCATACCCATGAGCACGCCGCCTTCGATCTGGCCCTGGATGGAGATGGGATTGACCACCTTGCCGGAATCGTGCGCGGCATAGACCTCGCTCACACGGCCATCGTCGTCCAAGATGACTACATGTGTGGCAAAGCCGTAGCAGATATGGCTCTTGGGGTTGGGAACGTCGGCACCCAACTTGTCGGTGGGCTCCAGGTATACATAGCTAAACTCGCAGCCCTCAAGCGCCTTGATGGCGGCCGCGGGATCTTGCGGATGCATGCCCTGACCAGCGATGAGCTCCTGGGCGCGCAGCTGATACGAACGACCGTCGTCGTACTCGATCTTGGCGCCATCACCATGCGCACTCACCGGGGCGGCAGGCGCAGGCTTACCGGCTTCGATGTCAAGCATGGCATCGCGCAGCAGGAAGGCGGCACCGCGCACGGCCTCGCCGGTCACGACCGTCTGACGCGAGCCAGACGTGGTGCCGGAGTCGGGAGCATTCTCGGTGGAGCACTCGCCGTTGGCGATGCAGCGAAGCGGCAGACCGCAGGCCTCGGCAACGTCCTGCAAAAAGACGGTGTTGCAGCCCTGGCCGATGTCGGACGTAGCGGCATAGACCACGGCCACGCCGTTCTCGATGCGAATCTTGCAGCGGCCGGCATCGGGCAGGCCCACGCCCACGCCGGCGTTCTTCATGGCGCAGGCGATGCCGGCGTGGCCGGGATGCGCATAGTAGGCATCCTTGACCTCGAGCAGCGTCTCCTTAAGTGCCGTGGAGCAGTCGGCAATCTGGCCGTTGGGCAGAACCTCGCCCGGCTCGATGGCGTTGCGGTAGCGAATCTCCCACGGATCCAAACCGACCTTTTCGGCCAGCAGGTCGATCAGGCTCTCGAGTGCAAACTCGGACTGGCAAACGCCAAAGCCGCGGTACGCACCGGCGGGCGGGTTGTTGGTGTAGTAGCCAAAGCCGCGAATGTCGGTGTTCTGGTACTTGTAGGGGCCGACGGCATGCGTGCAGGCGCGCTCGAGCACCGGGCCGCACAGCGACGCGTAGGCGCCGGTATCAAAGTTGATCTCGCAGTCCAGGCCGGTAAAGTTGCCCTCGGCGTCGCAACCCAGCGTAAAGGTGCCGTCCATGGCATGGCGCTTGGGATGGAACGCGAGCGACTCAGCGCGCGTGAGCTTGCACTTCACGGGACGCTGGAGCTTATAGGCGGCGAGCGCGGCCAGGTGTTGGATGGACACGTCCTCCTTGCCGCCAAAGCCACCTCCCACGAGCATGGTCTCGACGACCACACGCTCGGGTTCGTTGTCCCAGCCAAACATGTGGGCACACTCTTTGCGCGTGTCGTAGGCACCCTGGTCGGTCGACTGCACCTTGACGCCATTCTTGTACGGGAAGGCAACGGCGCACTCGGGCTCCAAGAAGGCATGCTCGGTAAAGGGCGTGGTAAAGCGCTGCGTCACGGTGAACGCGCTCTCCGCCAGCGCCTTGGCGGCGTCGCCGCGCGTCACGTGGCGGCTCTGGCACACGTTGTCCTTGAGCTCCACCGTGTTGCCAAAGGCAAAGAAGCTGTCATGCAGGCGCGGGGCGTCGGCGGCCCTGGCCTCGACAATGTTGCGCACGGGCTCCAGCGGCTCGTAATCAATCTTTACGAGCTTCTTGGCCTTCTCGAGCGTCGCCTCGTCCTCGGCAACCACCAGCACGATGGCGTCACCCACGCAGCGGGTGATATCGCCCTGGGCGATCATGACATCCCAGTCCTGGATAAGGTGGCCGACCTGGTTGACCGGCACGTCCTCGGCGCGCAGGATGCCCACCACGCCGGGCAGGGCCTCGGCCTTGGAGGTGTCGATGGAGAGCACACGGGCGCGCGGGTACTTGGAGCGCACGGCGCTGGCATAGGTCAGGCCCGTCTGGTCGATCTCGTCGATGTCGTCGGGGTACTTGCCCTCGCCGAGCACCTTCTTGCGCACGTCGATGCGGAAGGCGCGCTTGCCCACGCCGTAGTCATCGCCGCGCTCCAGATCCTCGTCGATCTGCTTTTCGCCGCGGAGTACCGCAGCGGCCAGCGAGATGCCCTCGATAATCTTTTTGTAGCCGGTGCAGCGGCAGACGTTGCCGCGGATGGCGTACTTGATCTGCTCCTCGGTGGGCTCGGGATCCTCGGCGATGAGCGCCGCACCCGCCATGACCATGCCGGGGATGCAAAAACCGCACTGCACGGCGCCCACGGCGCCAAAGGCGTACACAAATGCCTCGCGCACGTCCTCGGGCAGGCCCTCGACAGTCACGATGTCGCGTCCGGCGGCAAGAGCGGTGGTCAGCACGCAAGCCTTGATGGCCGCACCGTCCACATGGATGGTGCAGGTACCGCAGGCGCCCTCGGAGCAGCCGTCCTTGGCGGAATGGATATGCAGGTCGTCGCGCAGGTAGCGCAGCAGCGGTTTGTTTTGGGTCGTCGTGCGCTCGACGCCGTTAACGGTAAAAGTGAATTCCTGTGCCATGGTGATTCCCTTCTACACGCCGGCGGCGATGCCGGTGCGGTCGTGAATGGCGCCATGCGGGCAGACGACGGCGCACATGCCGCACGATAGGCAGTCCACGCCGTCGATATGGGCGCAGTTGTCCTCGATACGGATAGCGCCAGCGGGGCACTTTTTGGCGCACATGCCGCAACCGATGCAGCTCGTGTCGCAAATCTTGCGCGCAATGGCGCCCTTATCGGTGTTGTTGCAGCGCACCAGAATGTTCTGGTAGCCGGGAACGAAGGCAATCACGCGCTGCGGGCACGCCATGCCGCACAGGCCACAGCCCGTGCACTTGGAGCGATCCACGCGGGCGATGCCATCGACCAGCGCAATGGCGCCGTGGGGGCAGGCCGTGACGCAGGCGCCACAGCCAATGCAGCCTTCGCTGCAGCGGGCGTCGCCGCCTGCGGAGGCACAGCCGCTTCCGCAGGCAACGTAGGCCACGTTATGTTGAATGGATTTGGCCATAAGAGACTCGCCTATTTCTTAAGAAGGTACGAATAGTTGTCGCGCACAGCCCTGATGGTCAGGCGGACGGCCTCGGGCAGACCGGTGTTGACGGCATCGACCGAGACGGTGCGAACCGTGCCGGCGATGCGAACCTTAAAGTGGTCCTCGTCCACGGCCAGGAAGCCCTCGTTCTCGGAGTTCTCCATGTCCTGATCGCTCCAGAACAGGGTGAGCTTGTCCTTGTAGGGACGACCCTCCTGGTAGGGGCAGAACACGGCGCAGTTGCCGCACTCGTTGCACATGCCGTCGACATGGACGACCTGATGCTTGGCCAGGCCCGGCACCTTAATTGCCACGTTGGCGCGGTTGGGGCACACATCGCAGCAGACCTCGCACACCGAGCCGCAGCCCAGGCAGCGAGTCTTGGTGCAGTTGCGCTTGTCGCGGCACAGCGACCCCTTGCGCTCGTAGCAGGTATCCTCGCGACCGGCCTGAGCATTCTGGTCGGCGTACTTGTTAAAGTCCACGCCGGCGATGGCACGGGCGACTTCGGCGGCGTCGGCAATAGCCTCGACCACGGTGGCAGGACCGCGACGGCAGTCGCCTGCAGCCCAGACGCCCTCGACGCCGGTGGAGGTGGCGGCAAGGCGACCGCGACGGTCGTGTTCGACGCCCGCGGCATCGTACAGGCTGGCATCGATGCCCTCGCCCACGGCACAGATCACCGTGGTGGCGGAAAGCTCGACGGTCTCGCCCGTGGCGACGGGGCTACGACGGCCGCTTGCATCCGGCTCGCCAAGCTCCATAACGTCGCAGGTTAGCACAGCGCCGTTGAGTGCCTTGGGCCCCAGCAGCTCGCAGAACTCAACGCCGTCGGCAAGAGCAAGATCGAACTCTTCCTCGTCGGCGGGCATCTGCTTCTTGGTGCGGCGATACACCAGGCGCACGTTCTTCACGCCGGCCAGGCGCTTGGCCACGCGAGCCGCATCCATGGCGGTGTTGCCGGCGCCGATGACGACGACGTCCTCGCCCAGCTCGAGCTTCTCGCCCTTCTTGGCGGCCTCGAGGAACTCCAGCACGTCGAGCTCGGCGCCCTCGCCCAAGCCTGCAGAGCCGGGCATCCAGGCACCGGTGGCCACGACCACGTCGGTAAAGCCCTGGGCCTTGAGCTCGTCAATGGACTCCACGCGGGCGTTGAGCTGCACCTTGGCGCCAAAGGCCAGACAGAGCTCGGCGTCGTGCGAGATATCGTCGCTCGCGATACGGAACTCGGGGATCACGTGACGGACCACGCCGCCGAGAGAGTCGCGGGCCTCGAAGATAGTGACGGGCACGCCGGCGCGCGTCAGGAAGAACGCCGTCGCCAGGCCGGCCGGGCCGCCGCCGATAACGGCAACGTTGTGCTCGCCGTCGTTGGCGATGGCCTGGGCGCGCAGCTTGGGCAGCACGGCGGTCATGGCCTCGCGGGCGGCCTTGAGCTTGCTGGCGCGGATCTGGGCGCCCTCGGGCTCGTAGAATGCACGCTCGCAGGCACGGCCGCAGGGATGCGGGCAGATGGTGCCGGTAATGAACGGCAGGGCGTTGCGCTCGATGATGATGTTGAGTGCGTCCTCGTAACGGCCCTCGTCAACAGCCGCCAGATAGGCGGGGATATCCTGCTGGATGGGGCAGCTCGTGCGGCACGGCGTGGTAAAGCAGTCGGAAAGCGGGCTCTTGCCGGCGACCTTGCGGTCGGGCAGCGGGCGCAGCGGCTTCTTGTAGAGCGGGTTGGTGAGCGAGTCGGTCTGGATCGCGGTCACGGCCTCGAGAGAGACGCCCGCGAACGGCTTGCCGTCCAGATCGCCAAACTCGCCGGCCATCTGGCTAAAGCGCTCGTAGCCACCGGGCTTGAGCACGTCGGTCGCCAGGGTGACGGGCCAAATGCCGGCATCGTACAGGGCGCGGATGTTGTAGACCGTGGCGCCGCCGGAGTAGCTGATGCGCAGCTTGCCATCGAACTGCTCGGTAATGCGGCGGGCAGCCTCGATGGTCAGCGAGAACAGCGAACGGCCGGACATATACATCTCAGTGGAAGGCAGCTCGTTCCTCGTCACGTCGACGGGGAAGGTGTTGGTGAGCTTGACGCCAAACTCCAGGCCGCGCTCGGCGCACAGGGCAATCAGGCGCTCGAACATAGGCACGGCATCGGCCCACTGCAGGTCCTCGCGGAAGTGCGTGTCATCGAAGACGATATAGTCAAAGCCCAGCTCGTTGAGGCGCTGGCGGGCAAACTCATAGCCCAGCAGCGTGGGGTTGCACTTGATGTAGGTGTTGAGGCCCTTCTCGGTGATCAGATAGGTCGCGATGCGCTCGATCTCCGCCGGCGGGCAGCCATGCAGCGTGGACTCGGTGATGGAGTTGGAGACGCGCGCCGGGATGGACTCGACAAACGCGGCATCGACATGCTCAAATTTGTCCAGGTTGGCGAGCGCCCATGCGCGGCACTCGTTCCAAACCTCGGAGGCGCTGGCGTCTTTCATGCCCTCGATGTAGGCATCGACCTTGGGGCTCTTGATGCCCTCGAGGTCATAGCCCACGGACATGTTGAAGACAAAGCCGTCCGGGCTGCCCAGACCGTACTCGCGGGCAATCAAGTGGCAGGCAAACCATGCCTTCACGTACTCGGCAAAGGCCTGCGGAACCTCGAGCTCGGTCGACCACTCGCAGTTGTAGCACTCGTCCTGCGCCACAATGCAGGGCTTGTTCACACACTTGGAGAGCTCCTCGCCGTCCATAACCTGAACGGTCTTGAGCTCAAAGAAGCGGGAACCGGCCACGTAGGATGCCACGATGTTCTGGGCAAGCTGCGTGTTAGGGCCGGCGGCCGGGCCAAACGGAGTCTCGATGCGCTCGTCAAAAATGGGAAGCGCGCCCTCCTGGTTGGTCGTGACCATCTTACGCACGCCAAAGATGGCGTCCTGGGTCTTGTGCTCCTCGATGATCCAGTTCATCAGCTGCGAAAACGGGATCGGCCTCATGATGTCGCTCATAATGAGCTCCTCTCTGTAACGCCCGGCGAGACCGCGCGGCGGGCGCAAATACGGTGTAGCGCTAGCACAGCGCCGGCGACCCCGCGGAGGCCGCCCATGCGCGCGTCGGATGCGGCGAAACATCCGACACGCGTGAATCTACTTGTAATTAGTAGATGCGATCGTTGAGCGTGCTCCAGAGCTTCTTGGACTCAGCCATGGTCCACGCGTTGATCTTTTCCTCATCAATGCCAACGAACTCGCGATCCTTGTACAGGACGCGGCCGTTGATGATGGTGGTGCGGCAGTTTTTGCCCATCATGCCAAAGAGCATGTGGCCGTCGATGTTCTCCTCGCTCAGCGGCGTAAAGGGCTTGTAGTCCATGACGATGACATCGGCGGCAGCGCCGGCCTCGAGCACACCGAGCTTGCAATCGAAGTACTTGCTCGCCATCTTGGCGTTGTTCTCGAACAGCATGGTCATGGCCTCGCACCAGCCCACGTTGGGCATGGCGGCGTTGTGGCGCTGAATGATCAGGAAGACCTTAAGGCTCTCGAGCATATCGTGGGTGTAGGCGTCGGTGCCCATGCACACGGGGATGCCGCGGCGGAAGAACTCGAGCACGGGGGCGCAGCCCACGGCGTTGCCCATATTGGATTCGGGGTTGTTGACGAGCCAGGTGCCGGACTCTTTGACGATATCCATCTCGGCGGGCGTCACGTGGATGCAGTGGCCGAGCATGGTGTCGGGACCCAGCAGGTTGTGCTGCAGCAGGCGCTCGACGGGGCTGATGCCGCCGCGGTTGAGGCGGGAATCCCACACGTCATTCATGCCCTCGCACACATGGATGTGGAAGCCGGTCAGACCGTTGTTGGCCTCGGCCATCTTGTCCATGGTCTCGTCCGACAGCGTAAAGGTGGCGTGACCGCCAAACATGGCGGCGATCATGTGGTTGTCGTTATCGCGACGCTCCTTGGCGGCCCACTGGGCAAACTCGGCGTTCTCGGCAATGGCCTGGTCGCATTTTTCCTGGCCGCGGCGGTCGGAGACCTCGTAGCACAGGCACGAACGCATGCCCAGCTCCTGAGCTGCATCCTTAATGGTAAAGAGGCTTCCCGGGATTTCGCAGAAGCTCGCATGGTGATCGAAGATCGTGGTGACGCCATCGCGGATGGAGTCAAGAATCGTGGCATAGGCGCTGGCCTTGGTGCCGTCGAGCGTCAGGTTGTCGTCGATCTTCCACCACTGCTGCTCAAGATTCTCCAGGAAGTTGGTGGGGTTGCAGCCCTTAATGGCAAGGCCGCGGGCCAGACCCGAGTAGATGTGGGTGTGGCAATTGATGAGTCCGGGCATGATGAGGTTGCCCTGGGCGTCGACGTACTCGGCATCCGGGTACTTAGCCTTGAGCTCGCACTCGGGGCCCACTTCGACGATCGTATCTCCGTCAATGGCGACCGCACCGTTTGGAATGAATGGGGTCTGAGCGTTGCGAGTAAAGACGGAACCGTTAGCGACCAGAAGCATAAATGCTCCCTTCAACATCAGGGGCGGGGTTTGACACCTCTGACATAGCGGAGTGCGAAGCGCCGGCCTACACCGGAAACGGGCCCTCTCCCGTCAACGCTTCACCAAAGGGACAAACCCTTTGAAGTGCGGCTTGGCGCCGCATGACGTCGGCGGACGAGGCGATGCGCCCGCCGACGAATAGCACCGAATTGGCTACTTCTTGCTCTCGGGCAAGACCAGATCCACGGCAGCGTCCTTGGCAGCATCGATGTGCTGAGCCACGACCGGCGTCTGCGGAAGGATCAGGTTGAGCACGATGGCCATGATGGCGGTGGGGGTTACGGCATTGGAGCCGATGACGGTGGACACCCAGGCGGGCATACCCTCGCCGGCAAGGCAACCGCTAGCCATCCAGATACCCAGGCCAAAGACAACAGAGGTACCGACGATGGTGGTGGTGCGCTGCGTGAGGCCCTCGCGGGTGAACATGCGCACGCCGTTCATGGTGATGGTGCCAAAGACGCCGACGGTCGCGCCGCCGATGACGGGCTGCGGGATAGCGGAAAGGACGGCAGAGAGCTGCGGGAACAGACCGGCAATGGCAAAGACGGCCGCGATGATCACAAAGACCCACTTGTTGACGACCTTGTTGGAGCAGATGATGCCCACGTTCTGGCCAAGGGCGCTGGTGGGAAGACCGCCCAGCAGGCCGCCGACCATAGAGGTAAGGCCCTGGGACACGATAGCGCCGGAGAGCTCACGCTCGGTGGGCATACGGTCGATGGAGCCCAGGCAGGCGGCGGAGACGTCACCGATAACCTGGATAGCAACCATGGGGAACACGACGGCGAGGGTAATGCAGACCTCGGGATCAAACTCGAGCGCGTAGGGCATGAGCTTGGGAAGGGCGAAGACCTGAGCGGTAGCGACGCTGGAGAAGTCAATCATGCCAAAGGGGATGGAGACGATCATACCGACGATCATGCCAAAGAACACGGATCCCAGCTTGAGCGTGCCCTTGCCAAAGTTGGCGAGCGCAAAGACCACGGCGAAGGTGATAAGAGCGACGCACCAGGCCTGCGGAGTGCCCCACAGCGGCGTACCCATACCGCCGGCCATATACTTGACGGCCGTGGGATACAGCGAAACGCCGATAGAGAAGATGACCGTACCGGTCACGACAGGCGGGAACAGCCACTTAATCTTGCTGTAGGCCAGACCAAAGAGGGCCGCGACGGCGCCGCCGACGATCTCGCCGCCCAGCAGAGCGCCAAAGCTAAAGCCCGAGGCACCCATGGCTTGGAGGGCCGGGAGGAACGCGAACGAAACGCCCATGACGATGGGCAGGCCGCCGCCGATGCGACGGAAGGGAGCGAAGGCCTGAAGGGCCGTATCGATCGCCGAAAGAATGAGCGCGACCTGGATGATGTCGGTGCTCTGCTGGCTATTAAAGCCGTAGACGCCGGCCATGATGACCGCCGGGGTAATGATGCCGGCAAACGATGCCAGTACGTGCTGAAGGGCACACGGGATCATTTCCTTAACGGGAGGCATGCCTTCGCGAGTGAACAGGGCTTCAGTGCCGTTCGTAACCGTCTCCTGGGTCATTTGACCACCAATCCTCGAAGTAGTTGTTTTCGCATCTAACGCTCTATTGTGACGCAGTGCGGGGTTGAGGTTGTGCCTTCATTGCATATCGTATTAAAGATGATTCTCATTCTCAATAATAATTTTTTGTTATCAGACTATTCTTCAGCTGAAATAACGCATTTCCGCAGGTCAGGAAATTGTCTGGTCAAAATAACATCTAACTTTTCTTTTGGTCAACCGTTTACCGCTAAATTCCTACCGTTCGTCTGCATTACGTAATGTACCTGCGGATATACGAGATGATGGGCAGCGTGTTACCATGAGAAAAAATTGTTATGAACATTTCCGATTTCACTCAAAGGAGTTGCCCGTGAACGAGACCGTACGCCGCTTTTTGCCGATGGTCGATTTCCTGGAGCAGATACTCGGTAAGAACAGCGAAATCGTGCTGCACGATTTCTCGGATCCCGACCACGCCATCGTCGATATTCGCAACGGCATCGTGAGCGGCCGCAAGGTCGGCGGCCCCGCCACCGATCTGGCGCTCAAGATCATGCACGACCCCAAGTATCGCGACCTGCCGTTTATTACGGGCTACGAGGGGCGCGGTGCCAGCGGCAAGACGTTGGAGTCAGCGACGTACTTTATCCGCGAGAATGACGAGATCGTCGGTATGCTCTGCGTCAACACCGACCTCTCGACCGTGCGCTCCATCAACGCCATGGCGCAGCAGCTCATGGCATGCTTCGACGCGGCGCCGACGCGCACGGAGCCCGCCCCTATCGTGGTCGAAAGCCTTTCGGAGTCCACACAGGAGCTCATCGACCGCAGCATTGCCGAGTTGCTGAGCGCGCGCGGGCTGGATTTAGCGTCGCTTGGTCAGAGCGACCGCGTGGACGTCATTCGCCACCTCAACGGCAACGGGGTGTTCATGCTCAAGGGCGCCGTGGCCTGCGCCGCCACCGCGCTGGGCATCTCGGAGCCCAGCGTCTACCGCTACCTGCAAAAAGTTCGCAAGGAGGGCTAACCCGCTGATCCCTTGGGGACGGAGGAAAACGGATCATTTTGCCGCATCGCCTGACAAAAGACCCTGCAGTTCACACGCGCTGCAGGGTCTTTTTGCATGTCATGTTTAGTTGTGGCCAACGCCTTAGAGAGCGGCAACGACCTCGATCTCGACCAGACCGCCAGCCGGAAGGGCGGCAACCTGGAAGGCGCTGCGCGCGGGGAACGGGGCTTCGAACTTGGAGGCGTAGATCTCGTTCACGGCGGCGAAGTCGGCGATGTCGGCCAGGTAGACCGTGGTCTTGACGACATCGGCAAAGGTAGCGCCGGCAGCGGTCAGCAGGGCCTCGACGTTGGCGAGGGACTGCTTAGCCTGGGCCTCGACGCCCTCGGGCATCTTGCCGGTTGCGGGGTCGATGCCCAGCTGGCCGGACAGGAACACCATGTTGCCGGTCTGGATACCAGGGGAATACGGGCCGATGGCTGCGGGTGCGTTATCGGAAGACACGACAGTCTTGCTCATGTTTATCTCCTTACGATCAGTTGAGAAAGCGTGAGCGCGGCGTTCACACCGGGAGGCACAGTTCGGTCTGAACACCGCGCTTGATTGGGATGGTACTCAAGGTTTCCGCGCGATGCAAGATTATTATCACGTTGCGAGAATAATTTATCGCCCAACGGTGCCTGTCGGCCGCTGAACGGCACGACCGGACGGTGAAGCTCAAAATGATCCGTTTCCCTCCGTCCCCATCGGATCAGGTAATCCATAGGGGACGGAGGGAAACGGATCATTTTTGCTGCAAGGGCTGCTGAAGACTTTATCCTGCTTAGGCTGCGGGCATCGCCCATCGCGACGGCGCCACTATACTTTTGAGTATCTGAGCATTTTGAAAGGCAGGATATGACCGCAACCGCCAGTCGAACCACCAACCGCAGACCCGAGCTTTTAGCGCCCGCCGGAGGGCCCGAGCCCTTTGCCGCCGCACTCGCCGCCGGGGCAGACGCCATCTACTGCGGCATGGGCAGCTTCAACGCCCGCCGCAAGGCCACCAACTTTACCGACGAGGCCTTTGAGCAGGCCTGCCGCGCCGCGCATCTAGCCGGGTCGCGCGTCTACGTCACGGTCAACATCGTCATCAAGCAGTCCGAGATGGGCGATGCGCTGCAACTCATCCATCGCTGCTCCACGCTGGGCGCCGACGCCTTCATTATCCAGGACTGGGGCCTGTTCTTTGAGGTCAAGCGCACCATGCCCGGCATCGAGACACACATCTCGACCCAGGCGAACATCCATGACGACCGCGGAACCCTTTGGTGCCGTGAGCAGGGCGCCGACCGCGTGACTCTCTCGCGCGAGCTCTCCATCGACGAGATTGCTGCCATCCACGACGCCGCGCCCGACGTTGACCTGGAGGTCTTTAGCCACGGTGCCATCTGCTTTTGCTACTCGGGCCTATGCCTGCTCTCGAGCTTTGCCATGGCGGGCCGCTCGGCCAACCGCGGCATGTGCGCTCAGCCCTGTCGCTTGCCTTACGAGCTGATCGACGAGAACGGCCGCTCGCTCTCCCCTGCCGGTCGCGAGCGCGCGCTATGCCCGCGCGATACCAATACCTCGCAGCTCGTTCGTCGTCTGTATGGCGCCGGCGCCGCATCGCTCAAGCTCGAGGGCCGCATGAAGGCCCCCGATTACGTGTATTCCATCGTCGACGTGTATCGTCACCAGATTGATGACATGCTGGCCGATGTTTCGACCTCTAAGGATGAGGATGCGGCCCGCCAGCGACAGCTCAAGCGCTGCTTCAACCGCGACTTTACGCACGCCTATCAGGACGGCACCTCGGGCGACGAGATGATGAGCTATGAGCGTTCCAACAACCGCGGCCAGATCGTGGGCACGGTGCTGGGCAGCCGCCCGGCCAACCGCGATGTGCGCGGCCTCAAGCCCGACGACCGCCGTCGCCGCGCCGCCATCGCCCGCATTGAGTTGTTTGAGCCCGTGGGCAAGGGCGACCTGCTGGAGCTTCGCCACG
>URIE01000047.1 GCA_900547805.1 uncultured Collinsella sp.
ATTGGGGCCAGAACAAGGAGTGTCCCTAGGTGCCGGCAGGAAAGGAACGTCCCCAAGTGCCGCCAAAATACCGTTTATCGAAGAAAAAATACCGCTCACCGGTCATAATGACTATTCTGGCTTTGGGCTTGTCTACAATAGCTCCCGTAAAAAGAAATGCGGAAGGTTACCGAGTCCCTCGGACGTGGGCCTAACCAAAGTCTTTGAACGGGTGTGTCTCTATGGACGCATTCGCTTGATTTTGGTTGGGCTATATTTATGAAGGGACATGCCACCATGGGTTTCTTTTCTCGCCTTATGGGTGGCTCGGACAAGCAGGCGACTGCAGCTTCCGAGTTCGAAATCCTCGCTCCCGTTTCCGGCGAGCTTGTTCATCTAGAAAATACCAATGACCCCGCTTTTAGCAGCCGTGCCGTGGGCGATGGCGTTGCCGTGGTTCCCCAAGAGGGAACGGTGTGCGCTCCTGTTTCCGGTACCGTCGCGGCGCTGTTTCCGACTGAGCACGCGCTGGGCATCATGTCCGACGACAGCTCTGCTCAGGTGATGCTGCACATCGGAATCGACACTGTTAAGCTTGAGGGCAAGGGCTTCCATGCACTTGTTGCCCAGGGTGACCATGTCGACGCGGGCCAGCCCCTCGTCGAGGTCGATTTCGACGCGGTTCGCGCTGCCGGCTTCGATCCCACGGTCTTCGTTATCGTGTGCGAGCGTTCGGAGAACTCGACTCTTCGTGAGCATGCTTCCGGCCCTGTTGCTGTTAAAGAGCCTGTCGTCTGGCTTTCCGAGTAAATTCTTGTGGTGGGTACCGTGGTTATCAAGCGAGTTTTTAACAACAACGTCGCAATGGTCACTTCGGACGATGGCTCCGAGCTCATCGTCATCGGTCGAGGCCTCTGCTTTGGCCGTCATGCCGGCGATGCCATCGACGAGGCGTCGATCGAAAAGACCTACGCGTTGCAGGAGGGAACTTCTCAGGATTCGCGTACGATTGACCGCTTGGCACATCTTTTGGAGTCCATCCCCACCGTCAACCTCGTGATTTCCGAGGACATCGTTCAGATGCTTCGTCGAGAGCTCAATGTCGATATCAATGACAAGATTCTTATCGCTCTCGCAGACCATATCAGCCTCGCCCTCGATCGCGAGCGCAAAGGCGTTTCCTGCGAGAATCCGCTGCTGCTCGAGATCCAGCAGTTCTATCGCAAGGAGTACGCGCTTGCGGGCCGTGCCCTTCAGATTATCAAGGACTATTTGGGCATCCAGATGAGCGAAGAAGAGCAGGGTTTTATTACGCTGCATATCGTCAACGCCACCATGCCGCAACGCTCCGACCGTCTAATCATCTCGGTCCAGCTTGTTCGCGACGTGCTTGCGATTGTTTCCGAGCGCTATGCCACGACCCTCGATGGCACCTCGCTGCCTTACGAACGCTTCGTTCGTCACCTGCAGTTTTTCGCTCAGCGAGCACTCGATCCTACGGCCGGGCAAATCAACGGAGACGCGCTGTTCCGAATCGATGAAACGGCGTATCCGCGTGCATTCTCGTGCGCGGACGCCATAGCCGCCCACTTGTCGTCTACCTATAACGTTGTCGTTACCGATGCCGAGAAGAGTTATCTCGCATATCACATTGTTAATCTGCTTGGAGAACCTGGTCTCTAGGCATAACGTGCCCACACATCGATTGATATAAGGCAAGGCTCACAGTCTTGTCTAGGGCACATCTGTCTTAATTTGCGGAAAAGGAAGGGGAGTACCGCTATGACCGCAAAAAAGAAGTTCAATTTCAAAGCGCCGTTGGAGGTGTTCGCGAAGTCGATCGTCCAGCCGATGATGTATCTCTCGGTTGCCGGCATCCTGCTCATCGTGGGCATCATTCTGACCAACAAGACCATCTGCGCTTTGGTCCCCGTACTGGGCTCCGGTCCGTTCCAGCTTGTGGGCGCCGTTGTCTATCAGTCGCTGATGTTTATCATCAACAACCTCTCGATTCTGTTCTGCGTGGGCATCGCCGGCGCCATGGCAAAGAAGAACAAGGGCCATGCTTCGCTGATCGCCCTGATGTCGTTCTTCCTGTTCCTGCAGGCTAACAACATCGTGCTCAACGCCACCGGCTCTCTTGCCGATGCGAGTGGTATGCTCGGCCTTACCGGAACCGGCCAGGCCACCGTTATGGGCATTCAGGTGCTCGATACCGGCGTGTTTGGCGGCATCATCCTTGGTTGCATCACCGGTGCCGTGTTCAACAAGTACTCGAACAAGCAGTTCCCCATTGCCCTTTCGATGTTCTCGGGCGTTCGCTTCCCGTTCCTGATCATGATCATCATTTCCTGGATCATGGGCGCTGGCTTCTGCATCGTTTGGCCTCCGGTTCAGGGCGCCATCTCCTCCGTTGCCGGCATCATTAAGGAGTCGGGCAACATCGGCCTCTTTATCTACGGCATGCTCAACAAGCTGCTCGTTCCCACCGGTCTGCACCACCTCATCTACACCCCGTTCCAGTTCTCCGATGTGGGTGGCACTCTGACGCTGGGTGATCAGGTTATCGCCGGCGCCTATCCCATCCGTGTTGCCGAGATGGCAATGACGGGCCAGCCCTTCTCCGATAGCACCTACTTCAACAGCTACACCTTCAACAACCTGTGGCCCTACATCGGTATCGGTCTCGCCTTTATCTTCACTGCTTACAAGGGGAACAAGGACAAGACCAAGGCTGTCATTATCCCGCTGATCATCACCGCCGTGCTCTCCTGCGTGACCGAGCCCATGGACTTCCTCTTTGTCTTTGCCGCTCCTGTGCTCTTTGTCGTTCACTCGGTTCTTTCCGGCATCTTCCTGGTCCTGCTCAAGGTCCTCTCCGTGCCCGCTTCGACTGCAGGCGGCATCATCAACATCGTGGTTTCCAACCTGGTCCTCGGTGTCGACAAGACCAACTGGCCGGTTATGCTCGTGCTCGGAGTCGTCAACGCCGCTCTGTACTTCTTCCTCTTCACCTTCCTCATCAAGAAGCTCAACCTCCACACGCCTGGTCGCGAGGAGGAGTCCGAGCTCGCCGAGTCCGTTGCCGAGGGCGAGGCCGCCGCATCTGTTGCGGTGAAGCAGGGCGCTGTTGCCGCGGCTCCCGCAGAGGGCGTCGATGCGGGCATTGCCGACCTGGTCGCAGGCCTTGGCGGCAAGGACAACATCGAGGAGCTCGAGAACTGCTTTACGCGTCTCCGCGTGAACGTTAAGAACCCGGATCTCATCGATGAGAACCTCATTAACCACGTGCCCAACAGCGGCATCAACCGCAACGGCAACAATATCCAGATCATCTTTGGCATGAAGGTCGCCGAGATGCGCGACAAGGTCGAAAACGCAATTGAGAAGGAGCAGTAAACAATGATCATTACTCTGTGTGGTGGCGGATCCACCTTTACCCCCGGCATCGTCAAGTCCATCGCCCTGCGCAAGGACGAGCTCGATGTTGACGAGATTCGTCTGTACGACATCAACGAGGAGCGCCAGCGCAAGATCGGCGTGCTCGTGGACTGGATTTTGCACGAGGACCTCGGCCTGGACATCAAGCTCACGGTGACCACCGACAAAGAGACGGCTTTTACCGACGCGAGCTTCGTGTTTGCCCAGATGCGCGTGGGCGGCTACGCCATGCGCGAGCAGGACGAGAAGATTCCGCTGCGTCACGGCTGCGTGGGTCAGGAGACTTGCGGTTGCGGCGGCCTTGCCTACGGCATGCGCACCATCTTCCCCATGGTCGAGCTGATCGATGACGTTGAGAAGTACGCCAAGAAGGACTACTGGATTCTCAACTACTCCAACCCTGCCGCCATCGTCTCCGAGGGCTGCCGTGTGCTGCGTCCCAACGCTCGCATCATCAACATCTGCGACATGCCGATCGCGATCATCGACGTGGTTTGCGCCGCGCTCGATATCGACAAGAAGGATGTCGAGTACGATTACTTTGGCCTCAACCACTTTGGTTGGTTCACCTCGATCCGCCACAAGGGCGAGGAGGTGCTCCCGCAGCTGCGCGAGTACATCAAGGAGCACCAGATCCTGCTGCCCGATTCCTACCTCAAGGGCATGGGCTCGCTCATGGCAAAGAAGCCCGAGGAGGCCACTGACGAGCACCCCGAGCAGAACCGCCACACCAAGGGCAGCTGGTACTACGTCTGGAAGGGCGAGTACGAGATCATGGAGTGCTTCCCGGAGTACCTGCCTAACACGTATCTGAACTACTACCTGCAGCAGAAGGAGTTCGTCGAGCATTCCAACCCCGAGCGCACCCGTGCGAATGAGGTTGAGGAGACGCGCGAGAAGAACCTCTTCGACGGCATCGACCACTACGAGAAGACGGGCGAGATCGACGAGAGCACGTTCTATGCGGGCAGCCACGGCGACTGGATTGCTGACCTGGCTATCGCTCTGAAGAACGACACCAAGCAGCGCTTCCTGGTCATTTGCGAGAACAAGGGCGCTATCCCCAACATGCCCTACGACGCTATGGTCGAGCTGCCTGCCTACATTGGCAAGAACGGCCCCGAGGTCATCAGCCGCGACAACATTCCTCTGTTCCAGCAGGGCCTCATGATGCAGCAGCTGAACTCCGAGAAGCTCGTGGTCGAGGCTACGATCGAGGGTTCGTACGAGAAGGCGCTCAAGGCCTTTACGCTGAACAAGACCGTGCCGTCGATGAAGGTCGCCAAGGAGGTTCTCGACGACATGATCGAGGCCAACAAGGGTTACTGGCCCGAGCTTAAGTAAAAGCAACAGGGTTGCTGACCGCATACCTGGAGCAATGCCCCGTCCACGTGATTGCGTGGGCGGGGCATTGTCATTTGGTAACGCGTTTTATCAAATATGGCATTTATCTGCGGTAATGTTCTATTTCACCGCTGAGGGTGACATTTCATGCCGCCTGCCGAACTGCGTGGAGACCTAACAACTTTTTAGGTCAGTGTGTTGCGTGTAGCAACTTCGCCCGGCCTCGCCTCCGGGCTGCCACATGAGAGGGGATCTTATGGCACGACTGCATGTAATGGAGCGCAGCCACGCCCAGGCCGTCATGGACGACCTGCACGATGCACTCGGACGCCGTTTGGCGGTGAGTTCGCTCGCTCCGTGTCCCGTTGAGTTTACGGCAGCGCTCGTCAACCTGTGCTCCACCCAGAGCTGCGGCAAGTGTACGCCCTGCCGCGTGGGCCTGAGCGCGCTGAGCGATCTGCTCGCCGATGTGCTCGAGGGCCGCGCCGATGAGTCCACGCTCAACCTGATTGAGCGCACGGCCCGCACCATCTACCTTTCGAGCGACTGCGCCATCGGCTACGAGGCCGGCGCCATGGCGCTCACGGCCATTCGCGGCTTCCGCGACGACTTTGAGCACCACATCCGCGAGCACTCCTGCGGTTTTGACCGCGAGGCCCGCGTCCCGTGCGTCTCGGGCTGCCCGGCGCACGTCGACATTCCCGGGTACATTTCGCTCGTCGAGGCCGGCCGCTATGCCGACGCCGTCAAGGTCATCCGCAAGAACAACCCGCTGCCGCTCGTCTGCGGCCTGGTGTGTGAGCATCCCTGCGAGATGCACTGCCGCCGCGGCATGGTCGATGACCCCATGAACATTCTCGCCCTCAAGCGTTTTGCCGTTGAGCACAGTGACCTCAACGACCACAAGCCGCATGTAGTGGACAACACCGGTAAGCGCGTCGCCGTGATCGGCGGCGGCCCGGCCGGCCTTTCCTGTGCCTACTACCTAGCCGTGATGGGCCACAAGGTGACCATCTTTGAGCAGCGTCACCACTTGGGCGGCATGCTGCGCTACGGCATCCCCGGCTACCGTCTGCCGCGCGAGCGCCTGCAGGCCGAGATCGACTGGATCTTGAGCGCCGGCATCGACGTTGAGCTCGATCACTCCGTGAACGGCGAGGAGCTTGCCCGCCTGCGCGACGAGTTCGATGCCGTTTACCTGGCCATCGGTGCCCACAGCGATAAGAAGCTCGGCCTTCCGGGCGAAGAGGCGCCCGGCGTGGAGTCGGCCGTCAAGATGCTGCGTGCCATTGGAGACGACGAGCTGCCCGACCTGAGCGGCCAGCGCGTGTGCGTCATCGGCGGCGGCAACGTGGCCATGGACGTGGCTCGCTCTGCCGTGCGCTGCGGTGCCGAAAAGGTAAGCATCGTCTACCGCCGTCGCATCTGCGATATGACGGCTCAGGACGCCGAGATTGCCGGCGCCCAGGCCGAGGGCTGCGAGGTGCTGGAGTTGACGGCCCCGCTCGCCATCGAGACGGGCGAGGACGGTCGTGTGAACGGCCTGCGCGTGCAGCCGCAGATTATCGGTGAGCCCCGCCGTGGTCGTCCGGCTCCGCGTGCCGCCGCCACGCCCGAGCGCGTCATTCCCTGCGAGCGCGTGTTTGTGGCCATTGGCCAGGACATCGATTCCAAGCCGTTTGAGGACATGGGTATTGCCTGCAAGTGGGGCTGCGTGGTCACCGATTCGGACGGCGCCGTGCCCAACTTCGAGGGTCTCTTTAGCGGTGGCGACTGCCAGACCGGCCCCGCCACCGTCATCCGCGCTATCAACGCCGGCCGCGTGGCTTCGGCAAATATCGACCGCTATCTGGGCTTCGACCACAAGATCAAGCTCGATGTGGAACTGCCGACCGTGCAGTTTAAGGGTAAGCACGAGTGCGGCCGCTGCGAGCTGGGCGAGCGCGAGGCCGGCGAGCGTATCCACGATTGGAATCTGGTCGAGCAGGGTCTCACCGAGCAGGAGGCGCGCCAGGAGGCGAGCCGCTGCCTGCGTTGCGACCACTTTGGCTTTGGCGCGTTCCGCGGAGGGAGGAACCTGGAATGGTAGAGCTCAACAACCCCACTGTCAGCGACAACACCGAAAGCGGAGCACTCAACATGGTCAAGCTCACGATCGATAATTGCGAAGTCGTGGTGCCCGAGCACACCACGATCCTGGACGCGGCCAAGTCCGCCGGCATCCAGATTCCCACCCTGTGCTACCTGCGCGACCTGAACGAGATCGGCGGCTGCCGCGTGTGCGTGGTCGAGGTTGAGGGCTGCGACCAGCTGGTTGCCGCCTGCAACAACTACGTGCTCGACGGCATGGTGGTCCACACTAACAGCCCCAAGGCCCGCGAGGCGCGTCGTACCAACGTGCAGCTGCTGCTGTCCCAGCATGATTCGCGCTGCACGAGCTGCGTGCGCAGCGGCAACTGCAACCTGCAGACCATCGCCAACGACCTGGGCATCTTCTATCTGCCGTACGAGCAGCACCTGGCGCGCGAGGGCTGGGACTTCGATTTCCCCATCATTCGCGACAACGACAAGTGCATTAAATGCATGCGCTGCATCAAGGTATGCGAGAGTGTGCAGGGCCTAGGGATTTGGGACCTGACCAACCGCGCCACGCATACCGCCGTGGGCACCCGCGGGCGCGCGCCGATCGGCAAGACCGATTGCGTCGCGTGCGGCCAGTGCATCACGCATTGCCCGACGGGCGCGCTGCGCGAGCGCGACGACACCGAGACCGTGTTCGACGCCATCGCCGATCCCGACAAGATCGTGCTGGTGCAGATCGCGCCGGCCGTGCGTAGCGCCTGGGGCGAGGAGCTCGGCATTTCGCGCGAGGAAGCTACCGTCGAGCGCCTTGCCTGCGCACTGCGTCGCGTGGGCTTTGAGTACGTGTTCGACACCGATTTCTCGGCCGACCTCACCATTATGGAGGAGGGCTCCGAGCTGCTCGAGCGCTTGGGCGCCGCCGCCAAGGGCGAGGGCGACAGCCGCGGCTGGCCCATGTTTACGAGCTGCTGCCCGGGTTGGGTTCGCTTTGTGAAGGCACGTTACCCCGAGTTTGTCGACAGCCTGTCCACGTCAAAGTCGCCGCAGCAGATGTTCGGCGCTATTGCCAAGACCTACTACGCCAAGGTGCTGGGCGTGGAGCCCGAGCGCCTGTTTGTGGCGTCCGTGATGCCGTGCACGGCCAAGAAGGCCGAGTGCGCGCTGCCGAGCATGGTGGGCGAGGGCGGCGCGCCCGACGTGGACGTTGCGCTGACGGTGCGCGAGATGGTGCGCATGATCCGCGCGAACCACGTGAGCGTGGACACGCTCGTCGAGGAGCCGCTCGACACGCCGCTGGGCTTTGGCACGGGCGCGGGCGTGATCTTTGGCGCCACGGGCGGCGTGATGGAAGCCGCGGTGCGCTCGGCCTATTACCTGGTGACGGGCAAGAACCCCGATGCCGATTTCTTTACCGACGTGCGAGGGCTCGACGGCTGGAAGGAAGCCGTGGCCGATATCGACGGTACCAAGGTACGCGTCGCCGTGGCGCACGGGCTGGGCAACGCCGCCCGTCTGCTCGATGCGATTCGCGATGGCCGCGTGAGCTATGACTTCGTCGAGGTCATGGCGTGCCCGGGCGGCTGCGTCGGTGGCGGCGGTCAGCCCATCCACGACGGCTGCGAGCTGGCGGCCGAGCGCGGCCAGGTGCTGTGGGGCCTGGATGCGAAGGCGGACATTCGCTTCTCCCACGAGAACCCCGATGTCCAGGCTTGCTACCGCGAGTTCTTGGGTGCGCCGCTCTCGCCGCTGGCCGAGGAGCTGCTGCATACCGACCATCACGCATGGACGATGCCCAACGAAGGGACGTGCTAGCGATGCGCGCATTTGATGTTGAGATGTCGCGCCGGGGGTTTGCCTCGGCGCTCGCCGCGGGCGCGCTGTCGCTTGCGCTGGTTGGCTGTGGTGGCTGGTCTGCCGGGGCCGGGTCTGCTGCGGGCTCGGCTGCCGGGAAGGCCGCTGCCGAGCCGGTTGAGGTGCACGTCGCCTCGCTCAAGGGCCCGACATCGATCGGTCTGGTGCAGTTTATGGACCAGGCGGCCGAAGGTGCCACGGACAACGAGTTCGACTTTGCGATCAGCGCCGCTGCCGACGAGATCGTGCCCAAGGTCATTCAGGGCGATGTCGATATCGCGCTGGTCCCGGCCAACGTGGCGAGCGTGCTCTACAACAAGACCGAGGGCGCGGTGCAGGTCATCGACATCAACACGCTGGGCGTGCTGAGCGTGGTGACGGGCGACGCGAGTGTGGCCTCGTTTGGCGATCTGGCGGGTCGTACCGTCTACATGACGGGCAAGGGCACCACACCGGAGTACGTCATGAACTACTTGCTGGAGCGCGCGGGCCTGACCGGCCAGGTGGCGCTTGAGTTTAAGAGCGAGCCCACCGAGGTACTGTCGGCGCTGCTTGCCGATCCGTCTGCCGTGGGCGTGCTGCCCGAGCCGTTCAAGACCGCTGCCATCGCAAAGAGCGAAGGCAAGCTGTCGGCGCCGGTAAATCTGACCGATGTGTGGGATGAGCTGGCAGGTGATACGGATTCGCGCCTGCTGACGGGCGTGACCGTGGTGCGCCGTGCCTTTGCCGAGGAGCATCCCGAGGCCGTGGCGGAATTCTTGCGCTGCCATGAGGCGAGCGTGAAGGCTGTCAATGCGACGCCGGCAGACTGGGCACAGGCCGTGGTCGATGCCGGCATCGTGGACAACGCCAAGATCGCCGAAAAGGCGATTCCCGGGTGCATGCTTGTATGCCAGACGGGGAAAGATATGAAGGCGGCGCTCGGTGGGTACCTGCAGGTGCTGGCCGATGCGGACACGAGCGCCGTGGGCGGCAAGCTCCCGGCCGATGATTTCTACTACATGGAGTAGCCCGTGCATGCGTTTGCTCGACAAATGACAGAGCGTATGAAGGCGGTGGCGGCAGCAGGTGCCGTTGCCGCCTTTTGGCTTGCCGTGAGGGTGCTGGTGGCGGGTCTCGTGGCGCAGCCGTTGATTTTGCCGGGGCCGGGCGCTGTTGTGGTGGCGTTGCTGCGACTGGTATGCGATGCCGACACATGGGCGATTCTGGCGGGCTCGGGTGCGCGAATCTTGGGCGGGTTGGCGCTTGCCGCGGCGTGCGGCGGCGTGCTGGCGGGAGTCTCGGTGCGATCGCTGACGTTTGCCCGCTTGGTGGCGCCGGCGCTTTCGTTTGTTAAGGCGACGCCGGTTGCCTGCATAGTGGTCTTGCTGCTCATTTGGTTGGGGTCGGCGCGCGTGAGCATTGTGGCCGTCTTTTTGATGGCGCTGCCGGGCGTGTATTTTTCGCTAGTCGAGGGTTTGACGCAAGCGGATAAACCGCTGGAGCAGATGTTTCGTCTGCATGGCGTGCGGGGTTGGCGACTGTTTTGTGCCCACACCTGGCGCGAAGTCCTGCCGTTTGTGCTTTCGTGCGCCCGCGCCGTGATTGGCATGAGCTGGAAGGCCGGCGTGGCGGCGGAGCTGATCGGCATGGCGGTGGGCACCGTGGGTGAGCGCATCTATCAGGCGAAGCTGCTCATCGAGACGGCTGACCTGCTGGCGTGGACCGTGTTGGTCGTGGCGGCATCGTGGGCATGCGAGCGCGTGCTGGTGTGGCTGCTGCGGGCTTCGGGGCCCGCAGCATGGCGTGCTGCTGTGCGGGCGCATGGGCGTTGTCCTCGCGGACGTGCAGGCGGCTCTGCTGGCGGCAGGGCTGCTGCGGAGCTTGCGCTCGCCGTGGGCGATCGCGCTCCCTGGGCTCCGGCGCTCGACGGACTGGTGCTTCGTGTGCCCGCCAGTGGGCGCGCCTGCGTGATGGGCACCTCGGGCGTGGGCAAGTCGACGCTGCTTGCGCTGGCGGCGGGGGAGTGCGCGCCGTGCTCCATGGTGTTTCAGGATGTGCGCCTGGTAGAGGGCGCCTCGGCTTTGGATAACGTGCTGGTGTGCGCCGACGCGCGCGTGGACGCCTCGAGTGCCGCGGCCCTGTTGCGCCTGCTGGTGCCGGGGGTCGATGTGCATGCTCGTGTGGCCGAGCTCTCGGGCGGGCAGCGCCGTCGCGTCGAGATTGCCCGAGCCCTGCTGTGTCCGGGCGGCGCAGTGATTCTGGACGAGCCCTTTACCGGCCTAGATACCGCTGCGCGCGACGCATGCGCCGAGATCGTGCTCGACTTGCTCGACGGCCGCATGCTGTTGCTTGCTACGCACGATGCCGTCGACGCTCAGGCCCTCAATATCTCGGACATCATCACGCTCTAAATACTTACTCAGCAACAAAATGATCCGTTTTTTCTCCGTCCCCATAGGGTTGGGTATGGTATTCTATCTGCGGGGTAATACTTAGGAATACCAAGTAATACCAACGCAGTAGAAACAAACTCCAGATGCGGGCCAATCGGGTTGCCTTCACAGCCCGTCGCCCAGCCGCGTGGCCCGCATCTATCCGCACCACCGTCGTTTCAAAAAGGAAGCGCCATGGCAGAACACATGACCCCGGTTGTCGCGAAGGTCTTGCCCGAGGAGAAGGCGGCCTTCGCGGCGGCAACCCAACTCGTAGGCACCACGCCGTCCAACGCCATCCGCATGTTCATCGCCGCCTTCAATCGCTGCGGCACCTTTCCGTTCGACATTTCGCCCAGCGGGGCCTTTGGCAAAGACTGTCCCCAACAGCTAGTCGTTGAAGAACGTCCCCAATGACTAGTCGTTGGGAGGAGGTCGGCATGCTCAATGCGCTGGTTTGGGCGCTTGCCTGTTTTGGCGTCGTCGCTGCCGATATTGTCCTGAGCATGGTTTTGTTCTCCGTGCTGGACATCGTGTCGGCGCTGACGGGTTTCCCGATCGACAACCTCGATATTCAATGGTTTCAAGCCGTCGCTCAGACGGCGTCGTTTTTGATGGCGCTGCTATGGTGGCGTTATTTGTGGCCGCGGTCGTTTATCGCGCGCTGGCAAGGTGAGCGTCCGCTCGGCGGGGGAGTGCGTAGCGCGTGGAAGCGCATTGCCTGCGTTATCGTGATCGGCTTGGCACTGCAGGTGGTCGTTGGCTACGTGACCGACGCCGTACTGTCATTGTTGCCCGAGGTCGCGGCCGATTACAGTGAACTTGTCGAGGAAACAGGCATGGGCGATACCAGCCTTCTTGCCGTCTTGACTACGGTGCTCGGTGCGCCGTTTTGCGAAGAGCTCCTGGTGCGCGGCGTCATCTTTGAGTTTTCGCTGCGTGCGTTTAATTCACAGTGCCGTCCGCTCTGGAAACGCCGGCGCCGTGTGAACGCGCAGGATGGCGCCATAGTGCCCTGGGCGGCCCCGAATACCTGGGGCGT
>URIE01000048.1 GCA_900547805.1 uncultured Collinsella sp.
GCAGGTGATCTCGGTCACGACCTTGTGCGCATAGGGCACGGCAACACGGCCGTAGCCAGTCGCGACCACGCGAGCATCTTCGGCCGTCACGTCATAGCCGGCCGCTGCCAGTGCCTCGCGCAGCCGCTCGGAAGCATCGACCGAGGAGAACCCGGTTGGCTGCACGCACGTCCACGCCACCGAACCCTCCCCGTCGACCACAGCAGCCTTAGCCGCCGTAGACCCGATATCGATCCCGATCCCTATCATGGCTCTCTTCCAATCTAAACATCAAAGGTAGCGGCGCGTTCAGGCGCCTTAGCTCTAGGTTTCTCAGGTGCCGGAGATTGCCCCGAAAGAGGAGCGCAGCGTACTTTGGGTACGCAAGCGACGGTTTGAGGAGCAAGATCCGGCGCCTGAGGAAGCTAGAGGGTTTCGATGAAGGCGGCGATGCGGGTCTCGATCTGGCCCATGTCGCCGTTGCTGTAATCGGTCTCGATCTTCATGTACGGAATACCCGCACCCTCGACAGCCTCCTGCATGCGCGCACTCTCCACGTTAAAGGTGTGGCACGCCTGGAGCACGCTCTCTACCACGCCATCGACATGATACTTCTCGCACATAGCCAGCGTGTTTTCCATACGACCGTCGTTGGGCGTCATGACCGAGCAGTTGATGTCCAGGTAGCGGTCGGCGATGGAGCGCAGGATGTCGGGAGCCTCCGGATCGATCATCATGGCCGCCGTGCGCTCGCCCGAGCAGTCGTCCATGCACACGACCACGCCGCCGTTGGACTCGATGGTGCGACCGATCTTGTTGATCACGCCGCCCACCGGGCAGCCGGTGATCAGAATGCGCTTGGCGTCTGCCGCGACCGGGCGCTCGCCCGCGTCGTAGGCCTCGCGCAGCTTGGCAACCTTTTGCTCCAGCTGCTGCGTATAGGCCTCGATATCAAAGCTGAACGTACCGGCAAACATGGTGCTCATCAGATCGACGCCGCTCATGGCCGCCGGCTGGTTGGCCTGCAGCGCAAACATCTCGAGCTGGGCCGCACGCAAGCGGTTGCGACGACGGACGGCAGCGCGCAGGTCATCGTCGGTAATCGTGATGCCGTAGAAGCCCTCGAGCTCCTCCTTGAGCAGGCGGCACTCCTCGTACCAGCCTTCACGCTCGTAGGCGCGATCGCGACCCTGCGGAAGATGCAGAATGTGCGTGCGCTTGAGCTCGTTGAGCAGCTCGTACATCTTCTTCTTGCCGTCGCAGGTGGTCTCGCCGATGATCATGTCGCTAAAGTACGTAAACGGGCACTTTTGCGAGTAGGCAAAGCCGTAGGTCGACTTGATGAGCGGGCAGAGGTTTGCCGGCAGCACCTTCTCGGCCTCGGGAATCACCTCATCGGACGTACCGCACAGAGCGACACTCGCAGCCCCCGCGGCATCGATAATCTCGAGCGGCGTATAGCTGCACAAAAAGCCGACCAGGCGATTACCCGCCTGCTTGTAATCCTTAACGCGAATAAACGCCGCCTTGCGCTGCTCGTTGAACTCCTCAAACGTGCTGGGCAACGGCTGCTCAATATTTTCCGACATATAACTCCTAAACCTTTTAACCAACCAAGGAAACGGCTTTCCCAGGTGCCCGAGGTTGCCGTGAAAGAGACGCGCCGCGTACTTTGGCACGCAAGCGACGGTTTGAACGGCAAGATCGGGTGCCTGGGAAAGCCGCCGGGACGGATAGTCCTAAATGGTTTCCAAGAAAGCCTCAATCCTGGTTTGCAGTTGACCGGCGTCCTCGCCGGCGTAGTCGGTCGTGATGTGCATAAACGGGATGCCGGCCTCCTCGGCGGCCTTCTCCACGGCAAACGACTCCATCTCGTAGAGCGTGCAGAACTGCAGGGCCACGTCGACGATGCCGTCGGCATGCAGGTCCTTGGCCATCTGGACAATGTCCTTCATACGCTGGTCGTTGGGCGTAAAGACGGCGCAGTTGATCTTAAAGTAGCGCTCGGCGATGGCGTCGAGCATCTCGTCGACCGTCTCGCCGCTCTCGTCCACCAGGTCCTTGTAGTAGCGCGAACCCGTGCAGGACTCCTCGCCCACCACAACGCCGCCGGCCTTCTCGATGAGGTTGAACAGCTTCCAGTTGGGCACGGCCATGGGCGTACCGGTGTACAGGATGCGCTTGGTCCCCTTGGGCGCCACGCCCTCGCCGGCCTCGACACGCTGCTCGCACTCAGCCGCCATATCGTTGATGGCTCCGGTCAGACGCGGCGTGTCGTCCATAAAGGCGGCCTGAACGGTCAGCAGGCTGTCGAGACCGCTGATGGGCGCCGGGTCGGCAGCGCGGGTTGCAGCGAGGCGCTGCAGGGCGCGGCGCTTCTCATTGACGGCGTGGATGGCGGCCTTCAGACGCTCGGGCGTAATCTTGACGCCGCACTCGTCCTCGATCTTGGCGGCGAGCTTCTTGACCTCGGCCTTCCAGGTCACGAGCGTCGACTCGTCGTGCACGTTGGGAATATCCATGACGTACATGTTCTTTTGCGTTGCAAAGAACTCGTAGGCTTTCTTCTTGCCATCGCAGGTGTTCTCGCCTACCACCAAGTCACTCGACTCAATATAGGGGCAGACCTCGCCCAGCTTAAAGCCGGCAAAGCTCTTGATAAGCGGGCAGGTGTTGCGCGGCAGGTGCTCCTCGACCTTATCGGTTGCCCAGTCGGCACCCGAGCACAGACCCACGGGAATGCCGTCACAGGCAAGCACGATCTCCTCGGGCACGTACACGCAGAACGAGCCCACGATCTTGGTGGCCTCGCCGGCCTCCTTCTTGTCGAGCATCTCCTTAATGCGACCGCTATGGATGTTGGTGGCCACAAAGTCCAGGTAGGACGTGGACTTGGGGCGATTGTTCTGCGTCAGGAACATATCGCCGTACATCTGGCCCACGGCGCCCAGCAGCATATCGTGGTCGGCAAGATTCATGCCGAGGCTCTCCCACATCGGATGGAAATCAAATTCTTCAGCCATGACGGTTCCCCTCTCGAACCAAATACGGATAGCTACGGTATTGCTGCACGACGGACGGCGATTGCCCGGCCGTGCTCAAACCCGGAATTTTAGGGAACCTGCTTTGCAGTCGATTATTTAGTTGTGCGTCGTCTCTCCCGGAGCCGTGAACATACCTGCTCATATGCGACTCCGAGCCATATATAGGGCACGCGCGGCAACGCGGCGAATGTATGTCGTTTGTGGCATGTGCGCACCCTCCTTAACCAGTCAAGGTCAACTATATCAGCGGTCATCGTCCAGACGAACACCGTTGACATTCGTACGACAGCCTCGCGTGCCGTCGTTTAATAAATAATTATCTTGATTGATAAGAGTCTGTCATCCCTCATTCGGCAAGCGGCAAGACAAAGCCGCCGAGGCTTATATCCCCGACAGCATTACCCGGCGCTATCGACAAACCAGGTGGATCCTACTCGCATCGAAGTGCATGCGCAGCGTCTCGCCTGCTTGCGGCAGCCCGTCGGCAGCAACGTTCACTTTGTTGACCTTCCACTGCAGACGCGTGGGCGCATCAGCGCGCGGCACGTCCAGCAGCACCAGGCGCTCAAAGCGCGAATCGCTCACTCGGGCCACGTGCAAATCATAGCTGTTGCGACCCCGCTCCGCGCGATTGTCAACATGGAAGTAGCTTGCGCGAATGCCCAGGTACGCCACATTATCGGGAACCTCGCGACCCACGTTAAAGGTCATGCCCCAGTCGAGGGCCTCAACTTCTTCGTCGCCGATCTTGCGCGCCCGGCTTGTGTTCTTGCACCCCGTCAGGCGCAGCGCCGCCAGCGTCTGCGGACGGCGAACCACGTCCTCGATGGAGCCGATCTCCTCAACATGCCCGTCGTGCATCACACAGATGCGTTGGCACAGGCGGCACGCTTCATCGATGTCGTGGCTCACGTAGAGCACGGTGCGGTTGCACACATCGAACAGGTCGAGAATATTCTGCTCGAGGGCGCTCTTGAGGTACGCATCGAGCGCACTCATGGGCTCGTCGAACATAAAGATGCCCGGATGCGCCGCCACCATGCGCGCAAGCGCCACACGTTGCTGCTGACCGCCCGAAAGTCGTGCGGGATAGCGGTCGGCAAAATCGGCTAGACCGAAAATGCTCAGATAGCGCTCGGCGAGCTTTTTGCGCGCGGCGGCATCGCCCGCGCCCTTTACACCGGCACATACGTTATCGGCCACCGTCATGTTGGGAAACAGCTGATAGTTTTGGAACAGCAGGGCGCATTTGCGCGCCTGGGGCGACAGGTTGATGCCCGCCGACGAGTCAAAAAAGGTCACACCGTTGACGACGATCTTGCCCTCGTCGGGCGTCTCCACGCCGGCAATGCAGCGCAGCGTACAGCTCTTGCCACAACCCGAGGCACCCAGCAGCGCCACGCGCTCCTCGCCAGCCTCGAGCTGAATGTCGAGCACAAACCCGGGATAACGTTTCTTAATATCCAGAACGAGCGACATGGCTTATCGACCTCCCTGCGGCGCCGCATCATCGCGCATGAGCTCGGCCAGTGCCTCGCGATCAATACGCAAGGCATCGCCGCCCGCCGGGTCGAGCGAATCGCCCTGTCCGGCGAGATCTTTGGCCTGTTTGCGCTCCGCACGGAAAAGGCCCCGCTCGCGATACTTTTGCGAATGCGCGGTGTACATGTTGATGAACAGAATGACCAGGAAACTGAACACGATCACGACGGCGACCCAAAAGAGGGCCACCGATGTGTTGCCGCCCATCCACTCAAAGTAGATGGCGATGGGGATGGTCTGCGTAATACCGGCGTAGTTGCCCGCAAAGAACAGCGTGCAGCCAAACTCGCCCATCGCGCGGGCAAAGGCGAGCACCGTGCCGGCGGCGATGGAGGGCCAGCCGAGCGGCATCATGAGCTTGGCAAAGATGCGACGTTCGGACCATCCCAAGGTTCGCGCGGCGTCGAGCATCTGCGTATCGAGGCTCTCGAAGGCACCGAGCGCCGTACGGTAGACCAGGGGAAACGACACCACCACGGCAGATATCACCGCCGCGGGCCACGTAAAGACGATCGAGACGCCGTGCGCGATAAGCCACTGGCCCACCCCGGTCGAGCGGCCAAACAGCATAAGCAGCAAAAAGCCGCACACCGTAGGCGGCAGCACCATAGGAATCGTAAAGACCGAATCGAGCAGGCCCTTGATGCGACTCGAGGTACCCATAGTCTTCCACGCGGCAAACAGGCCCAGTGCAAAGGCAATCACCAGGGCAAGGCCGCTCGTTTTGATAGACACCCAAAACGGACGGTAGTCGATGTCGCCCAAAAAGGAAGTCAGAGAGGTCAAGGGCCCCTGCTCATCCCGCAACACGACAGACGATGCCTCTACCATTTGAGCGCTATCAAGCCAACGCGCGCCGCCCTTGGCATCACCCGAGGCCGATGCAATCACCACATAGCGGTCCCCATCCGCACCGCGCTCGTCAAAGCCATAGGTATACCCGCCGGCGTCAAACGTTGTTTCCGCCGTGACATACCAAGGAAGATCCACGTCCCCTAACTGCGCACCCCCCATGCAGTTTGCGCCGTCGAGCTTACAGACGAGGGCCTTGAGACCCGATACGCACTCGTTGTCCTGCGGATCCAATCCATACTTCTCGACCGCCTTGGGCGATATCCACACCACAACGCGATCGGCAGCAGGCGCCACTACAAGGTCCACGTCCTCGTCAACGGGAAACCGGTAGCCTTCAGGCTGGCCCTCCATGGTACGGGCGGTCCCCTTGGCCAACCGCTCAAAACCCTCGATCCCATAGGAAAGCCCATGGGCGGTCGCAGCAACCTGAGCTCCATCCTCAGCGTCTCCAGCAAACGCAAATCCCGGCACCCAGCAAAGCGTGAAGGTTAAAGCACAGGCGACAAGGATGCGGAATCTATTAAGCACGAAAAGCTCCAAGCGAATACAAGGACGGAGTGAAACACAAAACGATGGAATTATCGCGCCAAGCCGCACTACGCGGAAAGCTCAAAGCCGTACTTAGCCCAAATCTTCTGAGCCTTCTTGTTGGTCAGGCAAAAGTCGATAAACGCCTTGGCCTCGTCGGCGTGCTCGGAGCTCTCGGCAACGGCACCCGGGTACACGATGGGCTTGTGCGAATCCTCGGGGCACACGAAGGCCTCCTCGATGCCGTCGTAGCGGAAGATATCGGAGCTGTAGACAAAACCGGCCACGCAGTCGCCTGTGGACACATAGGCGGCGGCGGTACCAACTTTGTCGGCCAGGGCCACCTTGTCGGCGATCTCAGGCGCGTACTCGCCGTCGTCGCCCTCGGTGCCGGTGTAGAGGCCCACAGAAGCCAGCGCCTGGTTGGCGTACTTGCCGGCGGGAACGGTCTTGGCGTCGCCAATGGCGATCTTGCCGTCCAGATTCGCGACGTCGGCGATGACCTCGACCTTGGTGTCGGAGCCCTCGGCGCGAATGATCACGAGGTCGTTGACGAACATGTCCTCGCGCGTATCGGCGTCGACGAGCTCGGCGGCCTCGGCGTCGTCCATGGTGCCCTTGGAAGCGGTGATGAGCACGTCGACCGCAGCACCGGCGCGCATCTGCTCGACAAGGTCGCCGGACGCTTTGAACTGCGTGTCGGCAAACGTGGTACCGGTCTGCTCGGTGTAGAGCTCCTGAACCTCGGGCAGAGCCTTCTCGAGCGAGTTGGCGGCAAAGACCTGCAGCTCGACAGCCTTCTTCTTAGAGGAAGATTTGGCGGAGCCGGCATCGGAACCAGCGGGCTCGGACGTCTTGTTGCCCGAGCAGCCGGCAAGGCCAAGGCCGGCGGCAGCGGCAGCAGAAAGCGAGACAAAACCGCGGCGTGAAACCATATCGAACATATTCAACCCTTTCGGACCTTGTGCCCGGGTACCCCACCGCGGGCTTTAAACTGCAATCAGATTATACTTCTACGAGAATAATGAAAGTGAGAAATTATTCTCGCCAGAGAATATAGTTTCGAGTTGCCGTGCACCTCGGCGTCGCTTCGGCGGAAAACAAAGGCGGAGCAGCCGTTCAGGTCGCCCCGCCGCAGGTAAACCGCTTAGTTGGTATGTCCGCCGCCCGCTGTCATCTGAGCCGCATGCTCCAGCTGGTCCGCTATGGCCTCCCAGCTTTCGCGGGCGGCCTTCGTAGAACCGGGAAAGTTTACGACAAGCGTATGACCTCGTTGCATGCAAATAGCGCGCGAGAGCATAGCGCGGCGCGTCTTGGTCATGGAGTACGCACGGATTGCCTCTGCAATACCCGGCACATCGCGGTCGCAGACGGCACGCGTCGCCTCGGGCGTCACGTCGCGCATCGAAAGTCCCGTGCCGCCACAGGTGAGCACGACATTGGCGTGGCACTCATCGGCAGCTTCCACAATGGCATCACCGATCTCGCTGGCGTCGTCGCGCACGACCACATGTGAGACGACCGTCCAGCCCTGCGCCTTGATAAGTTCCTCGAGTGCGGCTCCAGCCTCGTCCTGAGCAAGATCGCGCGTATCCGAGCACGTCACGATCGAAATCTTCAACTCCATAGTCTTCCTCCTACAACACCGTGCCCTCGGGCAGGTCGACACGCACGACACCCACGACGTCGCCCGCCTTGAGCTCGCACGGTCCTTCGTCAATACGCAGCAGGCAGTTGGACCGCTGCATCGTGCCGAGCAGCGCCGAATTCTGCGTCTTGGCCTCGGTCACCAACAGCTCACCGGTCTCGGGGTCGCGCAAAACCGTGGCGCGATCGAAGAAGCGTCGGTCCTGGCGCTTTTTCACGCCGTGCGTGAGCGTCGCCTGCTGCACGGGACGCGAACCCTCGGAAAAACCGCGCATCTTGCGAATCGCCGGACGGGCAAGCATCTCAAAGCCCACATACGCCGCGGCCGGATTGCCTGAAAGCCCCAGGTAGGGCTTACCCCCGAGCAAGCCAAACGTGATGGCCTTGCCGGGACGCATCGAGATGCGGTCAAACAGCACCTCGCCCTCGCGCCGGACGAGCGCCGTCACGAAATCGTAGTCGCCCGCCGAGGCGCCACCGCTCGTAATGACAAAATCGCACTCTCGCGTGGCGCGATGCACCAGCTCGGCAATCGCCTGCTCATCGTCGGGCGCAATGCCGTAGAACACGGGCTCGGCGCCGGCATCGAGCGCCTCGGCCATCAGCGCCGAGGAGTTGGAATCGCGAATCTGACCGCGCGCCGGCACCTTACTCGGTGCGACCAGTTCCGTGCCCAGCGAGATGATGCCCACACGTGGGGCAGCGTGCACCTTCACGCTCGCGTATCCGGCACTTGCCAGCAGACCCGCGCCCGCCGGAGCCACGACCTCACCGGCGTGCATCACAACATCGCCGGCATGGGCCTCCTCGGCGGCAGAGCGAACGTTCTCCCCTACCTTGGCAGGCGCCGAGAAGCGAACGTGCGAGCCCTCGTTGCCGTCGCCATCGAGTACGTCGACGATCTCGTACTTCACCACGGCATCGGCACCTTCGGGTACCGGCGCGCCCGTCATGATGCGGACGGTCTCGCCCGCGCCGATTGTGCCCTCAAAGACATGGCCCGCGGCCTCGTGTCCTACGACGGAGAGCGTCACCGGAGTGTCACCGGCGGCCGCAGCAAGATCGGCTGCGCGCACGGCATACCCGTCCATGGCGCTGTTGGCAAACGGCGAGATGTCGATATCGGCCACCGCGTCCTCGGCCAAGGGAAGACCGGTGGCCTGCCACACGGGACTCTCGACGAGATCGGTCGGAGCAACGTGCGACAGAACAATCGACTGCGCGTCCTCCAGCGGAATGAGCTTCTCTGTCATATGCACCTCTTAATGCCACGGCGCACAACGGGGGCGCCGATTCTTTATGCTTGTCTAAGTATAATCCCCGACGCGCGACCGCGACTTGGCCTGTACCCGCAAATACACCTGTCGGTTGCAGGCCGCGAAACAGAATGGAAACCAACCCACCGGCTCGTCGCGTTTACCGCGTTTTATAATGCTTGCGTTGCAACCTAAAAGAGGAACGTATGGCTCATAACGACAAACCCGAAAGCGCAAACGAAGCGCAGGATCATTCCCAGCCGCTCGACGAAGGCGGTTTTTTCTCCCTGAACGACGTCATCACGGCAGGCAGGCATCAGCTCACCCGCTCCGAGCATCTCTTGGCTGCCGACACGCGCCGCAACGCCCGCAACCTACTCGCGAGCACCAAGTTGCTCGCACTCGTCGTCATCGTCTCGCTCGCCATGGGCGTTGCCGCTTGGGCGTTTTTGGCCTCGCTGAATATCGCGACCGACTATCGCGAGCACCATGCGTGGGTCTACGCGCTGCTTCCCGTTGTGGGCGTTGCCACCGCATGGGTGTACAAAAACCACGGCCTTGCCGCCAAACGCGGTAACAACCTGGTCATCGACTCCGCTCTGGGCACACGCCTCATCCATATGCGCATGGCCGTCCTCACCTTCATCTGCTCAACGCTCACGCACCTAACGGGCGGATCGGCCGGTCGCGAGGGAGCCGCGGTGCAGATTGGCGGCACCATCGCCAGCAACATCTCGAGCCTTGCCCACCTCAAAAAGCATGACCACCACGACCTCATGCTCGCCGGCATCTCGTCGGCCTTTGGCGCCGTGTTCGGCTCGCCCCTTGCCGGAGCTTTCTTTGGCATGGAGATGTGCTTTATCGGCAAGATCGACTACACCGCAGGCATCTACTGCCTGGTCGCCTCGTTTACCGGCTACTTCACATCGCTTGCCTTGGGAACCGAGTACGAGGCGAATGTTATCACCAGCGTTCCCGCCATGTCGCCCAAAACGGTCGTCATCGTTGTTATCAGCGCCATTATCTTCGGTCTGACGGCACGTCTCTTTGCCTGGTCGGTTCGAACCGTCAAGAGCCTGTACGGTCGCTTTATCACCAATTACCTTGTTCGCGCACTTATAGGCGCACTCGTGGTTTTGGCCGCCTATGCCCTCCTCGACGCTTGGAACTACGCCGGCCTTGCCACCTGGCTCTCGGGCGCCGGGTTCTCCGGTAACACTACCCTTGCTGACGCATCCATCAAGCTCGTGGTGACGGCGCTCACCTTGGGCGCTGGCTTCCAAGGCGGCGAGGTCACGCCCCTGTTTGGCATCGGTGCGGCACTCGGTGGCTGGATAGGTTGCCTTACCGGGCTCGACCCCAGTTTTCTGGCGGCTCTCGGTATGCTCGGCGTGTTCTGCGCCGGCCTCAACGTGCCCATCACCACCTGCATGATGGCCATCGACCTGTTCCACGGCACGGCCGCCGGGTTCTTTGTCATCGTGGCCTTTATCAGCTACCTAACCGGCGGACACCGCGGCGTGTACCCCGCCCAGCGCATCATCTCACCCAAACGCCGTTCGCTTATTGTGGATGAGGGCGGTACGGTAGCGGATGCTATCGAGCGCCACAACGACCTGATAGAGTAGACGTTAGTATTCGCCGTGCAGCCACAATCGGGGGCAATTCGACCTGAGCGCGACCGCACTGCCATGTCACACGCCGGGAGTCGCCCCATGCACGCAACTGATTTTGGTCGCACGCTCATCATCGCCAACCCCGCCGCCCAGTCGGGTGCGGCGCGCGAGGTCGCTGAGCGCCTGCAGCGCTTTTTGGACATGACTGCACGCGCATCCCAGTTTGACCTAGTGCTGACCGAGCGCATGGGACACGCCAAGGAGCTGGCCGCACAGGCTCAGGGCTATCGCACCGTTATCGCGCTTGGCGGTGACGGCGTAATCCACGAGGTCGTCAACGGGCTTATGACGCAGGATGAGGCGGTCCGTCCCGCTCTTGCTATCCTACCCGTGGGCTCCGGCAACGATTTTGCCCAGACGCTCGGCATCGACGATTTCTCCGGCAAGGATTTTGGCGCGCTGCTCACCTGCGAGCTGCAGCGTCAGGACATCGGGCGCATTCGCTCATGGAACCCCGCAAACGGCAGCGGCGAGGCGATCGTCGAGTACTACGACCAAACGCTTTCGATCGGCATCGATGCCGCCATCGGCCTGGGCACCACCGAGCTGCGAAAAAAGACCGGCTTGACGGGCGCTCCGCTCTACACCCTCTCGGGACTTGAGCAGTTTGGCCTGCGCTATCGCAACTACCCCATGACAGCCAGCTTTGACGGCGCGCCCGCCGAGCGCGTGAGGGCGATCATCATGGCGATTCAGCTGGGCCCCACGTATGGCTCGGGCTATCGCATCTGCCCCGATGCCGACCCCTGTGACGGCACACTCGACGTCTGCTACGCCTGCGGCCCCGTCCCTCGCGCGGTTGCCCTGCCTATGTTCCTTTCGGCCAAAGACGGCCACCACACCAAGCTGCCACCGGTTCGCATGCGCCGCTGTCGCCATGCTGAGCTTACCTTTGAGGAGCCCAACTACCCCATCCAGGCCGACGGCGAGCCCATCGTCGCCTCGCGCATCGAGGTGGACATCCTCGCCGGCGCCCTCCACGTCTGGCACCCCACCCGCTAGCCATCCCTAAGTTGCGGTGAAATAGGGACTGTTTATGCAGCTAAAAACGCAAAACAGTCCCTATTTCACCGCAACTTATTGAGAAGATCATTCCTCCCCGCCCGGCTTGCGACGGTTGGCCTTTTTAATGGCGTTGAAGTGCTTGTCGTTGAGCCTGCGCTGGCGAGAGCGCTGAGGCACCTTGGTCTTTACGCGTCGGCGCGGTGGACGCCCGCGACGCTCAAGCTCTGCCCTCAGCTTACGCAAACAGCAGCTGCGATTCTGAAACTGACTGCGGCTCTCACGCGCCGTCACGACAATCCCCGTGGGCCCATGCTTCATGCGCACCGCCGAGTCCGTCGTGTTCACGCCTTGCCCGCCCGGACCCGTCGCGCGAAACACCTGCACCTCGCAATCGCGCGCCAACTCCTCGACCGACATCTCGGCATAGCGCGCATACTCGCGCCATCCCATCTTGTTCTCATCCATATCGACACCTCCCCTCATACAAAAAATGTGACAAAGGGACAGTCCCTTTGCTGTCTCTTATACACATCTCCGAGCCCACGAGACAAGAGGCAATCTCGTAT
>URIE01000049.1 GCA_900547805.1 uncultured Collinsella sp.
GGCCCGTGGGTTATACCCTAAGAGCAAACCACCCTTTTTAAGGGTGGTTCTGATTTGCGTTTACGGGTTTTGTCTCACATAGTAGCTGTGTTTTATAACCCTCGTTTGTCGCATCTTCTGTGAACGGGCTACAATAACTTAGTCTGTGCGATATGGAGGTGAACATGGCTGAAGCTGGTATCGGCGTTGATATCGTCGAGATTTCCCGCATGAAATCAATTCTTGAAAAGACGCCGTCGTTTGCTCGGCGTGTGTTTACCGAAGAAGAGCGTGCGTATTGCGATGCATCATCGCGTCCCGCTGCTCACTATGCGAGCCGCTTTGCCTCGCGTGAGGCGGTGCTTAAAGCTCTCGGCACGGGTTTTAGTCAAGGCGTGGGTCGCAAGGATGTTTCGGTAACGCGTGATAAACTCGGCAAACCGAAGGCTCTGCTTTCTGGTCGTGCTCTCGAAATCGCCCAGGATTTGGGTGTTGTCGAGGTCGCTCTTTCTATTACTCTTACGGGTGACTTGGCTGTCGCTAATGCCATTGCAATCACCGAGGATGCTCGACCTAAGCCTAAGGAAGAAATAGTGAGCAACAAGAAACGCGTTGCGCAGACATTTAAAGAGGCTCGCTCTGTTTTAGATGAGCTTGAGCAGCTGCAGAATTCAGCATTGACGGAGCACCTGGGCGATGCTTCGCAAGATACGCTAGGAGCATAGATGAAACCGGTTTTGAGTACCGAAGAAGTCGTTCGTCTCGAGGATATCATCGAACGCGAAGGGACTTCGAAGGCCGAGCTTATGGAGCTAGCGGGTGAGTTTGCCGCCAACGAGGTCTTGAAGCTCAATCCCGATCGGGTTCTCGTTCTGGTCGGTTTTGGTAATAACGGCGGCGACGGCTGGGTTGCCGCCGATATCCTGAGCCATAAGGGTGTGGACGTCGATATCGTTTCTCCGGTTGAGCCGGATGAGATTCCTGCTGCTCTGGCACGTCATGTTGCTCGTCGTACTGCCGGCCGCGATGTGCAAGTTTGCGTCGGCCCCTCGCGTGACGAACTCGAGGTTTTGATCGATAAGGCCGATGTTGTTGTCGATGCCATTTTTGGTACCGGTTTCCACGGGAATCTGCGTGCGCCGTTCTCCATTTGGATTCCTACGGTCAATGAATGCGCCGATTGTGTCGTATCCATTGATGTCCCCTCGGGCCTGAATGCCGAGACGGGCGTTGTTGATGACGACTGCATTCGTGCCGAGCGCACGGTGACGATGATTGCGCCCAAGATTGGTCTGTATAGCGCTGATGGCCCTGAGTATGCTGGCGATTTGATCTGCGGCAATCTTTACGACCGTCTTGACGAGGTCATCGATGATGTCGACCACGCCGCCGAGATTGTCGAGCCCGGTGACTTAGTTGATTACTTTGCTCCGCTACCATCGAATATCGATAAGTATTCCCGTGGCTCTGTGCTTATTGTCGCCGGATCTGCGCAATATCCTGGTGCTGCCATTATGGCGGCCAAGTCTGCAGCTCGCGCGGGTGCTGGTTACGTGGCAGTCGCGGCTCCTGACGCCTGCGCCAATCTTATTCGCATGGCACTTCCTTCGATTCCCGTCTTTGCTATTCCGTCTGATTCCCGCGGCTCCTTTGGCGCCGCTGCGCGCATGACGGTGTGCGAGATTGCAAAGAAGTACAGCTGTGTACTGTGCGGTCCCGGTATGACGACATCTGCCGGCGCTATGCAGGTGGTTTCGGGCTTGCTCGAGCTTGATGTACCGCTAATTTTGGACGCCGATGCACTCAACTGCCTTGCTAAGATTGCCATTGATGGTATTGATAGTAATCCCGAGATGTATCGTCGCGAGCAGCCGTTGGTTATGACGCCGCACTATCGTGAGCTTTCGCGTCTGGTTGCCGGTGACGAGGTGAACGACCTTGGTACCGCGATTGCGGCCGCGCAGAAGGTTGTCTGGGCTGCAGGCTCCGACAATCTGGTGGTCATTGCCAAGGGGCCGACGACGGCTATCTGTGGCGTTGAGCGCGTGCTGCTGCCGCTCTCGGGTCCGGCTTCTCTGGCAACTGCCGGTTCGGGTGATGTTCTCGCGGGTATTTTGGCCGGCACGCTTGCCACCATGCGCGACGAGATGGATCGTTGGGAGTTGCTGTATTCGTACGCCGTCGCACTTCACAGCTACGCCGGTTTTGCCGCGGCGACGGAGTATGGTGAGAAGAGCGTCATCGCGACCGATCTTATCGACTTGATCGGTCCTGCCATGGAACTGGCGGCAAAGGATGCGCTCGAAGATCTGGGAATCATGGACGAAGGGTCGGATGACTAATCATGAATAAAGCCGATTTGACGCGCTGGTCCTGGGTCGAGATCGACCGCGGGGCGCTCCGTCGCAACACGAGGGCCTATAAGAACTTGCTGAATCCACGTCAGCGCCTGTGCTGCGTGGTCAAGGCCGATGCTTATGGTCATGGAGCTGTTGAGTGCGCCAAGATCATGTATTCGGCCGGTGCCGACATGTTTGCCGTGGCGACGGTTAACGAGGGCGTTGAGCTCCGACAGGGCGGGATTACGAAACCCATCCTCATCCTAAGCGAGCCGCCTATCGAGGCCATTCCGACGTTGCTCGAGTTTGATATCATGCCCTCGGTCTATACGTCTGACTTTGCTCTTGCGTATGGCGAATGTGCCGTCGCGGCGGGCAAAGTGGGCAAGTATCATCTCGCCATCGAGACGGGCATGAATCGTATCGGCGTTCACTACACGCAGGTTGTCGACTTTGTCCGCGGTATAAATTTTCATCGCGGTATTCAGTGCGACGGCGTATTTACGCACTTCGCCACGGCCGATGAACCTTCGGGCTGGGACTACAAGCTGCAGTGCCAGCGCTTTACCGAGGCCGTTCAGGCCATTAAGGATGCGGGTTTTGAATGCGGTATCGTGCACTGCGCCAACACGCCGTCCTCGATGCTCGACCCCTCGATGCATTTTGATATGATCCGCGCCGGCGTTGGCTTGTATGGCATGCAGCCGTGCGAGCTGAGTGGCCGCGTGATGCAGCTTGATCCCGTCATGAGCGTCCACGCGCGTGTGACGCGCGTGGCGCATCCTGCGATGGGCGAGGGCGTGGGCTACGGCTTTACCTACCGCGTACCGCGCACGCGCGTTCAGATCTGCACCCTTCCGATCGGTTATGCCGATGGCCTTTCGCGTACGCTTTCCAATCGTATGGACGTGCTGTATCGCGGCGAGCGTGTGCGTCAGGTGGGCAATATCTGCATGGACCAGTTTATGGTCGCCATTCAGTCCAACCCGGCGCATGAGATTCCCGAGGCCGAGTATGGTGACGAGATGATCATTGTCGGCCGCGATGGCGATGCCGAGATCACTATGGACGAGATGGCCCGACTGCGCGGAACGATTAACTACGAGGTCGCCTGCGGCTTTGGCATGCGTCTCGACAAGGTCTACGTGTAGGAGCCGCTATGGGCGTCATGCACATCCCCGGTCATAGCCATCAGGCGCCACGTGAGGTCGCACTCGAGGAGATTGAGGCCGTTCTGGGCGATTGTCACCTCTGCCAGCTCTACCAGTCGCGTCACAATATCGTGTTTGGCGTGGGAAACCCCCGCGCTCGCGTCATGTTTATCGGTGAGGCGCCGGGTCGCAACGAGGATTTGCAGGGCGAGCCCTTTGTGGGGGCGGCAGGCGAGGATCTCAACGGCATTTTGTCGCTGGCGGGGCTCAAACGCGAAGACGTCTACATTGCCAACGTGCTTAAGTGCCGCCCGCCGGGAAACCGCAATCCGCGTCCCGAGGAAGTGCTGGCTTGCTCGCCGTTTTTGCGTGAGCAGATTCGAAGCATCTGGCCCGATATTATTGTGACGCTCGGCAACCCCGCGACGCACTTTGTGCTAAAGACCGAGATTGGCATTACTAAGCTGCGCGGCAGGTTCCACCAGATGGGGCATTTTGTAGTAATGCCCACTTTTCATCCGGCAGCAGCGCTGCGCAATCCGGCGTGGCAGGAGCTGCTGGAGGAAGACTTTAAGATGCTGGGTGACTATCTGGAGCGACATCCCGCGCCAGAGGACGCCTCGGAATAATAAGGAGCATATATGTCCCTGGAGCGCCTGGGGGTAGGTACTTACAAAACGACTTGCGCTGCCGATACGGAGTACTTTGGCGAGCTAATTGCACCGTGCCTTGAGGACGGCGACGTGCTCATCCTGACCGGTGGCCTGGGAGTGGGCAAAACTCACTTTACCAAGGGCGTCTCGCGCGGGCTGGGCGATGGGCATATGGTTACGAGCCCTACGTTCGCGCTCATGGCCGTTCACGATCAAGGTCGTATTCCGCTGTTTCACTTTGATCTATACCGCCTGGAGCATGCCTACGAGCTCGAGGATACGGGCATTTTCGATGTGCTGGGCTATGAGGGTGCTTGCCTGCTGGAATGGGGCGAACAATTCCAGGACGAGCTGACGGATGAGTATCTTTCGGTGACGCTCAAACGTGATGAGGGCGACAGCGATGTGCGAACGATAACGCTTGAGGCGCACGGTGACCGCGCAATGGAGCTTTCCCATTTGATTGATAAGGCTGTACAAGATGAGCTTGCATAACGACAACGCGCTGGTGGTGGCGCTCGATACCTCGACCGACATGCTTGCCTGCGCGGCAAGCTGGATTGATGGGCAGACGGGCGAGACGAAGCTCGTGAGTGGCGACCACATGTGTCGCCGTCACGCCAACGTTGAGCTCGTGAATACCGTTGATGGCGTGCTGGCTCAAGTCGGTCTGGATCGCAGCGATGTTGGTTGCTACGTGGTCGGCCGCGGCCCGGGGTCGTTTACGGGTGTGCGCATCGGCATCTCCACTGCCAAGGGCCTCGCGCGTGGTGCCAATGTTCCGCTGCTGGGCGTGTCGACGCTCGACGCTTGCGCTTGGACGGCGTGGAAGGCTGGCGTGCGCGGCAAGCTTGGTATCTTGGCCGATGCTATGCGCGGTGAGGTATATCCGGCGCTGTATATGCTGGTCGATGAGGGCCCCGAGCGTCAATTTGAGCGCGAACACGTGGTCAAGGCCGCCGTGGCGCTCGATGAGTGGCGCCGAGCAGCGGACTGGGACCAGGTTCAGCTGACCGGTGACGGTCTCGTGCGCTATGGCAAGCTGCTGGGTGAGGACGAGACCGCCCGCTGCGTGGAGCGCGACCTGTGGTGGCCTTCGGGCGAGGGCTTGCTGCTCGCGCACGCCGCGGGTGACGGCGATCCGGCTCGCGTCCTGCCGATTTACACGCGCCTTTCGGATGCCGAGGAAAACGAGCGCAAGCGTCTTGGTCTTGCCGAGAGTGCGCAGAGCGAAATTACGGGCGTTGCCGATGAGCTCGCCGGTCGTCATCTGCAGTTCCGTCCCATGGGCGCGGCGGATGCCGAGGGCGCGAGCGCGCTGGAGGCTACTTGCTTTGAAGGTGCCGGACACGAGGCGTGGACGCCGGGCATGTTCCTGTCCGAACTGGGCGAGGACGTCGCTGCGCCGCGTAGTTGGTGGGTGGCACACGACGATGGCAAGCTGCTGGGCCTTGCCGGCGGTATGGTCGTGGACGGTGATGTGCAGATTCTGGATGTCGCCGTCGACCCGGCACATCGCCGTGAGGGCATTGCCCGCAAGCTGCTGTCGCATGTGAGCTATGATGCCCAGATGCTCGGCTGCACCACGGCTTCGCTCGAGGTCGAGGACGGCAACGAGGGAGCGATCGCGCTTTATAACGCTCTGGGCTTTACCGAGGCAGGACGGCGCCGCGGCTACTATGGTGCCGGCAAGGATGCCATCGTCATGACGGCTCCGCTGCCCCTGGTGCTTCCGGTCGACAATGCCTCGCCCGAGCCGACGGCGGCAGAGCAGCGCGTATGGCCGCTGCCTGCGCCTAGGCGCTCCGAGGGGGAGCGTGCCGAAATTGAGCGCCGCCGCCTAGTGCTCGCTATCGAGAGTTCCTGCGACGAGACGGCCGTGGCGATTATCGATGCGGATGGCAATATGCTGGCCAACCAGGTGTCGACGCAGATTGATTTTCACGCCCGCTTTGGCGGCGTGGTGCCCGAGATCGCCTCGCGCAAACACGTCGAGGTGATTGTGAGTGTCGTGGATGCGGCGCTCGAGGATGCCGCAGCATCGCTTGGCCTTGAGGGTGGAGCCATTGCTCCCAGCGAGCTTGCCGCCGTGGGCGTGACACAGGGTCCGGGCCTGGTGGGCGCGCTCGTGGTTGGCGTCGCCTTTGCCAAGGGCTTTGCCTACGCTGCCGGCAAGCCGCTCGTGTGCGTCAATCATCTTGAGGGTCATCTGTTTGCCAACCTGCTGGCGCAACCCGACCTCAAACCGCCGTTTATCTTCACGCTTGTCTCGGGTGGGCACACCATGCTCGTGCACGTGAAGGCGTGGGGCGACTACGAGGTGCTCGGCGAGACGCTCGACGACGCTGTGGGCGAGGCCTTCGACAAGGTAGCCAAGGCGTTGGGTCTGGGCTATCCCGGTGGCCCCATCATTTCCAAGCTGGCCGAGACGGGCAACCCCAAGGCGATCGATTTCCCCCGTGCGCTTAACAGCAAAGGGGACTATCGCTTCTCGCTTTCGGGCCTTAAAACCGCTGTGACGCTCTACATTGAACAGGAGACCAAGGCCGGGCGCACGATTCACCTGCCCGATCTGGCAGCTTCGTTTGAGGCAGCTGTCTTTGACGTGCAGTACAAGAAGGCCAAAAACGCACTGCACGCTACCGGATGCAAGGAATACTGCATCGGTGGCGGCGTCTCGGCCAACCCGCATCTGCGCGAGATGATGATCAAGAAGCTTGGGCGTCAGGGGATCCGCGTAACGGTGCCGCCTTTGTCTGCCTGTACCGATAACGCAGCCATGATCGCGGAGGTCGCCCGCCGCAAATTCGACCGAGGTGAAATCTCGTCGTTCGACGTCGACGCCGACCCGAACATGACGCTCTAGTCGTGCTTGTGCGGTCTCCGACCGGAGGGGCCGGATATAAGGTTTCCTGCTCTACAGTCCTGCGCAAGACGAAGGCCACATTAAGTGGCCTTCTTTGCGTGCGGAACTCGCGATAAACCTTATATCCGGCCCCTCCGGTCGGGGATCTTTCTGTATCGATACAGCTTCTGAGCTGGTTTGGCGCCCGCCCGCTCCCGAGGGGCATCTCTCATGCAAAAACTTTTGTCGGGTAAAGTCCGAGGTCAGTGGCGTTTTATACCGAGAAATTCAAAAAAAGTTGAAAATTCATTACAAATTTGCGTTGACTTTAGGTAACTAAAGTTTCATACTCCTTTTCAACCACTGGGGGATGTGAACACGCACGGATCGTTCGCATCATGATTGAAGAGGATTTCTTAGACATGTTCACGCATCAGCTAAACATTATCAGCGTAGTAATTATCTGATGCGGGTTAGCACATACAGCTAGCCCGTACGATAACGGGCGGCTGATGAAGATGAGGGCCGTCGAGCGCAACCGACGGCCCTCATTTTTTTATGTCTGAGTAGTTCTTTTTAGAGGAGGAAATGTAATGAACGGAGTTTTGCTCATGGTTGTGGCTGCGGCGGTGCTCGCCTGCGGCTATCTGGGCTATGGCCGATGGCTGGCCAACAAGTGGGGCGTTGACAAAGAGGCCCTCACGCCGGCCAAGCGCATGAAGGACGGCAAGAGCTTCTCGCCCGTCTCCGCCTTCACCGCGTTCTCGCACCAGTTCAGCTCGATCTGCGGTGCTGGCCCTGTCACGGGTACGATCGTCGCCATGGCCTTTGGCTGGCTGCCCGTCGTGCTCTGGGTCCTCGTCGGCGGCATCTTCTTTGGTGCCGTCCACGACTTTGGTGCCCTGTACGCTTCGATGAAGAACAACGGCAAGTCGCTCGCTCAGCTCATCGAGAAGTACATCGGCAAGACCGGCCGTCGCCTGTTCCTGCTGTTCTGCTGGCTGTTCTGCATCATCGTCATCGCCGCCTTCACCGACATGGTCTGCAAGACGTTCATGTTCACCCCGGCCGTTGACGCTTCTGGCGCTGCTACCGGTGCCATCGACTTCACCAAGTCCTATGCCGCCGGCTGCGCTGGTACCATCTCCATCCTGTTCACCTTCGTCGCTATCGCCTTTGGTTGGGCCCAGAAGAAGTTCAACCTCACCGGCGCTGCCGAGTTCGTCACCGGCGTGGTCCTCATGGTTCTCATGTTCGCCGTCGGTATGCAGTTCCCGGTCTACCTGGATAAGTTCCAGTGGTTCGCCGTCGTCATGGTCTACCTGGTCTTCGCTGGCGCTATGCCCATCCAGATGCTCAAGACCCCGCGTGACTACCTCACTTCCATCATGATGATCGTCATGATCGTCTGCGCTGTCCTCGGCATCGCCGTCCTGGGCGTCAACGGTCAGGCCACTATCACCGCTCCGGTCTTCACCGGCTTCTCCACTGCCTCCGGCATGATGTTCCCGGTCCTGTTCGTCTCCGTCGCTTGCGGTGCTCTCTCCGGTTTCCACAGCCTCGTTTCTTCCGGCACCTCTTCTAAGCAGGTCGAGAAGGAGCAGGACGCCGTCAAGGTCGGTTACGGCGCCATGATCGTCGAGTCCTTCGTCGGCATCCTTGCCATCATCGTCGCCGGCATCATGTTCTCCGACATGAACACCGCCGGTACCGGCGCCCTCAACGCCGGTGTCGCTTCCACCCCGTTCCAGATCTTCGCCGCTGGTATCTCCCGCGGTATGCAGGCCTTCGGTGTTGACGGCACGCTCGCTACTGTCTTTATGACCATGAACGTCTCCGCTCTGGCCCTGACCTCGCTCGACGCCGTCGCCCGCATCGCCCGCACTTCGTTCTCCGAGTTCTTTGCCCAGACCAACGATGCCCTGGCCATCGAGTCCAAGGCCGGCTACATGAAGGTTCTCGGCAACCCCTGGTTCGCCACGGTCGTCACCCTGCTTCCCGGTCTCGCCCTCGCCTTTGGTGGCTATGCCAACATCTGGCCGCTCTTTGGTGCTTCCAACCAGCTGCTCGGCGGCATGACCATGATCACCCTCGCCGTGTTCTGCAAGTGCACCGGCCGCAAGGGCTGGATGCTCTACGTGCCCGTCGCCTTCCTGCTCTGCTGCACCTTCACCTCGCTGGTCCAGAGCGCCATGGGCTGCATGACCGCCGTCCAGGCCTACGGTTTCTTCGGTACCATCCCGGCTACCGCCACCACGGCCGCCGTCTCCGTCGCCGCCACCAAGGGCCTGCAGCTCGTCTTCGCCGTCCTGCTGATGGTCCTGGGCCTCATCGTCGCCGTCAACTGCCTCAAGGAGTTCTTCGGCAAGGAGGCCGGTTCCATGCCCGACGAGGAGCCCGAGTGGTCCGAGATGGGCAAGGCCGAGTATGGTCGCGCTGCTGCCGCTGAGGCTCCTGCCGACGCCGAGGCCGCCCAGGCTTAATCGATCGGACGGATTGAATCCTCCATCTCTATGACTCGGAAAGACCGGGTCCGCAGAACGCGGGCTCGGTCTTTTTTCTTGTGAAGACGGGCGATGCCAGGGGTGTTCTCGCAGATGTTTTGCGTGGATAAGGGCGTGCGTTGTACCATATAGACGTATATGTGTACATATGAAAGGGGCCCCGTGGCCAAGACGGTATATTCCGATAACCAAAATAATGTCGATGCCCTGGCTGAACGTCTGAGCAGCCAGACGTCGCTTTCTGCCGAGCGCGCCAAGCTGGTTGCCTACGACCTGCTCTGCCGCAAGGCGCTCAAGATTAAGTCGAGCGCGCTGGCGCAGATTTTCCGCTCCGTCGATAAGGAATGTGACACCAAGGCGATGCGCGATGAGCTTATCGCGGCAAATATCGTGACAAAGATCGAGGGTAGCGGCATTAACGGGCGCCCGGCGTTCTATACCATCAATGCCGAGATCCGCGATGTCCAGGAGCAGCCTGCCGAGTCCGTCGAAGATTTTGTCGTCGAGGATTCCGCTGACGTGCCTGCTGTGGAAGAAGTTGCTCCGCGTGAGCATGTCGATACCGATGAGTTGCTCGATGAGAACGTCGTGCGTGCCTTTACGGCCAAGGCAGGACGCGGCGGTTTTGGCGGGGGCGGCAAGCGCGATGCACAGCGCCGCGCCCAGCAGGAGCGCTTCCGTCGCGCCGTTGCTCGAAAGGGCGAGACGGATGCCGAGGCTGTTGAGACCGAGGTTGCTGCCGAGTCGCAGAGGCCCGCGAAGGAGCAAAAGCCCGTGGAGGCCCAGGAGCCCCAGCGTCGCCGTGGTGCCCACTTTAAGGCTGCGCAGCAGGATGTCGCGCATGAGGTTGAAGAGCCTTCCGAGGCTGCAGACGATGTTGAGGAGTCTGCCAAGAAGGCTCCGGGTTCGTGTCGTCCCGGACGTGGTTTTGCGGGGCGCGCGTATCCCGTAAGGCGTCAGGAGAAGAGCGAGCCGGCTTCGACCACTCAGACCGAGAAGACCGAACAAACCGAGAAAACCGTTGAGCCGGCGGCTCGCGAGCAGCAACCTTCCGAGTCGCAGCCTGCGGCTGACACTGAGGTCAAAGCTCAACAGACCGCTGATAAGCAGGCTGGGGAGAGCGCCTCAGGCAAGCCTCGCCGCCGTCGTCACCGCGGCGGTCGTGGCTCAAATGCCGAGGCCGCGGCCGAGAAGACAGCGACACAAAACGGAGATGAGAAGGCCGAGACTCCGGTGGATCAGGTCAAGCGCCAGCCGGCGAAGGAGGCCAAGTCCGATCGTCCGCAAAAGCGCTCGTCTGCGCCCAAGCAGGAACGTAATACCCGGGCAGATTCCAAGCGTAAGCCTCATGCACAGGCTGAGCCTGCCGCGGCTGATAGTGCTACCCAGCAGCCCGAGTCGGCCGTCCACGGCGAGGTATCGGCGTTTGCCCTTGCCCGCGTTTTGGGCAGGCAGCTGCTCAAAGTTGTCCCTACGCCTACGGCGCTCTCTAAGATCAAGGAGCAGCAGACTCAAATTGTTAAGGTCGAGGGCAAGGACGGCAAAAAGGCGCCGCAGCGCACTCAGCACAACGAGATGTCCAACCGCAAGATTGCCGAGGAAATCGCAATCATCCAGGCTTGGATTGAGCAGAACCGCGGCGCTGACACGCCGATTGCCTCGCGCCGCCAGCGCGCCTACCAGATCTTTAATGACGAAAAGGCCTTTGACGGCAAGCACGGTGAGCGTCTGATCAGGCGTATGACCGAAAAGGGCATCAGCATGCAGGCGATTAAGGTCGCCCCCAACCGCCCCGTGCACTTTACGGGTTTCTTTACGCTGGGCGCCGACAAGCCGTTCATTATGGTCGAGAACCTGGACACCTACGACGAGATCGTCAGGCTGCTGCGTGGCCGCAAGCACGCCAAGCTCTTTGGCATCAAGGTGGGCGGCGTGATTTTTGGCGGCGGATGCAAGGCGAGCGTCTCGCATGCCCTGGACGATTATCTGGCCGAGATCGGCTATCGCTTTAACTATGTCTACTACGTGGGCGACATCGACCGAGAGGGTGCGCGCATTGTCGAGCAGACCCGTAACGCCAATGTGGTAGAGATTCGCCTGCATGCCGGTATGTATCGCGCCATGCTTGCCGAGCACAAGCGTCGCGTGAAGGCCGGCGGAGAGTGCGAACCCGCAGCTGCCAACCAGGGTGTGCCGCAGAACCTGGCGGCGACGATCAAGGATCTGCCCATGGTCACGCGCGTGCAGTTCCGCAACGTGCTGCGCGAGGGCGGACGCATTCCACAGGAGATTCTGATGACCGCCGACTATCGGGATGGCGACTCGGGAAGCTTCGACCGCATGCTGAACAATTAGTTCCGCCGTTCTACCGAACGGCGGTCCTCTCGACGCTGCGAGGGGCCCTGGCACGGCAATCTGACGTTCAACTTCGGCGGCGCGACCAGAAGGTCGGCGCCGCCTTGTTTCACGTCACCTTGCCATGCCAGGGCTCCTCTCGCTGTCACGTCCAAAACATCGGGGCTAGTGGCCTCCTGTTCGTGCGGAACTCGCGATAAACCTAAGCC
>URIE01000050.1 GCA_900547805.1 uncultured Collinsella sp.
ACCTGGAAGCGTGTCGTCGACATGAACGACCGCCAGCTCCGTCACGTCATCGACGGCATTGGCGGCAAGGCCCAGGGCGTGCCGCGCGAGGATGGCTTCGACATCACCGTCGCCTCCGAGGTCATGGCGATCCTGTGCCTGTCCACGAGCATCAACGACCTCAAGGAGCGCCTGGGCGAGATCGTCGTCGGCTACAGCTTCGCCGGCGAGCCCGTTCGTGCCCGCGACCTCAAGGCTCAGGGCGCCATGGCGGCCCTGCTCAAGGACGCGCTCAAGCCCAACCTGGTCCAGACGCTCGAGGGCACGCCTGCGTTTGTTCACGGCGGTCCCTTCGCCAACATTGCCCACGGCTGCAATTCCATCATGGCCACGCGTATGGCCATGCGCTTTGGCGATGTCGCCATTACCGAGGCCGGCTTTGGTGCCGACCTGGGTGCCGAGAAGTTCCTCGACATCAAGTGCCGCATGACGGGCGTTCGCCCCAGCGCCGTCGTGATCGTCGCTACCGCTCGTGCGCTTAAGTACAACGGTGGCGTCGCCAAGGCCGACCTCAACGAGGAGAACCTCGAGGCCCTCAAGGCCGGCATGCCCAACCTGCTGCGTCACGTCGACAACATCCAGAACGTTTATGGTCTGCCCTGCGTGGTCGCCATCAACCGCTTCCCGACGGACACCGAGGCCGAGCTTGCGCTCATCGAGTCCGAGTGCCAGAAGCTCGGCGTCAGCGTTAAGCTTTCCGAGGTCTGGGCCAAGGGCGGCGAGGGCGCGCTCGACCTGGCCGATGAGGTCATGCGTCTGATTGAGCAGCCGAGCGAGCTCAAGTTTGCCTACGAGGACGGCGCCGATGTGGCCGACGCCCTCGAGGCCGTTGCCACCAAGGTCTACCGCGCCGACGGCGTCGACTTTACGCCGGCTGCCAAGCGCCAGCTCGCCGAGCTGCGCGAGAACGGCTTTGGCAACCTGCCGGTGTGCGTGGCCAAGACGCAGTACAGCTTTAGCGACAACGCCAAGGCCCTGGGCGCTCCCGAGAACTTCCGCATCACGGTGCGCGAGCTCAAGGTTTCCGCCGGTGCCCACTTTGTGGTCGCACTGACTGGCAGTGTTCTGACCATGCCGGGCCTGCCCAAGGTCCCCGCGGCCGAGAACATCGACGTCGACAACGACGGCAATATCACCGGTCTGTTCTAAGCCTGCTGCTCATAGCCGCTTGCCCGCCCCGCCGCGCCTACCAAGGCCCGGCGGGGCTTTTTGATTCCCGAGGGGCTGAAGGATTACGAATCATTTTGTTGCTGTTGGGTCAATGAGGATATCCATTTGGGGTCGTTCGTCCGAAACTATGCCGGTTTACTACGATGATCCGGCCTCCCTTGACCACGCCCGCGCTTTCCGAAAATGGCCGGCTCGTCTACCTGCGGTTTTTCATTTTCAAAAAGTAATGCGCTTGGGCCTTGTCGATCCATCGTAGTAAACCGGCATAGTTTTATTGACGGGTGCCGCGTGGGGTGTTCCAAAACTGCCGGATTGATCGATTTTGCCAGTCGAGGTTGCATGGGGCTGACTCGTGCCACGAAAAGCGTCCATTTACTACATTTGGCCGGGTTGGGTCGACCGCAGAGCGTTTTTCGACAATCTGGCAAGACATTTACCTGCGGTTTTGTTAACACATATTTGGCTATGGTCGGTACTCTTGGGTCAAACGTAGTAGATGGGCGCATTTCGTGGCATACGACCAAAGCGGGGGTATTAGCCGCGCTGGAGGCCGAAGAGTTTGACGTTGCGCTCGGCGACCATCATGTTGATGTCGGCGATTTCCATCTCTCCGTCAATGTAGGGCTGGTAGGTGCCGTACGGGTCGCCAGCCCCCAGGCTACAACTGCCGCAGTTGTCGCAGCTACCATTGCCGCAGCCTGCGAGCGCCAGCTTAATGATTTCCTCGCGCTCGGCACGCGTCGTGTCCTTGATGAGCTTGCTTTTTGCCATGACGTTCCTCGATTCGCTTGTTGCCACCTGTCGCGCATGTCTTGTAGATACCGGCGGGCTTTGCCCATCATAGGCTTTTGCGCGGGTAGAATGCATGGATAACTTGATGCTTACGGGCGACGGAAAGGAATCGTTGCATGGATCAGGATAAGACGACCGTGATGGGTGGCTACGGCTCCGCGTCGACGGGTAATAGCGCCGATGCGACCCACGTTGTGCCCGGCCCTGGCTATGCCGACCCTGCCGCGACGCAGCCTTCTGCCGAGCCTACGCGGGTTATGGGCTATGGCGACACGGCGCAGGATCCTTACGCTGCATCTTCGCAAAGCCCCTATGGCAACGCGGCGCCGGACCCGTTTGATTACGCACCGCAGGACCCCTATGCCAGTTCTGCGCCGGATCCTTATAACGATTTGTCGCAGAATCCCATTCCACAGCCTCAGCAGACGACGTATATGCCGCGCACGGCGCAGCCTCGCTATGAGTCGCGCGATCCCTACGCGCACGAGCCGTATCGTGAGTATCCCAAGTCGATTCCGCAGTACGGCGAGGACGAGGAAAAGAAACCGTCGCGTTCGTCGAGCGTGATCAAGAAAATCCTGATTGTGCTGGCGATCTTCTTTGCCCTTTCGGTTGTGTTTGCCATTGTGTCGGGCATGCTCAACAAGCGGGGCGCCACGACTGATACCACGGCCGAGCAGACTGAGGCCACCCAGTCTACCGCCGTCGACCTGAGCGATATTCCGGGGCAGTACTGGTCCAATGCCAAGAAGCTCCTCAAATCGCGTGGGGCCGACCTTTCGAACGCCGTGATCCTGACCGATGACGGCTCGATGCCCGTCGTCGATGCCAACTGGGTCGTGACGTCTGCCTACTATAACGACAACGGCAACCTGGAGGTTCAGCTTACGCGCAAGGACGGCTCGTCGGGTAACGCGTCCGGCGACCAGGGCACCACGGACAGCTCGAGCTCCAACACGCTGGAGGACCTGAGCAACAAGGCTCAGGAGCTGGGGGATAAAGCCCAACAGCTGGGCGACACGGCTCAGAATCTCGGCGATACCGCGCAGAACCTGGGCGATATGGCAACGGATGCCTGGAGCGCGCTGCAAAACGGCATCTCGGGCGCGCAGGGAAACTAGCGGCTGAGTTGGCTAGAGCCGCTCGGCCGGGCGGTCGGGCGAGCTAAAGCCCGAGTCAAACGTGACGACGCACGAGACATCGGGCCGGCGCTCGTGCACGATGCGCGTGACGAGTTCCAGCAGCTCCTCGTCGGATATGTCAAAACCGTCGGGGCGCACCAGGTCAAACGAGACGAAGCCGTCGTGCTCGTGCAGGTCGTGGATGGAAAGTGCGGGGTCGATCTGCATGATGCCGCGCTTGACCCAGCCGCGCAGGTCGTCGCCGGTTGTCGCGATGGGGTCGCAATGCAGCGTAATGTCGATACCCATCTGATGCTTGATATCGTGCTCGATGGTGTCCAGAATCTCGTGGTGCTCAAACGCATCGCCCTCGCCGGGCATCTCCACGTGTGCGCTGGCAAACTGGCGACCGGGGCCGTAGTCGTGCACCATCAGATCGTGCGTGCCCAGAACCTGCGGATACGACATGATTTTGTCGCGAATCTCCTGGACGAGCTTGGGGTCGGGCGCTTGTCCCAGCAGCGGGCTGATGGCGTCGCGCACCAGGCCCATGCCGCTGATGCAGATGAAGATGCCCACGCCCAGGCCTGCCCAGCCGTCGAGGTCAACGCCGGTTGTCTGTGAGATAAGCGCTGCCACCAGGACCGAGCCCGAGGTGATGACGTCGTTTTTGGAATCCTGTGCCGTGGCGATGAGCGTCTCGGAGTCGATGCGGTTGCCCAGCGTGCGGTTGAAGGCCGCCATCCAAAACTTGACGAGCATGGATGCGATGAGCGCGGCCATGGAGACTAGTGTGTAGGCGGTGGGGGAAGGCTTGATGATCTTGGTGACCGACTCCAAGATCAGGTTGATACCGACGGCACAAACGAGGACAGCGACGAACAAGCCGGCAAGGTACTCGTAGCGGCCATGGCCATAAGGGTGGCCTTCGTCGGCTGGGCGACTGGCAAGGCGGAATCCGAGTAGGCTCACGATGTTGCTCGAGGCATCGGAGAGGTTGTTGAAGGCGTCGGCGATAAGCGAGACGGAGCCCGCGAGCAGGCCCGCGATGCCCTTAGCGAGGCACAGGGCGATGTTGAGCCCGATGCAGATAAGGCTCGCGGCAAAGCCGGCACGGGTGCGGCAAGAGGTATCGACCGGCTCGCTTTCGCTGCCGGGAGCAAGCGTATGTACCAGCCGATTTACAAATAGCATAACGGTCGTCCTCACAATCATGTTTAAGGGGATAGTGTAGCTCGCACGGACGCGTCGTGCGACGATGCTCAGAAAATGCAGCAATGGTCTGCCGATGCTAACGGGCACGGGGCGGAGGGGGGGGCGGTTGCCCGCATGGCTTTGAGCCCGCTGCGCCTTCTCGTCCGTGCGAGTGCTCCATTTTGGGCCACATGGGTATGGGCACGCGCCGATTTGCTCGACATACTTAATGTCGATAGCCCCTGTGCAAAGGAGGACGTTTCCATGGACGAGATGTTTGCCATTAAATGCCAAAACTGCGGCGGCCCCATGTATTCGCACCAGGCAAAGCGCAGCTTTGAATGTGCCTATTGCGGAACGGTCGTCCCGTGGCAAGCGGACGCTGGGGAGCCTAAGAGCGCTTTGGGCATTCGCCATACACCGCTGACGGTGGTTGACGGGTTGCTCAAGCTCACGCATGTCTCGCAGCTCGAGCGTCCGGAGGACCCGGACTGGTATTTCTTCAATTCGCACTGGCGCAATCAGTCGGTTCTGGAGCATCTGCTGTGGGAGGACCGCGGGACGGCGCAGGAGTTCCAAGGGGCCACACACGTGAGCATTCCCTGCCCCTTCTGCGGCGCGTCCTTTGAGGGCGAGTCCACCCAGCGCGTGTTCGAATGCCCGTCCTGCGGCAACAAGATCGGTGTGGCCGACTTGCTCAAACCCGGCACGTTTAGCAAGCGCCTGACCATGGGCGTGGGTGCCGAATACGTTCCCGAGCAGGGTATTCCGTGTGAGATTTCCCCGCAGCAGGCGCGTGCCAACGCGCTGCAACTGGTGCGTCAGTACCCGGATGCCTTTGCCGGGCACGACGTGGAAGACGCGATTCAAAACGACATGATGCTCTTCTATTTCCCCATGGCGCTCGCGGACCTGCGCATGATGGCGTCCTTCCCGGGCAAGGGCCTGAGCAAGGAGACCCTGGTGTACTACGAGGTGTTCGATTGGGCATATCCCAGGGCCAACTACCTGGACGTTCGCCTTATGGGCATCTTGGAACCGTGGGACTTTGCCAAGGTGGGGCCGTTCGATCCCGCCATGCAGGAAGGTGACTTCCGCGTCGTCTCCGTCGATGTGTCCACTAAGGACCAGGTGGTCATTGACAAGCTGGCGCTCGATATTGCGGGCAACGATGCCGAGGCAGCCCTGGGGCTCAATAAAAAGAGCATCCGCACGTGGGCACGCAAGGCCCGCAAGCACAAAGACGGTCTGGTGATTGTGCCGGTCTACTTTGTCGATCGCCCAGCAACGGACAGTCGCGACGGCGAACAGGTGCGCATCGCCGTGAACGGCCAGACGGGTCGCGCGGCCGCGGTGGTGTTTAGCGACAAGCGCGAGACGCATATCGTGGCGCCGCTCAACCCGAGCCTGCATCTGTCGAACGAAAGCACCGTGCACGCCACACCTATCGAGGTCAAATACGTTAAATCGCCGTTCCTATACCAGATCGTGCGCCGCGGGGGCGGCGAGCAACCACGGCAGGTGGCAGCTGCAGCCGAGGGTTCCTACCGAGAAGAAAAGCCCAAACGCAAGGGCTTGTTCGCCGCGATCTTTGGGAAGTAGGGGAGCGCGAGCTGCTGTCCAGTCGATTAACGGGAAGTGGATGTAAATAAACGGTGGAGCGGCTGCACAAGAGCCACCCCGCTGGGTAAAATCAAGTTGTGCCGCGGAACCCGCTCCTCAGCTAGTCACACTTCGGAAGCGCGGGCAACGCAGTTGCTATCGTCTAAAGGGCCGGCTGCAACCGGCCCTTTTCTGTGGCAGCCAATGGGCCCACATCAGACGAAGGTCGCGTTTTTACCTGTCGGGTCACGCTTGCCAGCCACGGCAAGGATGTCATCGCCGGCGTCCATGACCGGTATTGTTTCGTAGCGTGCGTCACAACCGCGAGTATGCCTGCGACGGCTGCGGCGGTGTTGGTCGCACTGTGCTGTTACCCTTGCGCTTCGCCATTCGCTGCTTCGTTGATGGCGCGGTACTCGGCGCTCAGCTCGCGTGCCAGCTCCTCCTTGCTTGGAAGATACGGCAGATATTTGGCGGCAAACACTTGGTCGTTGTCTTCGGGCAGCGTGTACTCGACGATCGAATCGCTTTTGTCCGCGCAGAGCACGATGCCTATGGGCGGATTGTCGCCTTCGTTCATGAGCTCGTGCGTGTAGTAGTTCACATACATTTGCATCTGGCCCAGGTCCTGATGCGTAAGGTCATCGGTCTTAAGGTCGATGAGCACGAAGCAGCGCATCAGATAGTTGTAAAAAACAAGGTCAATATAGAAATGGCGCCCATCAAAGGTGATGCGCTTTTGGCGCGCCTCGAAAGCGAAACCACGGCCAAGCTCCAGCAGGAACTTCTGAAGATGCGTGATGAGCGCTTGCTCTAGATCGCTCTCGCGAAACGCAGCGTCGTCCGAGAAGCCTAAAAATTCCAGCACATATGGGTCGCGGATAATGTCCTCAGGGCGACGAGCCTTCGCGCTCTTTTGGATTTCCTGAGCGACGGTCTCTTTGTCCTTGCTGGCAAGAAGGCGCTCGCGGAACATGGTATTGATTTGGCGTTCGAGCTGGCGCGTGCTCCAACGAGAGTCGGCGCATTCGTTCATGTACCAGGTGCGAGCTTCGGGGTCAGGAATGCGTATTAACCTGCGATAATGTGTCCAACTCAATTCGGGACGCAGTGAGTCCCGAATTGGAAATGCAAGATAGAACTGACGCATTTTACGCAGCTCTCTTGCTTCAAAACCTTTACCAAAATCCTTGGTAAGTCTGATTGCGAGGGCCTTGAGCAGCGCCTCTCCATACTTGGCGCGCTCCTCTCCGCCCTGCTCATCAACAATGCTCTTGCCGATCTCCCAATATGCCTCAACCATCGCAAAGTTAACGGCGGTATAGGCCTTGTCGCGAGCGGCGTTGAGAATCGAGGAGACCTGCTTGTAAAAACCTTCGGGTACGATTGCCGATTCTTCACGGTTTACCAGTTCGCCCATCACTGTCGCCCCACTTTCCTCTTGTGGAATGCATCTTTATCGCATTTAGTTTAAAGCCTCGCGCGGACACGAATTGCTGTGCTGTCTGGCACCTTCGCATGGGAGCCTTGCGGTGGTTAAAATGTGACCATAGAGGCATTTTTAGCGAACCCCGCGGGAGTGACGCGTATGGACGACAACACCTTGCTGTTTCAGGACAAGGGTTCGGGTGGGTTTAAAGACGTCAGGATTTACCCCAACCGCATCGAGGTGCTCAAGAAGGGCACTTTCGGCGGCAAGCATATCGAGATTGTCTACCTTAAGGACATCACGGGCGTTAACAGGATCAAGGGCCGCAATGTTTTTCTGCGCAACAGGCTGTTGACTGCCTGTGTCTTTAGCCTGAGCAGCCGCTCCCAGGCCCAGGAATTTGTGAACGCGCTGAACATGGTGATGTAGCCGATAGCGGCGTTCGGGCCAAGGTAAAAATCGGGGGCGCAGAACGGTGCTCTGCGCCCCTCATCGAGTTGATGCGCCCAAAAGGCCGGCTGGCCTATTCGCTAGCGCCTTCGCTGTCTTCGCGATCACTGGCAAGCATTGCTGCACCTGCGACCGTTGTCGCCACGGCGGCGGCGGCGAGCCCGGCGGCAACGCCAGAGCCGTCGCCCGTGTCGGCGAGCTTTCCGCCCGAGCCCTTGCCCTTGTTGCCCTTGCCATTCTTGTCGGCGCCGCCTGCGTTGGAACCCGTGCCGCTGCCGGTGCCGCCCGCACTGCCCGAGGCCGCTACGGTAAAGCTTGCGGCTCCGTCGCTGGCGAGCGTGTAGTTCTGCGCCGCGTCGCCCAAGAGACCGTTCACGCGCACCCAGTACGTCCCTGCGGCAAATGTTTCGCCCTCGGTCATTGCCGTGCCCGGAGCGCCGTCTGCGTCGTGCACAAACTCGAGCTGGGCCGTGCAGGCATCGGTTTCGAGCTTGCCCTCGAGTGATGCCGCAATCTTGGCGCGCACGTCTTCGCCGGCCTTAAGGCCTTCGAGTCCCTCAAAATGGGGCGTCAGCGCGCGTGGATCGATATCGATGGGCACAGAGCCCTGCAGCCCCGTAACGGTCTCGTTGCCCAGGGCGTCGACATCCACGTATTCAATGGCAAACGCATGGCCCGAAGCTGTCGCGTTGAGCGCGTTGCTGCTGTCAGCAAGGCGGAAATGACCCTCGCCAACGGTCTTGCCGTCCTGGAGCGAGGCATCGCTCAGCGAGTCGCCATATGTCATGTGCATGCGGGCTGGGAGGTAGCACGAAGCTGTCTGCTTGTGCTGCGTATCGTAATTGCGCTGGTAGATGCTCCGGGCCAGCGCCGCATCAACAAAGTCGGATGCGATGATGCCAATGTGCTTGAGGTAATCTGACTTTGTATCCTCTTTGCCGCTGGGGTTGATGTACGGGCTCTTATACAGATGCTCGTTGACTACTCGTGCCGAGGTAAAAGGATTGCCTCCGTGCGACAAGCCCGTGCAGCTGGTGTAGTTGATAGACCAGCAGCGCTCCAGGACTTGCTCCTTGGCCCCGTTATCGTCCTCGACATCTACCTCGTTGCGCGTGCGCCCGGTCGTTTCCTTCAGCGCATTATCGACCCAGCTGAGCTTGTCGGTTCCCGTGAGTTTGTACTTGTCCTGGGCGTATACCTTGGTGCAATAGGGCTCTTTGTCGCCTGTTTCCCCCGCGGCTTCAAAGCCCCGCGCGTCTTGGACGAGACACATAGTGGCGCTGTCGGAGTGAGCCTTGATTTTGTCATCCCATTCGGTAAGGTCGAGGCCCCACGTATGGCCGCTTTCACTGTTGCCGGCGAGCCTAAATCGACGCAGCAGAACGATCTTTCCGCGAACCTCGCCCAGCGTGGGGACATGGCTCGACGTGTAGAACAGATCGGGATTATCGTCCATAACATTGGCGAAAGCCGTCGTAACACTGTCATCGGTAGCCTCATCGTTGCCGCGCGATGCGAGCATGATAAGCGCTTCTTTCGGGTTTTCGCTCAAAAACGTTTTAAAGTACCCGATGACATCGGAGAGATGCAGATAGTACTCGTCTTTTTTGAATAGGTAGAAATCCCCGTGGCAGATACCGGGGTCGTTGCCCTTTCCGAGTCGGATATCAAAATAGCGGATTCCCTCGAGCAACTGCGTGGGAATGTAATCCTGCTGGCATTTTACTTGCGAGGATTGGGGCTCAGTGTCGTTGTCCACGCTGCAGGTGCCCGAATCGTGCGTACCCGGGATGCTCAGCTCGTCGAGGAACTTGTTGTCGTCGACGTATTTCATCCAACATGGCCCATCGACGTAGCTGCTGTACGTGATCCAGTCGAGGCTGCTAACCGTGGCATCGTTCTTTTTCATGTCGTAACCGATAAGTTCGAGCTCCCACGGAATGCTCTTACTCTTATGGCAGATCTTATTGTTGTCCTGGTCTTTGCCGTCCGATTCTATTGCCAGGTACTTAATGTCTTTTTTCTCGGTTTCTTTCTCGACCGTGCGGTCTCGGATGATATAGGTTCCGTTTGATTGACGCTCGAACGCAAAAGCGCGGCTGGGCTTGTTGTCATACTCGCCGCCCCATACGTGGATGACCTTTCCATCTTTGTCCGAGTCGTCGTCGACCGACCAAATGCTGTAGCCCGTCTTCTTGTGCTCTTCGAAATTGAGCAGGGTGCGGATGGCATACCAATTTGTATTTTCTGTATCGGTCTCTACGTGCTCAAGGATGAGCTTGCTGGACGTGCCGTCATTAAATAGGTGGCAGACGTTGCCGATGACGTTGCCGTCTTCGTTGACGCTCGCGGTGCGAAAATAGCCCGCGGGGCGAAGGCGAATGACGAACTTGTCGAGGTTGGCCGCCGGTGTGGGCGTGTCTTCTGCAAATGCCGCGCGCATGGAAAGGCCCAATCCCGCGGTTTCGTGCAGGCTTACAAATGGCGACAATGCTGCGAGTCCTAGGCCCAACGTGAATGCTCGACGGCTGATGGCGTGGTGTTCGGTCATAACTCCTCCGTTCGCAAGGTGCGGCTGTACGCTCATTTTGGTCACTATACTGCCCAGATGTTTAAAGGCGTCGGCTTAAATTGTCTGCATGGCGCTATTAATCGGCGGGCGGACGCGTTGGGGCGCTTGTCTATTTGTGCTGCTACCGCGCTGGGGGTGGTTCTGCCGCCCGGCACCCTCGCGTTCGCCAGCTATCGGCATAAGAAAGGGAGGGCCGGTGAGCCGACCCTCCCTTGGTACGAAGCGCTGGGTCACCGTCGCCTGCTTGCGCCGCGCTCGTGTTTCCCGTTGCGCTCGCCAGTCGTTTAGCGCTTGATCTCGATATCATCGAGCATGACGTCCATGGCCTCGGTCTTGGCCTCGGCAATGTCGTCGGCAAACTCCAGAGACTTCATCATGATCTCGACGGCGTCCTTGTGCTCCTCGACATTGTCGATGCTCACGTAGACGCTGCCGCCGCCTGCTTCGGTGAAGTACTCAGTCGTCACGCCGCCCGAGTGTGTATAGGAAGCGTTGCGCCAAGTCTTGCCGTTGTACTTGACGGGGTCATTCTCGGTCCACTCAAAGCTGGCCTTCCATTTGGCCTCGTAGTCGAACAGCTCGTCGGCGTTCTTGTCGGAGTCGAAGACAGGGATGAAGCGATCGCTGGCGTGCTCGCTCTCGGTGAACTTAAACTGGGCCCTATCGGCGGTGTCGCCGGCAACGTCGGTGATCTCGACGCCCTCGGGCACCTCGACCTTAAACCAAATGAAGTCGGTCCTCATATCCACGGCTGGCTTTTCTGCTCCGCCGCCACCGCCACTGCCGGTAGCGCCGCCGCTGCCACCGCAGCCCACCAGGGCAACCGCGGCAAATAGACTGATGCAGAGGGTGAGAATCGCAAAGGCCTTCTTTTTCATGGTCGTGTCCTCCTCGATCTGTAACCGCCCATGGATTACCTGCCTTTACTGTACGCGTGGACGGCTCGCTAGGGTGGGCCATGTGTCCCATTCTGAGGGCCGGATTTGCGCCGACAAGTGGCAATATGCGCGGGTCCAAAAGAGGGGAGGGCCGATGCCTGTCGGCCCTCCCCGGGGTTGGGTGCCCGTTGCTTTAATGGGGCGCATGTGCGCAGGTGCGCGTAGGCGCGTGCGGGTGTCCCGTTACTTGAGCTCGATGCTCGAAATCTCGACTTCGCGCGCCTCGGAAACTGCCTCTGCCATGTCATCGGGGAACTCGATGGAGTTGAGGAGCGTCTCGGCTTCTTTCTTGTGCTGGTCGAAGTTCGAGATGAGGACGTAGACGCTTCCCGGCTCAACGTCGGTAAAAAGCATGGTTGAGATGCCGCTGTTGTCCTCGTATGTTCCGACGAGCCACGTCCTGCCGTTATACTCGACGGACCCGCCATCCTTCCACTGGAACGTATCCCCCTTCTTTTCTGCCTGGTCGGCGTGGGATTCCTCGGCTGTCATCGCTTTTTTCCAAACGGGGATAAAGCGATCGGCCGAGGCGTTCTCGTCTTCGGGGAAGGTGAGCTGGACCCTGTCGGCATTCTTGCCGGCGGAGTCGCTTACGCCGACGCCCTCGGGCATCTCGACCTTAAACCAGATAAAGTCG
>URIE01000051.1 GCA_900547805.1 uncultured Collinsella sp.
CCGCAGGGGTCAACCATAGTCGGCTTTTTCGAAAATCGACAAGCTGTCTACCTGCGGTTTTGTTTTCACGGTTTTCGGTATGGCCGAGGCTATCCGTGTTAACGTAGTAGATGGGCCACTTTTGTGGCAAGGGGGCCGATCTGCGGGCCAGGGTAGCTAAAAGAGCCCCGTCCCAAAAAGACTGATTGGGAGCTGGGGCGTGTCGATGCGATAGTATTACGTGGTGAAATTCGACAAACCGTGGGCTTCATCCGAGGGTTTTATGGAACAACACCAGCATTATCAGAGCCTGCAAGATCAGGCATACAACGCATTACGCTCCAAGATTATCTATGCCGAGCTCAAGCCCGGCACGCGCCTTTCGGCGATTGGTCTGGAAAAGGAGACGGGAATCGGGCGCACGCCCATTCGCGAGTCATTTGTGCGCCTGCGTGAGCAGGAGCTGGTGGAAACGCGTCCCAAAAGCGGCACCTATGTCTCGAAAATCAGCATGGAGCGCGCCGAGAACGCCTGCTTTTTGCGCGAGAAGCTCGAGAGAAGCGTGCTTATTAAATGCTGTTCGGCCGCCTCGCCCGAGCAAAAGCAGCGGCTTGAGCAGATTCTTACCGAGTCCGAGTCGCTCGACCATAGCGAAACGCGTCGTTTCTTTGACCTGGACAACCTGTTCCATGAGACGTGTTTTGAGATTGCCGGTCGTCACATGTTGTGGGATTGGATGAAGAGCATCAACACGCATTTTGAGCGATACAACTGGTTGCGTATGGTGTCGCAGGATCTGAATTGGGAGCCGATTCGTCGGCAGCATCGCCGGATTCTCGAGGCCATTAAGAGGGGCGATACCGATGCGGCGAGTTATCTGGCAGAGACGCACTTGCACCTGATGCCCGAGGAGCAGGGCCCGGTTATCGCCTTGCATCCCGACTATTTTGAGCTGCCTAAAGACTCGTCTATCTAGCCCATCATCGCATCTGCTCGAGACGCAAAAACGGCGCTGCTCACCTACAGCGTTTTGCAACCGAGATTTTTAAAAAAATGTCTAAAATGGCTCAGACTGCCGACATTGGGAAACGGGGTGCGCTATGGCGCAGATGAGAATCAAGGACATTGCCGCCGAGGCGGGCGTGAGCCCGGCCACGGTCTCGCGCTATCTCAACAACCGCCCCGGGCAGATGACCGAGGAAACCCGCGCTCGCATCGCGGCGGTTATCGAGCGCACCGGCTATCGCCCGCGTGCCGCCGCGCGCAACCTGCGCTCCTCGCGCACCAACCTTATCGGTGTGATTCTGGCCGACATCGCCAACCCGTTCTCGAGCGCCATGCTCGAGGGGCTTTCCGCCAGCGCCGCCGCGCGCGGCTGCTCGCTCATGACGGCCATCAGCGGCAACGACCCCGCCAAGGAAGCCGAGTCGCTCACCAGGCTTATCGATGCCGGCGTGGACGGCCTGGTGGTCAATACCTGTGGTGGCAACGACGGGCCGATCGCTTCGGCTGCGGGCCGTCTGCCGGTCGTGCTGCTCGACCGCGACATTGCCGATGGCGGTATCGATCTGGTCACGTCCAACAACCGCGAGCTGGTTGCCGGCCTGGTAGACGCCCTTGCCGTCGCGGGCAGCGAGCGCCTGTGCCTGCTTACCGAGGCAAGCGACGAGAGCCCCGTCCGTCGCGAGCGCGCCGAGGCCTTTACCGATGAGCTCGCTCGCCGCGGCCTTGCCGGCGAGGTCGTCACGCTTGCCGATGGCGGCGCCACGGGCGTCAGCCGCCTGGACGAGGCCATCCGCGACTATGCAGGCAAAAAGCTCGGCCTTATCGCCGTTAACGGCCTGGTTTTCCTGCGTCTGACCGAGGCGTTGGCGCAGCTTGGTCCCTCGCTGCCGGCGGGGCTCAAGATTGCGACGTTTGACGACTACCCCTGGAACCATGTGCTCTTTGGCGGAGTCACCACGGCCGCGCAGGACACCCTCACCATTGCCGAGCGCGTAGTCGAGCGTCTATCCGAGCGCATCGACGTCGTTACCACTACGGTGGGCGATGCCGCAAAGCTCGCCCCCAAGCGTATCGAGGTCCCCGGCCACATCGAACACCGCGCCTCGACCTCGCGCTAGTTTGTGTGATAATATATAGACAATGTCATACAGGAGGTATCCATGGCTGCGTCTGTGCTGAGCGTGCGAGTGGACTCGTCGATTAAAGATTCATTTGCCGAACTGTGCGAAGAACTTGGCATGACTTCGTCTGTTGCGGTCAATATGTTTATGAGACAGATGCTGCGCGAGCGTTCGCTGCCGTTTGTTCCTTCACTTGGTAAAAACTCTGCGAGCGAAAACGTCGCCGCAGACATTTTGGATATTGCTCGGATCGAGTCCGCCGTCCGCGAGGCAGCCAGCTCGATTCCCGCCATCAAGACCGTGATCCTTTTTGGTTCGTATGCCCGTGGCGAGGCGCATGCCGATAGTGATATTGACTTGCGTCTCGAAGTCGATCGCGAGCATGGCTTTGGTCTTTTCGCGTTGTCGGCGTTTGGCGAGGCGGTGCGCAAAGAAACCGGGAAGCAGGTTGACCTCGTCTCGAGTGACTATCTTGATGATGATCTTGCCGCGGTAATCGAGCGTGAAGGAGTGATCCTTTATGATCGCGCGTAAGTCAGACAGCCTTCGCGCCCAAGAGGTTTTGGAGGCCATCTCTGAAACGAACGAGCGCATCAAGGCTTTTGATATCACCGAGGACCAGTTTCTGCATGCGAATGACGTGCGGACGAGGGCGTTGGCGGACTCCCTTTTGATGTGTGCGCTTAGGGTGACGGAAGAAGCGGGCAAGTTGTCGGAACGCTCGCAGCGGCTTCATCCCGAAATTGAGTGGCGTGGAATTGTCGGCATGAGAAATTATCTTGCGCATGATTACGGTAATGTCGACCGCTCGGTTGTTTGGGATGCAGTGACGATGGAGTTCCCTGCGTTGGAACAAGCCTGTAGACAAATTGTCTCCGAATCCAAACGATAGTCACTTGTCATATCTGCCTGTTCGCACACGTTTTTTGAGCGCTTGATACGCTTTAACCCTGCGGAAACATTTTTCTGCGATAGTATCTGCGATATAGACCAGTCGAAACCCGCCCGAAAGAAAGGGGAGCGACATGAACCAGCAGAACATCGATTACGTACTCCGCTCCGTAGAGCAGCGTGACATCCGCTTTGTGCGTCTGTGGTTTGTCGACATTCTCGGCCGCCTCAAGAACTTTGCCATTAGCCCCGAGGACCTCGAGGTCGCTTTTGAGGAGGGTATTGGCTTTGACGGCTCCGCTATCGAGGGCTTTGCCACGCCCGAGGAAGCCGACATGCTGGCGTTCCCCGATGCTTCGACCTTCCAGATCCTGCCGTGGCGCCCGAGCCATAACGGCGTTGCCCGCGTGTTCTGCGACGTGTGCACTCCCGATCGCAAGCCGTTTGCCGGCGACCCGCGCGATGCCCTGCGCCGCATGTTCTACAGGGCCGAGAAGGCCGGCTATCTGCTCAACGTGGGCGCCGAGCTGGAGTACTACTATTTTCCCGACGAGCACACGCCCGAGCCGCTCGACAACGTGGGCTACTTCGATCTTTCGGTGAGCGATGCCGCTCGCGACCTGCGTCGCAACACGGTCCTCACGCTCGAGAAGATGTCCGTGCCCGTGGAGTACACCTTCCACGCCGCCGGCCGCTCGCAACACGGCATGAGCCTGCGCCACGCCGAGGCCCTGAGCATGTCCGACGCCATCACCACGGCCAAACTCATCATTAAGCAGCAGGCCTACGAGAGCGGTTGCCACGCCTCCTTTATGCCCAAGCCGTTGACGGGCGAGGACGGCAGCGCCATGTTTTTGCATCAGTCGCTGTTCGACCACGACGGCAACAACGTCTTTTGGGGCGAGGACGACGAGAAGTACCATCTCTCCGATATCGCCAAGCACTATATGGCCGGCATCTTGGCGCACGCGCGCGAGATCAGCGCCATCACTAACCCCACGGTCAACTCGTACAAGCGCATCACCACGGGCGGCGACTCCGTGCCGCAGTACGCCACGTGGGGCCTGCGCAACCGCGCGAGCATGGTCCGCATCCCGGTCTACAAGCCCGGCAAGCAGCTGTCCGCGCGCATCGAGCTTCGCAGCCCCGACCCCATGGCCAACCCGTACCTGGTCAACGCCGTCACGCTGGCGGCTGGTCTGGACGGCATCGAGCGCAAGCTGGAGCTCCCGCCCGAGGCAACGGCTGAGACGCTCAAGCTTACCGACCGTCAGATGGTCGAGGCCGGCTACACGCCGCTGCCGCGCTCGCTCAAAGAGGCGCTCGACGTGTTTGAGGACTCGCAGTTTATGAAGGATGCCCTCGGCGAGCACATCCACAGCTTCTTCCTCAAAAAGAAGCGCGACGAGTGGCATAAGTTTGAGTCTACGATCACCGAGTGGGAGATCAAGCATTATCTGGCGAACTCCTAATCGCGCTGGCTTGTTCCAGTACGATTGAGCTCATTTCCTTGGAGGCCGATATGTCCGAAAAGAGTGCCCTGTTCATGGCGCGCACGACGCGCTTCCACGAGTTTGCCCGCAGCTTGACGACCACCCTGGGTGTCGAGGTGAGCCTGGCAACCCCCGATTCGCCGACTGCGGCGCACGACTTTGACCTGCTGATTCTCGATTCCGATGGCATCCGCAGCGACCGCATCGATCAGATTGCCAAGTGGCTTGACGATCGCGGCGGCGTCCCCATGTTGATGATCGTCGACGACGAGGCGCTCGGCACCCTGCGCCTGCCGAATCACGCGCATGCCGACTTTGTATGCCCCACGGCGACGCCCAACGAGCTCAAGGCTCGTGCGCAGCGCCTGATGGGCGAGGAGGAGACCGTCACCGCCGACGATGTACTCAACATCGATAACCTCGAGATCAACCTGGCTACCTACCAGGTGACGCTCGATAACGAGCCCATTGACCTGACGCTGATGGAGTACTCACTGCTGAGCTTTTTGGCGACGCATCCCAACCGTGCCTACAGCCGCGAGGTGCTGCTGCACCGCGTGTGGGGCTTTGAGTACTGCGGCGGCACGCGCACCGTCGACGTGCACATCCGACGCATTCGCTCCAAGGTGGGCCCGCAGATTGCGGCGCACATCACCACCGTCCGTGGCGTGGGCTATCTGTTTAAGGACTAGCTTTTCACCACAAAGGGGGCAGGCACCTTTGTGGTGGTTTTGCCGCATGCGTGGATCCCTTTCGAGTTTGCAGCAGAACTTAAGCCTTCCTAAAAGATTGCGTTCTCATACACGTTCGCCCGCATATTGGGGTACAACTCAACGTGAACAATGATGGCCCGCCACATGTTTGGCGGGCCTTTGGTTATTTGACGAAAGGATCGCAGCCATGAGCGAGAACGATTCCCAGCGTCCCCAGGATGCGGGCAATGCTGGCGAGACCCAGCAGCAGCCGCGCGTGCAGGTGGAGTCGACGCCTGCCGGCAGCAACATTCCCTACGTGCAGGCCTACGACACGCAGACCGGTAAGCCGCTGGGCAGCCAGCAGGTCGTGAACAAGCACACGGTGGTCAAGACCAAGACCAAAAAGCTGCCGATCTTTATTACGGCGCTCGCTGGTTGTGCGTGCGGCGCACTGCTGGTCATCGCGCTCATTATGAGTGGCACGCTCGATATCGGCGGCGGCAGGAACGCCGTGACGGCGGGTGCTTCGGGTTCGTCGACGCAAAAGATTACGATTGATTCCGAGGATACTACGCTGGCCGAGGCCGTCTCTGCCAAGGCACTGCCCTCCGTTGTTTCCATCACCGCTACTTCGAGCGGTAGCCAGAATGGCTCGCTTTCGCAGTCTGCCGACGAGTCGGACGGCTCGGGCAGCGTCGGTTCGGGCGTGGTGCTCGATACCGAGGGCCACATCCTCACCAACAACCACGTGGTCGATGGCTATGACCAGTACGTGGTGACCATGGACGACGGCACCACCTACGAGGCCGAGTTCGTGGGCAACGATGCTTCGAGCGACCTGGCCGTCATCAAGCTCAAGGACGCCGACGCCTCCAAGCTCACGCCGATCGAGATCGGCGACTCCTCCAAGCTCAACGTGGGCGAGTGGGTCATGGCCATCGGTTCGCCGTTCGGCAACGAGCAGTCTGTCTCCACGGGCATTGTGTCGGCGCTGTATCGCTCCACGGCCATGAGTTCTACCAGCGGTAACACCATCTACGCCAACATGATCCAGACCGATGCCGCCATCAACCCGGGCAACTCCGGTGGCGCGCTCGTCAACGACAACGGCGAGCTCGTGGGTATCAATTCGCTCATCGAGAGCTACTCGGGCTCCAGCTCGGGCGTTGGCTTTGCTATTCCCGTTAACTACGCCAAGAACATTGCCGACCAGATCATCGGCGGTAAGACGCCGGTGCACCCGTACCTGGGCGCCACGCTTTCGAGCGTCAATGCGCTCAACGCCCGCACCAACAAGCTGAGCACCGATAGCGGCGCGTATGTGGCAAGCGTCGTCGAGGACGGTCCTGCCGCCAAGGCTGGCATCCAAGAGGGCGATGTCATTACCAAGCTGGGCGACGACGAGATTACGAGCGCCGATGGCCTGATCATCGCGCTGCGCAGCCACGAGGTGGGTGAGAAGGTCGAGATCACGCTCATGCGCGGCAAGGACGAGAAGAAGGTCACCGTCGAGCTGGGCTCCGATGAGGAGCTGCAGAACCAGCAGCAGGACGACAGTTCGACCGACACCGGCAACGGCGGTATTACCGACGAGCAGCTGCGCCAGTACCTGGAGGAGCTGCTGGGCCAGCAGGGCCAGGGCCAGGGCTACGGCCAGGGTTTCTAGCGAGCCGTATCGCACATATCGAAGCCAGAGGGGCTGTCCTGCCAAGCGCGGGACAGCCCCTCTTTTTGTACTGATCCCTTGGGGACGGAGGAAAACGGATCATTTGGGGAGCTGACAAGGGGCTTGGTCCGGAAGGGCCTGGACAGTTAGTTCAGATTTGTATAATCCGAAAGCTGCTCCCGGTTCGGCCGCTGCCGATTCGGTGCGGTTCGAAAGGGCCATTCGGCCCCATTGCGACCGGTGGTACTCTAGTATCCGTTTGAAATCGAGCGAAGGAGTGCCGCTATGGAGCAATCGAGCCTGTTTGGTGACGGCGTGGACATCGATACCGAAACGCCCACGAGCACGGATACCGTTGCGCCGACCGATGCCCGTGCCCAGGCGGCAGCGCGTGCGGCCGAGCTGCGCCACGAGCTCGATTACCACGCCTATCGCTACTACATGCTCGATGCGCCCGAGATCACGGATGCCGCCTTTGACAAAATGCTCGTTGAGCTGCAGGAGATCGAGGCAACCTACCCCGACCTCGTGACGCCCGACAGCTACACCCAGCGTGTGGGCGGCTATGTGAGCGAGCAGTTTACGCCGGTCACGCACATGGCACGCATGTATTCTATGGACGATGCCATGGATTTGGACGAACTCGACGCGTGGCTCCAGCGCACCGAGGATGCGCTTGGTGCCGGTAGCGTCACTTATACCTGCGAGCTTAAGATCGACGGTCTGGGCGTGGCGCTTACCTACCAAAACGGCACCTTTGTGCGCGCCGCCACGCGCGGCGACGGCACCACGGGCGAGGACGTATCGCTCAACGTGCGCACCATCAAGGATGTGCCCATGCATCTGTCCGAGCCGGCGCTCGCCCACATGGCCGCCGATCGCGAGCGCACCATCGAAGTACGCGGCGAGGTCTATATGCCCAAGGGCAGCTTTGTTCGTCTGAACGACGAGGCCGATGCCGAGGGTCGCGACCCCTTCGCCAACCCGCGCAACGCCGCCGCCGGCAGCCTGCGCCAAAAGGATCCCAAGGTCACGGCGCGTCGCGACTTGGCAACCTTTATCTATGCCATCGCCGATACCGACCCGTTGCACGTCCATAGCCAGCGCGAGTTCCTCGACTGGCTGCGTAGCGCCGGATTTAGCGTCAATCCTAACGTGGCTCGCTGCGCCACGCCGGCTGAGGTCCACGAGTTCTGCGCTCAGGCGCTCGAGCATCGCGGCGACCTGGACTACGACATTGACGGCGTGGTCGTAAAGGTCGACAGCTTCCAGCAGCAGCTCGACCTGGGCTTTACCGCTCGCGCACCGCGCTGGGCCATCGCCTTTAAGTTCCCGCCCGAGGAAAAGCAGACCATCCTGCGCGAGATTCGCATTCAGGTGGGCCGCACCGGCGTGCTCACGCCGGTCGCGGAATTCGATCCGGTGACGGTTGCCGGCTCCACTATCGCGCGCGCCACGCTGCACAATATAGACGAGATCCGCCGCAAAAACGTGCGCGAGGGCGACACCATCATCGTGCACAAGGCGGGCGACGTCATTCCCGAGGTCGTAGGGCCGGTGCTCGACAAGCGCCCGGCCGATTCGGTCGATTGGCACATGCCCGAGGTCTGCCCCGTGTGCGGCAGCCCGGTCGTGCACGAGGACGGCGAGGTCGCCTACCGCTGCGTCTCCATCGACTGCCCCGCACAGCTCAAGGAGCGCCTGCTCCACTGGGTGAGCCGCGGCTGCATGGACGTCGACGGCCTGGGCGACGAGATCGTCGACAAGATGATCGCCGCCGGTCTGATCCATGACGTCGCAGATTTCTACCAGCTCACGGTCGACGACATCGCCGGCCTGGACACGGGCCGCACCTATGCAAGCTCCAACAGCAAAAAGGGCGTCAAGAAGGGCGACCCCATTCCGGTGGGCCTCAAGACGGCCGAGAAGATTATCGCCGAGCTCAACAAGTCCAAGAGCCAGCCGCTCGGTCGCGTGCTGTTTGCCCTGGGTATCCGCCACGTGGGCAAGAGCGTGGGTGAGGTTATCGCCGAGCGATTCCTGTCGATTGACAAGCTCATCCTGGCGAGCGAAGAGGACATCGCCGAGTGCGAGGGCATCGGTCCCAAGATCGCGGCGAGCGTCAAGCAGTTCCTGGCCGTGCCCGAGAACCTTGCTGTGTTGGAGCGCCTGCGCCAGGCGGGCCTGTCGCTCGAGGTTGACTTGGGCGCCGCGCACGCGCAGGCCGCAGCCGATGCCGGTGTGGCAGGCGAGCTTGCCGACGCGCAGCCGCTCGCGGGCCTGACGTTTGTGCTGACCGGCACGCTCGTCAACCGCACGCGCGACGAGGCGGGCGCGGCGCTCAAGGTGCTTGGTGCCAAGGTCTCGGGCAGCGTGTCAAAGAAGACGAGCTACCTGGTTGCCGGTCCCAAGGCGGGCTCCAAGCTCACCAAAGCCGAGCAGCTGGGTGTACCCGTGCTGGACGAGGACGCACTCGAGCAGATCTTGGCGACTGGTCAGGTGCCCCAGGCTTAAGGCACCGATCAGGGGGATTCCGTGGACTGGTATCGTCTCGGAGCGATAAGCGTTCAAAAGGCTATGGACTGACAAGATAGAGGGATCCTACGATGGGGCTGCTCCCATTGTAGTGATTTTATACACGTTAACGTTAATACTAACATGTATACTTAGCAGTAAAGATATATGTTGAGAGGAGCCGCTATGGTTACCGTCGCGTTTTCGGAGCTGCGCCAGAACCTTACGCAGGTGGCCGATAAGGTTGCCAACGAGGGCGAGGAGGTTGTGGTCTTCAAGCGGAGCAAGCCGTTGTTCAAAATCGTGCCGCTCGACTATGAAAGTCCAGTTGCGGTGGAATATGACGCTGTCCAGGAGCGTGGGGGTGCAAAGCCGGTGCACGGCACGGGCAAGCCCAAGCGAGACGTGGGTACGATGTGGCATCCCAAGATAACCTGGAAGGAGATTCGCGAGATGCTCGCGGAGGACGAGGGCTATCAGGAGTATCTCGATATCGTGGCCAAAATGCCAAAGGGAACGCCGCTCGATACGATGACGGTTGAAGATGAAAAGCGCGTCGCGAGGGAGCGCTACCTATGAGGGTATTTCTCGATACCAATTATCTGCTCGACTGCGTGCTTCCGGGCCGGCCAGAGCATGCGGCGGCGCAGACGATCAAGGGATTCGTTGACGTGGGGCTTATCGAAGGTGTGGTTTCGGCTTGCTCCCTCAAGGACGCATACTACATTCTCACCAAACAGGCCGGGGAGGCACGCGCCCGCGAGGTGGTGCGCGACTGCCTTAAGAGCTACTCGGTAGAGCCTCTCGACCAAGAAGCTTGCGCTGCCTCTGCCTATTCCGACGAGCCGGATTTTGAGGACGGTTGTATTCGCGCGATGGCCGAGCGTGCCGGTGCGGACTTTATCATCACGCGCGACCGCGCCGCTTTTGTGCGCTCAACCATCAAGACCTTTTCGCCCGCAGAGTTTATCCGGGCGTTTCCAATCCCGGAGGAGTAAAACCCCAGAAAGTTCGATGCTATCCGGGAGGTCTTTATTCGCGCATAGTAACGGGCAGCGTGATCTGCGTCACGTAGGTGTCGGGATCGTCGCTGATGATGTCGTCGATGAGGGCGATTTCGCGTGAGGGGCCGGCGGGGGACAGGTTGCGCTCGTGCATGTAATCGAGTAGGCGTTCGTAGCGCGGGGCCGCCTGCCCGTGCGTGCCGCGGAAGCTAATGGTCAGACACCGTGCGGCGGGCCGAACTTCGACGTCTCCCAGGTAGTCGTCCGTGTCATCGAGCAGCAGAAAGACCTCGTCGTAGCCATCAAAGTCGCTGGCGGCAAGGCGCTCGGGTGAGATGCCCACGCCCAGATTGCCGGGAAAGACGAAGGTCTCGTGCTGTCCTTTTTGCAGCTGGCGAATCTGCCACTCCAGCGCATAGGCGTCGGTGGGGTTGACACGTTCGCGCGGTACGGCGCATCGAAGCTCGGGTGCCTCGGTCTCGCGGATGGTGTCGAGTTCGGCATTCAAAGCGTCTCGCAACAAGACAAGCCGGTCATCGATCTTGCGCGAGACGCGCTCCAGTTCGCGGCGCTTGCGTTCGATGAGCTCCTGCTGCTGGGCCAGTTGGCGCTGCATTAGATTCACGTCGCGCGTGGCGACAAACTCGCGTATCTGCGCCAGCGGCAAGTCAAGAACGCGCAGGTTGCTGATGGTGTTGAGGGTGGAGAGCTGTCGCGCTCCGTAGTAGCGATAGCCGCTCGTAGGGTCGATATGCGCCGGCTCCAGCAGGCCCAGCTGCTCGTAATGACGCAGTGTGCCCACGCTCAAGTTAAACAGGCGCGCCACCTCACCAATGCGGAGCAGGCCGTCGGTATGTTCGCTGGATGTGTCGGTCACGGTA
>URIE01000052.1 GCA_900547805.1 uncultured Collinsella sp.
ACGATTCCCAATTCATGCAAGGTAGAAACCTTTCAACAACGGTTGATGCGATGCAAACTCAAAGCAAGGGGACGGCGAAGTCTAGTCTGCGCCGTCCCCTTACCCGCCATGGTTACCTATTTACGACCGAACTTGATTTTGATTGCACGCTTTAAAGCATACTTGCCAAGGCTCGGGAGCTTTTGCTCGTATTTGACCATCGTGGAGCACTCGGGGCGGTCACGATCAAGGTGAATGGCGTCGAACGCGCACTTGGTGGTGCACAGGCCGCAACCGATGCACTTGTTGGGGTCGACGATCGAGGCGCCGCAGCCCAGGCAGCGGGCGGTCTCGGCGCGCACCTGCTCCTCGGTAAAGGTCTCGACGTACTCGCTAAACGGCGCAGCCTTCTCGCGTTCGCGGTCCACATGCGCAACCTCGCGGCTCGCGTTGTCGTAGCTCTCGAGCACAACGTCGTCGCGGTCGAGCGCGGTGTAGCGGCGCTGATTGCGGCCGATGGTGAGCGTGGAGCCCGGCTGCACAAAGCGATGGATGGACACCGCGGCCTCGTGGCCGGCGGCGATAGCGTCGATGGCAAAGCTGGGGCCGGTGTAGACGTCGCCGCCCACAAAGATGTCTGGCTCGGCGGTCTGGTAGGTCTGGGGATCGGCAAGGGCACCCTGGCCGCGGCCGAGCTCCACCTTGGAGCCAGCTAGCAGGTCGCCCCACACAATGGACTGGCCAATCGACATGACGACACGGTCGGCATCGACACGGCGCAGATCGTTCTCGTCGTACTCGGGCGCAAAACGGCCCTCGTCGTCAAAGACACGCGTGCAGCGCTTGAAGGTGATACCGCACACACGACCGGCCTCGTCCAGGTGAATCTCCTTGGGGCCCCAGCCGCAGCTGATGTGAGCGCCGTCCTCAACGGCCTCGCGACGTTCCTCCTCGCTGGCGGGCATCTGGACCTCGCTCTCCAGGCAGAACATCTCAACGTGCTCAGAGCCCAAACGGCAGGCGTTGCGGGCAACGTCGATGGCCACGTTGCCGCCGCCCACCACAATGGTGCGGCCGGACAGGGTATCGATCTTGCCGCTGTTAACCTCGCGAAGGAAGTCGACGGCCACGGTCACGTCCTCGGCATCCTCGCCCGGAATACCGGCAAGGCGGCCGCCCTGGCAGCCGATGGCCACGTAAAAGGCCTTAAAGCCCTGCGCGCGCAGCTCGTCGAGCGTCACATCACGACCGACCTCCACGCCATAGCGGAACTCGGCACCCATCAGGCGAATGATCTCGACCTCGGCCTCGATAACATCCTTCTGCAGCTTAAAGCTGGGAATGCCATAGGTGAGCATGCCACCCGGGCGCTCGTTCTTCTCGAACACGACGGGCTTGTAGCCCTTCTCGGCCAGATAGAAAGCGCAGGACAGGCCGGCCGGACCGGCACCGATGATGGCGATCTTCTGATCAAAGCCGCCAGCGCGCGTCGGCGTAACCACGGGCGGGACGTAGCGGGTCGCGGTATCCAAATCGCGCTGGGCGATGAACTTCTTGACCTCGTCGATAGCCACGGCGGCGTCCACACGGCCGCGAGTGCAGGCATCCTCGCAGCGGCGGTTGCACACGCGGCCGCAGATGGCGGGCAGCGGGTTCTCACGCTTGATGAGCGCCAGCGCCTCGTCATAGCGACCCTGAGCCGCGAGCTTCAAATAGCCCTGAACGGCAACGTGCGCGGGGCAGACCGTCTTGCAGGGAGCGGTGCCGGACTCATGCGTCTCGATACGGTTGTCGTTGCGGTAGTTGGGCGACCACTTGGTGTGGTCCCACTTGGTGGCATCGGGCAGCTCCTGGCGCGGATACTCAGGCACCTGTCCGCCGGCCTTTTTGCTGCAGAGCTTCTGGCCCAGCTTGGCGGCACCGGCCGGGCACACCTCGACGCAGCGACCGCAGGCCACGCACTTGTCCTTCTCGACCTTGGCGACATAGGCCGAGCGCGACAGGTTGGGCGTGTTGAACAGCTGAGAGGTGCGCAGGGCATAACACACGTTGACGTTGCAGTTGCAGATAGCGAAGATCTTGTTCTCGCCGTCGATATTGGTGATCTGGTGCACAAAGCCGTTGTCCTCGGCCTGGCGCAGGATGTCGTAGACCTCGTCGCGCGTCACGTAATGGCCGCGGTCGGTCTCAACCACATAGTCGGCCATATCGCCCACGGCAATGCACCAGTCGGCGGGGTCGTCGGCGCAGCCCTCACCCATCACGCGACGGCTCGCGCGGCAGCTGCAGGTGCTGGCGGCATATTTACCCTCGTATTTGTCGAGCCAGTGCTCGATATGCTCAATAGGCACCGAGGTGCTCGCGGCGTCGATGGCCTTCTCGACCGGAATGACGTGCATGCCGATGCCGGCGCCTCCGGGCGGCACCATCGGCGTGGCCTTGGACAGCGGTCCCTTGGACGCCTGCTCAAAGAACTTGGCATAGACCGGGTGCTCCTCGAGCTGGCTCATGCGCATGTTGAGGAACTCGGCGGAACCCGGCACCAGCATGGGCAGCACCCACTGCTTGGCACGCTCGGGATTTTCCCAGTTGTACTCGAGAAGACCCGTGTAGCTCATGTCGTCGAGCATCTTCTCGATATCGGCTTCGGGCATGCCGGTGAGCTTGACCATCTCGGGCAGCGTATAGGGACGGCGCATCTTCATCTTGCAGAGCACTTCGGCCTGCTCGTCGGTTGCGGCCTCGGCAAACGACCAGTACTCGTAGCCCAGCAGCTCATCGCGATGCAGCAGACGGTTGGTGCAGTGCTCGCACAGCTTGACGATTGCCTCGCGCGGATGCTCCGGCAGCGGCGGCACGAACTCCGAACCGATGTCGGGCTCGGTGTAGCTAATCCCCGGTCCGTTGAGAATCATGGTTGTCCCTTCTCTTGCCGCAGCCCGACGAGGCCGCAGCGCCCCTCTTTTTTTGCAGGCCGGGCATGCCCCCATGCCGTTCACCCGCCATTGTTGACATTGTGTCAAAAATAGTATTGACGAACCGTCAACAATATTCAAGACTGTTAGGCGAACGGTCAGGCAAAAGAGGATGAAAGGCGGCAAAAACATGGGCAACAACACAGCAGATACCTCTGTGGTCGATGCCGTTCCCGCATCCGATAGCGCGGCAAAGCGCCTGACGGGCGACGAACGCCGTCGCGAGATCCTCGATGCCGTACGTACCGTAAGCTCCGAGCTGGGCGTGTCCCACCTATCGGTATCGGCCGTGACCAAGCGAGCCGGCTGCACGCGTTCATTGTTCTACCACTACTTTGCCGATATGGACGCCGCCGTCACCGCTGTTATGGACGAGGCGATCGACGGCTTTATCTCCGAGCTCGAGCAGTGGAATGCCAACCGCACCGTCGGTGATATCGAGGGCGCGCTCGACACCGTCGCCCCGCTCTTTAAGCGCCTGGTCGCCAGCGGCCACGAACTGCCGCACACTCTGACCTCCAACAGCGGCGCGCTCTACGGCGGCTTTTTGCACAACGTGGTCCAGCGTGTGGCGCAGTATATCTGCGACACCACCGTGGTGGATTTTGTCGCCCATCATGAGCTACGCATCGACCATGTCTACGAGACGTTCTACACCCTCATCATGGGTCTTTTGATGTATATCCGCACGCACCCCGATGTGCCCGACGAGACGGTCAAGGAAATCATCGCCTCGACGCTCCACATCGAGGGCTATACCGCCAAGTATCCGGAGCGTAAGCCCCAGAACTGACGACATTTGGCCAAACTGCCCGCGATCAGAAGAGGGGCCGCGGGCGTGTGAAAGGAGAGCAGCATGCTGTTCGATGTTTGGGGTAGCGATACCCTTATCCACTGGGCCGGCTGGGCCATGGTCTTTATTGGCCTGATCGTGCTCAACGAGGTCGGCCGCCGCACCAAGCTGGGCGCGGCAATCATCTTTGGCGTGGCTCCGCTGGCCATGACCATCTACTGCGTCGCCATCGCCATTGGCGTCTCGCAGGGTGCCGAGTGGGCACTCACCAACCCCACCCATGTGTACCAGAACAGCTGGTTCCACTACGCCAAGGTATACGCGGCGCTGGCCGGTTGCTGGGGCTTCATTGCCATTAAGTACCAGTGGGGCAAGATCGGCAAGGCGCACTGGTTCCGCGCATGGCCGTTTGTGATCGTCGCCATCAACATCATGATCGCCGTCGTGTCCGACTTTGAAAGCGCCTATCACTTCTTTGTCCTGGGCGAGTCCACCTGGGTCACCTCCGAAGGTGCTACGCAGTTGGCCGGCTGGAACAACGTGTTCAACGGCATCGCCGGTATCATCAACATCTTCTGCATGACCGGTTGGTGGAGCGTCTACGCCTCCGAGGACAAGACCGATATGCTGTGGCCCGATATGACCTGGGTCTACATCATCGCCTACGATATCTGGAACTTCTGCTACACCTACAACTGCCTGCCCACCCACTCCTGGTTCTGCGGCTTTGCGCTGCTGCTGGCGCCCACCGTCGCCGCCTTTATCTGGAACAAGGGCGGCTGGATCCAGAACCGCGCCTTTACGCTGGCCATTTGGTGCATGTTTGCCCAGGTGTTCCCGTACTTCCAGGAGGAGTCCATCTTTGTGACCCACTCCACGCTCGACCCCGGCGCCGCTACCGCGGTCTCGATCGCCGCGCTGGTCGCCAACATCGCCGCGATCATCTACATCGCCTACCGCGCCAAGAAGCTCGGCCGCAATCCCTACAAGCAGGATGTCTTTGAGGGCACCAGCGATTGGGAGAAGGCCACCGCTCGCCGCGCCAAGGTTGATTACGCACACGCCGAGTAACATGTTGGCCGCTGTTGGCACTTGGGCATAGGCCCGCTCACCAGGCCTTTCAATCCAATGTCTCGCAGAGCCCCCGAAAAGCGTTTCGCTCGCTTTCCGGGGGCTTTTTGTCGTTGCGCCTCTATTCATCTATTCAAAAACACGCGCATATATAAAATCGGATTTCAAATCATGCGGCGGCTCTATGGAGCCCCGTTTTTGGGTACATTGTTGTCCCGATATTGAGCTTGGGGGATATATGAAAGATGAGACGATGGGCCAAGAGGATGCGGTCCAAGATGCAGAAGCGTGTGCCGAGGCCCTGGAGAGTCTAGACCAGATCGCGCTGGCCGAGATTACGTTTGACGATTCGAGCGTTGATGTGCAGGATGAGCCGGAAATCGAGGCGCAGCTCGATGATCAGGATGCAAAAGACGATGGCGCCGCGCCCACCGAAGACGAGGCAGGTCACGAAGACACCGAAAGCGAGGCCGGCAATCAGCCCGAATCCGACACGGGCGAGGAAACCGTCTTGCTCGACAGCTTGCCGGCCGAGGATTCGCTGACCCGCGAGCTTCCTGGCCTGGGTTCCGCACCAGCCGTGGACGAGACCATCGCCATGGGCGATATTCCCCTACCGTCCGTTCCCTCGGCACGCGAGGCCGAGGTTCGTCATCGCAAGATGTCGCCCAAGCGCCGCAATCTGATGGTCGCCGGTATCGTGGCCGCCGCGCTCGTCGCCGGCGGTGCAGGCTATGCTGCCTGGAACGGATATCAGCAAGAGCAGGCTGCCGCTGTCGCCGCCAATGCCCACACGATGATGTCGGTGCAGATTGGCGTGCATGCCGCGGGCCTCGACTGTTCCACCAGCTCTAAGATTCCCGTACAGGTGAGCGGTCAGGACGCTGATGGCTCATCCGTGAGCGAAACGCTCTATGTTGACGAGCACGGCCGCGGCATCAAACTGCTGCCCGGCGATTACACGCTCTCCATCGCTGCCTCTCCCATCGCGGCCGACGGCACCATCTATACCGTCCCGACCACCAAGGCGCAGGTCACGATCAAGAGCGACGGACAGGACCTAAGCAGCCAGGCCGCCTTTAAGCTCAAGGTGCCTTCGGCCGACACGGTGACTGACGACCAGATCGATGCCGCCGCCAAATATGCCGAGGAGGGAGGCGCGAGCTCCGCCGCCACCGCCAAGGTGCTCCAGCAGGCGGCAACCGCGCGGCGCGACGCCGCCGTCAATGCCGTGAGCGCGCAAAAGGCACAGGCGGCCCGTGATGCCGACGCCCGCCACAAGGCAACCGACCTCTACCAGCTCGATATCCCCGTCGAGTGGTACGGCAAGGTCGAGACTTGGCAAAATGGCAGCACGCTATGCATCTATCTTGCCGGCGACAGCGATACACCGATTGTGACGCTCGTCGCAGTGCGCGAGGGCGAGAGCTTTACGCCCGATGAGGGCGATACGGTTTTGGGTGCGGCCAACCTAGGCAACGGTTATACCGTCTACGCCAGCGGTCCCGTCTATCCGTACGTGGTGCCCCAGACCATCAACGGACGGACGCAGAATCCCGTGTCGACCTACCCTATGGACTCGGCCATTGAGCTTGTCGAGCTCACGACCGGCAACCGCTACACCTATAGCCAGATCAAGAACGTACTGGTCGGCAAAGACGGCAAGGCCGACGCTGCGACCAAACTCGAGACCGACTACCTCGCCCAGATTCTCCTGCCGAGCATCAAGGCCCAGGACTAGCGGACCATGACACCTGAGTCCTGGCCTCGCAAATCCATAGACGATTAGGAAAGGAGCCACTTCCATGCGGGCACAGCATGTACCACGCCGTGTTTGCATGGAATATCGGCCTGCTCATCCATGGTAACGATTACCGACTCGCCAAGATCAAACTGGGCCATCGCGGCATCGAGCGCGGCAATTTCGCGCTCGCGCGTTTTCTCGCTTGTCATATCCACACTTACCTGAATCAGGCCGTAAGCCTGCATGAGCAGTGCATCCCCAGCCACAAAGTCCACCTCATGGCTTTTATTCTTATCTTTAATCAGCAGGCGGCAAACCGAACCGGGCCGCACGGCGGGGGTCCTTCTTCTGAGCGCATTGAACACCGCGGTCTCGAGCCTCTGACCATGATCCAATGCCGATGCGGGGGAGAACGCTCCGAACATCGCAGGATCGACGGCGTAGACCTTAGACGCAGACCGCGTATTATTTGCAAGCGAACGCGTGAACTCCGGCACCGAAAACAGCAGGTAGGCGTCCTCGTAATACTCAAGTAAGTCGCTGAGCGTATTTCGACTGACGGATATCTGTCTGCTCTTGAACTCGTTGTACACTTTGTTCACTGACAGCTCTCGTCCCGAAGATGCCATGCACCGCGCCAGAAACAGCGAGGCCAAACGGGGGTTCTTGACGTCGTAACGTTCAACGACGTCCATGGCGACCGTTCGCGACGCATATTCCTGTAGCAGCTGAATCGCGTCTGCGGGCGTCTGCTCAAGTGTCGCGATGAATCCCCCTCGCTCGAGATATCCGACCAGATGGTGTCGGAGCAACGCTGCATCGCTCGAGGAGAAGGGTGCGTTCGACTCAGGAACGCTCCCCGTCTTATATCGGACGTATTCCGAAAAACTCAACGGAAAAAGCTCTCGCACAAGAGAACGGCCCCTGAACTCGCTCTTAAGTTCTGAGGACAGCATCTTAGAAGAAGATCCCGTCACGTAAACGGTCGCCTTCTCCGTATCGACCACGCGTCGCAGAAACGCACCCCATTCGGGTATTTCCTGGATCTCGTCAAAGAAAAGGTAGGCGCCCTCGCCTCGAGCAGCAGGATATAGTGCATAGAATGTATCGAGCACGTCCGCTAGTAGCGATGGCTCATACGGACGCAAGCGCTCATCCTCAAAATTGAAATATAGCATCCGGTCAAGCTCGACGCCTTGGCCCTGAAGCCGCCGTATCTCCTGATACAGGCGATACGTCTTTCCACAACGACGGGCGCCCACAATCACATATACGATGTTGTCGCGCTTTGGCTCCTGCGGGTTGCCCAGATCAAGGTCGCGCTCAAAGACCTGCGGAATCCCCTGTTGCTCAAAGTCCTTTATTTTTTGAGCCACCAAGTCGTTGAATGCCATAATTCTCCAATCTTGCTCTCCTGCTAATCAAGATTATAACGATTCTTGATTAGCAGGAGAGCAAGATTATGCGTATCTTGATTAATGGATAAGCAAGTTTTCTATTAGTGGCCCCTCCCGGAGGATATCGAGCGGCCGAGGGGGGGCAGGCATGAACGCCTCTAGCCGAAAACAAAGTAGCTAAAAAAGCCCCGTCCCAAATGAGCTACTTAACGCCAGGGGTCGGCTTCGAAGAGGGGCTCGCGCTCGGGGCGACGATCGCTATAAGGATCGTAGCCGTCGTCATCCTCGTTCTCGGCACGGATGTAGGGGTCGCGCGGCTTGGGCACAGGCTTGGGTGCAGGCTTGGGTGCGGCCGGCGCGGCGTTGGCGACCGGCGCATTCGTCTTGTTCTTGTCTATCATCTGCATATCTCCTTGCCATGCAATCGTGTTCAACATTATCGATTGTCGCACGAAAAAGGGCGGCGGACCCAATTGGATCCGCCGCCCTTGGCGTTTAGAGACGGCTGGCAGATTTTAAGGCATGTCCCATAAATCTACTCGGCGTCGGGGACCTCGTAGGTAGCAGACGGCGTGTTGTCGCACACGACGGTAAAGCCGCCGTCCTTGTCGGCATCGACCGTCACCTGATCGCCCTCGCGCACCGTACCGTCGATGATGGCGGCGGCGATGGCGTCCACGACCTCGCGCTGGACCAGGCGCTTGAGCGGACGGGCACCGAACACGGGGTCCAGGCCACCCACGGCGAGCATCTGCTTGGCCGCCGGGGTGATGGCAAGCGTCATGCGCTCCTTGGCCAGACGCGCGCGGACGTCGGCAAGCTGGATGTCGACGATCTTCTCGATCTGCGCCATGCCGAGCGGATGGAACACCACGATATCGTCGATACGGTTGAGGAACTCGGGGCGGAAGGTCTGAGCCATGGCGGCGTCGACCTGATGGCGCATCTCCTCCTCGTCCTTACCGGACAGATCGGCGATGGCCTTGGAGCCCACGTTAGACGTCATGATGATGATCGTGTTCTTGAAGGACACCTGGCGACCCTGGCCATCGGTCAGACGGCCGTCATCAAGCACCTGCAGCAGCACGTTAAAGACATCCGGATGAGCCTTCTCCATCTCGTCGAGCAAAATCACGGAGTACGGACGACGGCGCACGGCCTCGGTAAGCTGGCCGCCCTCGTCGTAACCCACGTATCCCGGAGGCGCACCGATCAGACGTTGGACGCTGAACTTCTCCATGTACTCGGACATGTCGATACGCACGAGCGCACGCTCGTCATCGAACAGGCACTCGGCAAGCGCCTTGGCGAGCTCGGTCTTGCCCACGCCGGTGGGGCCCAGGAAGAAGAAGCTGCCGATGGGCTTGTCCGGATCGGAGAGGCCCGCACGGCTGCGACGCACGGCCGCGGCGACAGCGGAGACCGCCTCGTCCTGGCCGATGACGCGCTTATGCAGCTCGCCCTCCAAGCCCTTCAGCTTGTCGAGCTCGCCCTGCATCATCTTGGAGACCGGCACGCCGGTCCAAGCGCTCACGACCTCAGCGATCTCATCGGAGGTCACCTGCTCGTTGAGGCCCTCGCCGTCCTGCTGCTTTTGCGCCTCGAGCGCAGCCTCGGAATCCTGAATCTGCTGCTGCAGGCCCGGAATCACGGAGTAGCGCAGCTCGGACGCACGGACCAGGTCGCCGTTGCGCGTCGCACGCTCCTCTTCGCTCTTGGCCTCGTCGAGCTGTCCCTTGAGCTCCTGCACGTGGTCGATGGCGTTCTTCTGGTTGAGCCAGCCGGCCTTTTGCACGTTGAGCTTTTCTTGGACCTCGGCAATCTCTTGGCGCAGGGCCTCCAGACGCTCCTTGGAGGCGTCGTCGGTCTCCTTCATGAGCGCCTGCTCCTCAATCTGCAGCTGGGTGAGCTGACGCGTGGTGGCGTCGATCTCGACCGGCATGCTGTCGAGCTCCATGCGCAGGCGGCTTGCAGCCTCATCGACCAGGTCGATGGCCTTGTCGGGCAGGAAACGGTCAGCGATGTAGCGATCGGAGAGGTCGGCGGCGGCCACGAGCGCGCTATCGGTGATATGCACGCCGTGGAAGATCTCGTACTTCTCCTTGAGGCCACGCAGGATCGAGATGGTGTCCTCGACGGTAGGCTCGCTCACCATAACGGTCTGGAAACGACGGGCGAGCGCCGCGTCCTTCTCGATGTACTTGCGGTATTCGTCAAGCGTGGTCGCGCCGATCGCGTGCAGGTCGCCACGAGCGAGCGCCGGCTTGAGGATATTGCCGGCGTCCATGGAGCCCTCGGCGGCACCCGCGCCCACGATGGTGTGGAGCTCATCGATGAACAGGATGACCTTGCCTTCGGACTTTTGGACTTCCTTGAGCACGGCCTTCAAGCGGTCCTCGAACTCGCCGCGGTACTTGGCGCCGGCGACCAGCGCGCTCATGTCGAGCTCGATGAGGTCGCGGTCGCGCAGGGTGCTCGGCACGTCGCCGGCCACGATACGCTGGGCGATGCCCTCGACGATGGCCGTCTTGCCGACGCCCGGCTCGCCGATGAGCACGGGGTTGTTCTTGGTGCGGCGGGACAGGACCTGAATAGTACGACGGATCTCGTCGGTACGGCCGATGACCGGGTCGAGCTTGCCGGCGCGGGCCAGGTCGCAGATGTTGCGGCCATACTGCTCCAGCGCCTCAAACTGGGTCTTGTCCTCGGCAGACGTCACGCGGTCATCGCCACGCAGCTCCTCATAGACCTGCTCGATGCGCTCCTTGGTAACGCCGGCGTCGCGCAGCACACGACCAGCCTCGCCCTTGTCCTCGGCAAGCGCCATCAGCAAATGCTCGGTCACCACAAAGCTGTCGCCCATCTTGGTGGCCTTCTTCTCGGCCTTCTCGATGACGCGGACGAGCTCATTGGACAGGCCCATCTGCTGGCCCTCGCCCGAAACCTTGGGCGCGCGTTCGATGGTGTCCTGTGTGGAACGCGCAAGCTGGGCCGGGTCGGCACCGATGCGCTCGATGATCACGGAGATATTGCGCTCGCCGGCACCAAGTAGGGCGGACAGCATGTGAATGGGCTCCACCGCGCCGGCCTGCGCATCGGCAGCCGTGCTCATGGCGGTCTGCAGCGCCTCGCGCGACGTCATTGCTAGCTTATCGATTCTCATGGAATCACCTCTCTTGG
>URIE01000053.1 GCA_900547805.1 uncultured Collinsella sp.
ATGCGGGTTTAACGGCATATCGACCACATAGATTATTAACTTGCATTTCTACCCGCCCTCTCCGTAGAGCCGCCGATACGCGCTTAGCGCACCCTCGGCGCGTCCGGCAGGCCTTGCGAAATGGGATCCGGGAGACTTCGGCGCAGCATCATCTTGCGGAATGCTTCTAATGAGCCTCCCATCCTTCAAAAACAGAATCTCATCGCACAGCCTATCGACCGAATCCAAGATGTGGGATGACATGATGATGCACGTACCAGAATCGGCCAGCTTCCTGAGAATCCCGGAATGCAAGTCCACCCTGCTGGGGTCGAGCGCGTTCATGGGCTCATCTAATAGAAGGTACCGCGCGCCCGTCGCATACGCAATCGCCAGGGTAAGCTGCTGCTTCATGCCCTGGCTCAGAGTGCGGATCCTCATCTTCGCGAACTCGCCCATCTGCGTTTGCTCCACTACCTCCTCGATATCACGAGCATGCGGCCACATATCGCAAACCATCTTGAGGTGATCTTCCGCACGCAATCCGGGATACAGCAGCGTTCCCTCACCAGGTGCATAGAAGATCATAGAACGGACCTCTCTCGCAGCCGCACCCTGTACCTCATCCAGAACGATGTCCCCGTCCACGCGAGGACCCGGCAAACCTGCCATCGCACGCAGCAACGTCGTCTTTCCATGCCCGTTTGGAGCGACGAGACCGTAGACCGTACCCGGGGCAAACTCGGCGTCCGCCGAATCTACGAGCACCTTCTTTCCATAAGAAATCGTCAGCGTTTGAAGGCGAATCATCGAGATCATCCCCTTTCGATCTTCGGAACACCCAGGCGCACCAACAACGGAGATACGGCGCCCAAGACCACCAGCAGAGCGCCCGATGCGCCGACGACCTCTCCTAAAGGCATCGCGTTCGTCCCTCGCCCAAGGAACCCAATCGTCCCCACCTGGGAAGCGGGATCAAACGAGGCGAATGGAGCCAGCAGCGCGGCGCCCATGCCCGCGCTTTCAACATGAGCGCTCAACGAACCCAACACCAAGAGAACCGCGCAAACCACTCCGGTGACAACGGGGCTGCGGCTAATCGCTGCTGTCAACGCAGCGACGACGGAAATCACGCCGTATGCCATGACCAGCAACGGAACGCTACGCAACACCGCCTCCCCCACCATGGACGTTGTCGAAGCCCCCGCTCGAATGAGAGCGACGGGATACTCCGATCCACCCGCACCGTTCTTAATCGCGGACACAACTGCAGCGGGAACCATCGACACCAAAAGCAGCGTCAAGCCAAGCAGGAGAGACAACGCAACAGCCGTCAGAAAACGCACATGCGCTGTTGCGGGGACTTGGAAAACCAGAAGGGAACGGCACTGCAGGTGGGTGCACGCAAGCGATGTGACAACCACGGGCAACAGCCAAAACAAGGAAGGAAGCGCTGCCTGGAAATACGAAAGGAGGATTAATGGGGGCATCTTCGTACTTAACTCGTAAACCTTGGGGTCCGGCAAGCTCGCGATCGACTCGAGCAGAAGGGCGCGCGCCTCCGCACGAGAAGGAGTCTCCGGCTCGATTCCGATCGATTGCAGGAGGGTCGCATCTGCCGCGCCCAGTTCGCCTCGAGCGCGCTCGTACGTCGCAAGGCTTCGAAACCCCTCCGCAGGCGTAGGCGCGTACACAAAACCCGAAAGAGCATCTCGCATGTCTTCCAGGGCCGTTTTGCCCTCGACATCCATATTCGCAGCGTCCTGCTCTAGATACCGATCTATTGAACGGAGCTCCCCATCCCTATACCGAACAGCGGAAACGTCATCAGCGTCAGGAAACACCTCGACCAGAGCCGGGGCCAGCATCGTCGTCGACATTGCAATCGCGCATACGGCGAGGGCAGGAGAATGCAGGAGCAGTTTCCCCATCGTTCTTACGTATGCAACGGCGGAGGCACAAGCGCTCGAACGAGTTGCCGCTCTCGATGCGGTGAAGGAACCTCTCTCAAGACAAATCGGGGGCATCGGGCGCGCGCAGCCGCTCTTTCCAGCAACGCAAAGCAGGCTAATTGCCAGCACCTCGATCCCGATTGCGCATACGAGGGCAATCGCGCCACGCTCGAAGCAAAGTCCAGGCAGATTCACTATCTGCGTTGTCGGGTACGGGCTATAGGCGCCGACGGTCAACTCGGTGTTCGCATACGAAAGGGGATTCAACAGGGCGAACTCACGTAAAGCGATGGATCTTCCGTAATACCCGGGAACCATCGTCACCCCCATCAGGGCACATACGAACACGATTCCAAGCGTAGGGTTATTGGCAATCTTCACGGCAAGGTGAACGACAAGCGAGATGAACGCTGCCACCAAGAATTGCAAGATGGCCGCCTGCGCGAACACCAGCCAAGCCGGTTTGATAACCGGAGTCGCATATTGAATGTAGCCTATCGGATAGAACGGCGAGCCCGGGCCATTCTTCACAAGCGTGGCGATTATCCCTGGAAGATTGATGGCAAAGACGGCAAGCATCGCAAAAACACTCGCCCATACGCTCGATGCAACAAGCCTGTCCAGCTCACCCATCGGTGCCTGGATGATGAGCTTTTCGCGTTTGTTAAGACGCGCGGCAAGGAACGAGACGGCAACGGCCGTTGCGGCCCATAGCAAGTACTCCTTCGATCCGTCATAAAAGGAGTACGCTCCATCCGATACCTGCAGAAACGGAAGCAGAGGAGAGAGCGGCGCCAAGACAAGACGCCCCGCGGCAAGAGGGTACAGAAGCGCGGGCATGCTTGATGAAGAGGTATAGACGCCCTCCTCCCCCGCATTCACAAGCGCATCCGCATAGGATGCTGACAATTCCTGCTCAACACGGGTTATTCCCGACTCGAGGTATTCAACCCGTCCGTCGATGCCAGCCGCGCTCCTGAAGACGGGCAAAGTACAAAGAACCATCAACGCAACAACGGCAATACAGAGCGACCTGGAGGAGAGGAGCGACCTAAAGATTGCCTTCGAGATCTTGAGCATACGTATCACCAGCTCGTTTCAACACGATTCAACTCGATGCGCGGGGTTACGATTGCAGCTGCTTTGATTACTTGCCGGCAAAGTCAATTTAACATAAACTGTTAAAAAGTAACCTGAGTTTTTTAAATTCTTCGGAGGTTATTATGAGTTCCGACAATCGCACTCCCCGGCTTCATTCCTTCCGCATCGCATGTGCGATAGCCTCTGCGGCCCTTTGCGTCACCGCCATCGCACAAGTGGCGTTCTCCTTAAAGCCAGCAATCGAAGTGCTCGACAACCCTGTAATTGCAGACTCCCCCGCGTATCCAGCCCTTGCGATCTCGACATTGGTCCCTGCCGTCATCGGTATCGCTACGACCATCCTCAGCGCCGTTCTCGTGTGGACGATCAAGAGCGGAGACCCCTTCAAGAAAGGGTCTGCGACATGCTTGAAGGTGCTCGGCATTCTCTTCGTTGTTCAAGCTGCCACCAGCCTCTACGCCGGCTCACTCAAAACCTCCGTTTCGATGTTTGGCGGCGAGGGGGCCGTCGGCGCCCAAGAGATCGCTTCATCATTCGACTGGACCTCTCTGGTTCTCGGCATCGTCTTGTTCATGCTTTCCCAACTCTTCTTGTACGCTCGAGAGCTGTACCTCGACTCCGACGAGATTGCGTAAGGAAACGCCATGCCCGTAATTGTTCGCCTCGACAAGATCATGGCCGAGCGAAAGATTTCCTCGAACGAACTTGCCGAAAGGATTGGAACCACGCCCGTGAACCTGTCCCGTATTAAAAAAGGGCATATTCGCGGCATTCGCTTCAACACACTCGAGCAGCTATGCCTCGCCCTTCGTTGCCAACCCGGAGACCTTCTCGAAGTCATGAGCGAAGAGGATGCCCGAAAGGAGTTCGGACTCGATTGGTCCGCCGAGGATTAGAGGGCGGTCGTACTCGCCCTGCACACGGGGATGCGAATCGGCGAGGTCTGCGGCCTTCGGTGGTGCGATGTGGATTTCGAGACGGGCCTGATCTCGATCAGACACTCGGTGGCGTACGCGAAGGGAATGGGTTCGTTCATCAAGGACACCAAGACCCATGACGCCAGGGGTATCCCCATCGACCCGGTCGGCCTACTCCCCTTCCTGAAGGAGACCCACGAGATCGACTGCGGAAAGCTGCGCTTGCGCGGCCTTACCGGGGCGGTCGAGATCGGGGACTGCTACATCCTGTCGGAGCCGGGCGCGACCTTCGCGACGACAAGCTATATCCGCAGGGCGTTCAAGACGTTCTCGGAGACCAACGGCCTCATGGGCACCAACGACGAGCTGATCACGTTCCACGGCCTTCGCCACACGTTCGCAACGCAGTGGATCCGCCAAGGCGGCGATATCAAGGCGCTCCAATCGATCCTCGGCCACAAGGACGCCATGGCGACGCTCAACGTCTACGCCGACATCGAGCCCATCTCCAAAATCCATAACATGCTGCGCGCCACGCCGTGCCTTTGGCGCGGGCACCTCGGGCCGAGGGTCGATTCGGGCCCCATGTTCCAACAGAGGATCCAGGAGTCCATCGAGACGCTCCAGGCGTTCGGCTACGGCATCACCGAGCCGGACGACCGAAATATCGCCATACGCGACGTGAAGACGAACAGTTGGCTCTAGCTCACCGAGTACGCGGCAGTGCTGGGCCCATCCCAACTGAGGTCACGGTGGTCCGATAGGGGCGCCGCCCGCGGCATGCGCCGCGGAGCGGTATCCCCTACCGAAGGGCGGGGATGCCCTCCGCTTCCAGTTCGGAATCAGCCGTCGGAGGCGTTCGGCTGACTGCGGGAACGGCCTGTCCGCTCAATGTGTTCGGCTGAGATCGGAAATCAACCCAACACGAGCCGGACACGCGCCAGACGGCTCTTCCCCGTACGGCCTTCCCCCTTACGCTCATGTTGCAGGCATGTAACGCCGCAGCGAGCGCGCCTTTTTTGCGCCAGACAGGTACAATGATGAACACTGTACCGTAGCGGAGCGCCCCGCGCGCGCCGCAATCACGCGAAAGGGTTTCCCATGGCCGAGATCTCGTCCTCCCGTATCGTCATCACCGTCCTTGGCAAGAACCGCCCCGGCATCGTCGCCGGCGTCACCCGTGTCCTAGGCGAGGCCAACGTCGACATCCGCGACATCACGCAGTCCATTATCGAGGACATCTTCACCATGACCATGCTGGCCGATACCGCCGAGTCCAAGCTCGACTTCGCCGAGCTGCAGAAGGCGCTGGCCGAGGCCGGCGAGCTTTCGGGCGTCAACGTGTCCATCCAGCGCGAGGACGTCTTTAACTTTATGTACCGCTTGTAGCGAGCAAGCCGCCGGGGATTGCCTGACACGCGCATGCCCATGCAAGCCACCCCGATGCGGCCCGGAGAGGAGCGCGCATGGCCTACGACGCCAAGAAAATCTATTACCGTTTCGATGATCACTTGAGCCGACTGGTTCTGGATTACGAAGCAAGCCGCCAGATTTCGTCTGAGAGCGAAAGCCTCTACCACGGCCTTCCGACCGACCCTTATGAAGAGGGCCTGTTTGTCGAGCACAATGTCAAGCGCGGCCTGCGCAATGCCGACGGCTCGGGCGTGGTCGCGGGTCTCACTCGTATCTCGGATGTGCACGGCTACAACAAGGTCGACGGAAAGGTCGTGCCCGATCAGGGCAAGCTCACGCTTCGCGGCTACAGCATCGAGGATCTGGTCAACAATGCCCAGGCCGAGAATCGCTACGGCTATGAGGAAGTCGCCTATCTGCTTATCACGGGTTCGCTGCCCAACAAGGAAGAGCTCGACGGCTTTTGCGAGCGCCTGGGCGCCTTTAGACATCTGAGCGACGAGTACGTTAAAGAGTTCCCTATGACCACGGTGTCGTCGAGCATCATGAACGTGCTCCAGCGCGCCGTACTGTTGCTCTACGCCTTCGATGCCGAACCAGACGTGATCACGCCCGAGCACGAAATCGACGTCGCCATTTCCATGCTCGCACGTCTCCCGCGCATCGCCGCCTTCGCACACATGGCCTCGGTCGCCAAGCTTCGCGGCTCCGAGGTTCACGTGCCGCACCCCACGCCCGGTCTCTCCACCGCCGAGACCATCCTACAGGTCCTGCGCGGCGGCATGGCGTTCACCCGCGATGAGGCGATGCTGCTCGACGTTATGCTCATGCTGCATGCCGAGCACGGCGGCGGCAACAACTCCACCTTCGCTTGCCGCGTGCTGTCGTCTTCGGCCACCGACCCGTATTCCGCCTACGCCGCGGCCATCGGCTCGCTCAAGGGCCCGCGCCACGGTGGTGCCAATGCCAAGGTCGTGTCTATGCACGAGGACATCCGCGCGCATGTCTCCAACTGGGAGGACGAGGACGAGGTCGCAGCCTACCTGGGCAAGATCCTCGACAAGCGGGCCTTCGACGGCACGGGTCTCATCTACGGCATGGGCCACGCCGTCTACACGCTGAGCGACCCGCGCGCCGAGGTGTGCCGCCGTTACGCGCGCACACTTGCCGCCAAGAAGGACCTGGGCGATGAATTCGCGCTCATCGAGCGCATCGAGCGCCTGGCACCGCAGGTGATGCGCGACCACGGCATGACCAAGCCCATCTGCGCCAACATCGACCTGTACACGGGCTTTATCTACAAGATGCTCGGCGTACCCGAGACGCTTTTTACGCCGCTATTCGCCGTCGCCCGCATGGCCGGCTGGTCGGCACACCGCATGGAAGAGCTCTTCTGCGCGCACCGTATTATTCGCCCGGCCTATCGTCCGGTGATCGAGCCGCTGGAGTACAAGCCGCTCGCCGACCGCTAGGACGCGGACCGTTATAGAACTCGAGCGTGGCCAGGGACCCAAGCCCTCGGCCACGCTTTTTATGCCAGTAGAAAGGGCTGCATCAAATGATTGTGTTTTCCGATATGGATGGGACGCTGCTGACGAGCGATAAGCAAATGAGCGATGCCACCTGGGCGATGCTCGACGAGCTCGTACGTCGTGGCATCGAGTTTGTTCCCTGCACGGGACGTCCACTGTCGGGCATCTTTGAGCCCATTCTCGCCCATCCCGCCGTGCATTACGCGGTCTGTGCCAACGGCGCCAGCGTCTGGCAGCTCGACGAGGATACGCCCACCGACGCCTCGCGCGCCACGTGCATCTTGAGCCGTCCGCTCGACCGTGGCATTGCCCACCGCATCCATCGCATTGCCGCCGGCCACGATGTGACCTTCGATATCTTCGCGGATGGGCAGTGCTTCCTCCCCCGTTCGCTATACGGGCGTCTGGATGAGTTCTGTGGCGGCGACCCCCACATCGCGGCTTCGCTCAAGCGCACACGAACGCCGATCGACATGAATATCGACAGCAAAATCGACGAGGTCGAGGCGCTCGAACGCATCGCTATGTACTGGCACGACCCCGCCGATCGCGACGCCATCGCGGCGGCGCTCGACACGCTCGGAGGCATTGAGGTCACGCGTTCGTACGCCATGAATATCGAGGTTATGGGCGAAGGCACCACCAAGGGAACGGCCCTCACGTGGCTGTGTGAGCACCTGGGCGAGCGCCTCACCAACGCCTGGGCGTTCGGCGACAACATCAACGACATCCCCATGCTGCAGGCAGCGGGCCACGGCATGGCCATGATCAACGCCGAGCCCGAAGATCGCGAGGCCGCCGACGCCATCACCGAATACGACAACGACCACGACGGCGTCGCCCGCACCATCATGGCCGCCCTCGCCTAGTCATTGGTCAGTCATTGGGGACGTTCTTAAACGACTAGTCACTGGGGACACTCTTCGCAAAAAGCTGCAAGGACCGTCCCCCACTGTCGGCAGAAAAGGAACGTCCCCATCTGCCGGATTAGGAGAGACTCTCCAGCACGCGACGGAGCTCCTGCTGGACGGCGTGGTCGCGGTTACAACCCACCACGCGATCGGCCACCGCCTTAAGCGCGGGGCGCGCATTTTCCATCGCGCAGCCCGTGCCGACAAAGCGAATGATCTCGTAGTCGTTCATCGAGTCGCCAAACGCCATGACCTCGTCGCGACCAATGCCGTAATGCTCCGCGAGCTGCGCGATACCCGAGGCCTTCGACACACCAGGCTGCATGGCATCGATCCACGCGTTGCCCGAAGGCGCAAAAGTAAAGAGCTGACCAAGTTCGCGCTGTAGTACGTAGGCGCTGTCCATAACGGCACCGTCATCGCAAAAGATACTCGCCTTGATGATATTTACGCTGGGATCGGGCAGCTCCCAAATGCGTTCGGCATTGGGAAGGTCCTTATCGACCTCGCGCACGAACTTGCTCTCGTCATCGAGCAAAAAGGACTTGGTTCGGTCAAAGAGCGCAAGATGCAAATTGGGAAACGTCGCGACGGCCTGGGCGAGCCTTCGAATCGCCAGGTGCGAATACACCTCGCGGTCTACCATTTTGCCGTCGGCGAAGACCTGGGCACCGTTAGCTGCGACAAAGTCCATCTTGTCGCGAACGGGCGCAAAGAACTCGCACAGGCGATCGTAGCGACGACCTGACGATGCGGCGAAATGCACGTCATGCTCGTGTAGCGCCAGAATCAGTTCGTAGGTCTCGGGAGGCACCTGGCCGTTTTCGTCAAGCAATGTGCCGTCCATATCGGATGCAATCAGTTTAAACATAGAAAAGCTCCCTTCGGGCTTGTTGGAATCGAACGTGTATCCGATTCCAACGTACCCAAAGGGAGCTCAAATAAGACTCCGCGGGCGTAAACGTTACAAGGACCTGGCAAATAGCTCACACATGCCAGAGGTCTCACGGTCGCGGCGTCAGGCGACACGCCACCCCGACGGATAGTCGTTTAAGAACGTCCCCGATGACTAGTCGGCGTAGGTGAAGGTCGTGACGTCGAACATGCCCTCGGGGCGGATGCGGAGCGTCGGGATGACCGGCAGGGGCAGGAAGATGATGCCCATGATGGGATCGAGCGGCGGCTCAATACCCATGGCACGTGCCTTGACCATAAAGTCGTCGTGCTGCGCGGCGACATCCTCGGCCGTGCCCTCGCTCATAAGGCCACCGAGCGCCAGCGGAATGCGCGCCACGACCTCGCCGTTGCGCACCAGCACGTGGCCGCCCTGGCCCACGGCCTCAACGGCAGCCATCATATCCGCCGCATTGTCGCCCACCACGCACACGTTGTGCGAGTCGTGGCCAATCGTGGAGGCAATGGCGCCACCCGTGATGGTAAAGCCGCGCACCCAGCCGCGACCGATATGCTTGCCAACCAAGCCCAGACCCGCGGGGCCGTCACCGTCGGCGCCCTCGGCCTGCAGCGACACGCCGCGGCCGTGGCGCTCGATCAGCATAATGCGGCGCAGGCCCTCGGCACTCTCGGGGCGAACCATACCCGTGATAGCCATACCCGGGATGACATCGATAACGGCCTCGCCCGGCTTAAAGGCATAGTCAAACACGTCGAGCGAAAGCTTCGGCAGCTTAACGGAGGCGCGCAGCTCATCGGCAAGGGCCGCAACCTCGGCCATCTCGGGTGAGATCTCGCCCACAAAGGTGCCGTCCTGCGCCACCAGAGCGCCGGCGGCATATACTCGATGCGGAGCCGTAGCAAACGTCAGGTCATTGAGCACCAGCAGGTCGGCACGCTTGCCCGGGGCAATCGCACCACGCAGCTCGTGCGGGTCGCGGCAGCCGTGATCCAGGCCAAACGCCTCGGCCGTGGAGAGGGACGCCATAGAGATAGCGACCACGGGGTCGATACCGGCCTCAATCGCCACGCGGCAGGCATTGTCGATCATGCCAGTCGCAAGCGCATCGGAAGGGGCGCGGTCGTCAGTCGCAAAGCAGCAGCGGCGGGCGCGCGCGGGGTTCTCCAGCAGCATCGGCGACAGATTGGCCAGGTCATGGCTGCACGTGCCCTCGCGCAGCATCACGTACATGCCACGAGACAGTTTATCGAGCGCCTCCTCGGGAATCGTCGACTCGTGATCGGCGATAATGCCCGCCGCGGCATAGGCATTAAGGTCCTTGCCGGCAACGAGCGGTGCATGGCCGTCGACCTGCTTGGACGGCGTCTGGTTGGCAGCATCGATGCGAGCACAGGTCTCGGGGTCGGCCATAAAGACACCCGGCAGGTTCATCATCTCGCCCAGGCCAAAAACATCGCCCGGATGCTCGGCAAAAAACGCCTGCATGTCAGCGGCGGTAATCACAGCGCCCGCTTGCTCATCGGGCAGCGCGGGCACGCACGAGGGCATCATGTACTTGATGGAAATGGGCGCGCGGCGACCGTCCTCGATCATAAAGTGCAGGCCGTCCAGGCCCGCCACGTTGGCGATCTCGTGGCTGTCGGCAATGGCAGTGGTGGTACCGCGCGTCGCCGCCATGCGCGCATACTCGGCGGGCCGGATGTTCGAGGACTCAATGTGCAGATGTCCGTCGATAAAGCCGGGGGCGAGATAGCGACCCTGGCAGTCGATAACCTCGGCAGCCTCATAGGTACCGGCGGCATCGTCGCGACCGTCGTAGAGCACGCCGACGATCACACCGTCCTTGACGGCAACGCTACCGGGCGCCACGCGCTGACCGTACACGTCGACAATCTGCGCATTGGCAAACAGCGTGTCGACGGGCACGCGGCCCTCGGCAGCGTCGATCACAGACCTCATGACCTCAACGGACATACATACTCCTTTAACCGTAGAAATAACTGCGGGGCGGACGGGCCTTCACCGCAGCAAGCCAATAGCCATTGTATGCCCAAAAGAAAGTCCCGCTAACACCCCTTCCGCTTAACGGCACACGCCGCTTGGCGCAATGGGGACAGGTTGCTTTGTACCAATGACAAGGAGTGTCCCAAAGTGCCGGCACAAAAGGAACGTCCCCAAGTGCCGCAAAATGATGAGAGTGGATAATCTCCCACTTTGAACCCCAAAGCAGGCCAAAAACGGAAGATTATCCACTCTCATTCTGTGGGCACTCATTTAAGTCTGTCCCCAATGAGTGCACCTAACTGCCACCTACAACAACGGAAGCGCCGATGTCTTGGCAACGACAGCGAAAACCCGCCAGAGCGAGCAAGGTGCCTTGAAACTGTCTCT
>URIE01000054.1 GCA_900547805.1 uncultured Collinsella sp.
GAGACAGGTCCCACAGGGGAACAGAGCCCGAAACTCTCATGGAGCCAGTGACAGGAATCGAACCTGCAACCCACTGATTACAAATCAGTTGCGCTACCGTTGCGCCACACTGGCACACTTGGCGCTTTCGCGCGAAGCCAGTTAAGAATAAAGGAATTGCGGACGGGGTGCAACAGACCCTTTGACCGACCACATCTCAAAACCCTTCGTCAGAACGAATAGTTTTATCCGTTCGCCAAAACCAAAAACTATTCGTTTTGGCGACGGCAACCCACAGTCCATTGATTACAAATCAACGGGCCGGCCAATTGGGAAACGGGTCTCTATGGATAATCCCTTACCGTCCGCGCAGGGCCTTGAGCTTGGCCAGGGCATCGGGACTTAGGCGACTGCCCAGGGTCATCTTGATCTGCGGGGCTTCCTCGGCCTCGTGCACGTCGTTGTCGATCTGTTTGATCTCGTCCACCAGCATGCGGCTCGAGATGCGTGTAACACCCTTGCCCATGACGACGGCCTGGATCGTGCCGTCGCTCGACACCACGGAGCACGCGCGGCCTTCCTCGCGCGCCTCGATGCAGAGCTTCTGTACCACGGTATCGGCAGAGACGCCCGTCGGCGAGAACTCGATACGCACGCCGCGGGCCGGCAGGTTGGGGCGCTCGCTGGAGATATTGCCCGCGCCGTCAAACACAATCACAGCCTCGTAGCGGCCCTGGGCAAACGCCGCGACGTCGTTGATGAGGGCGGTGCGCGCCATATCGTGAACGTCGCTGGAATACGGATCGTCAGAATGGTCGTACACGAGCTTTTCGTAGCGCGGCGTGCAGTGGATCACGTTGTAGCCGTCGACCACCAGCAGCTCGGGCTTATTGGAGTGCACCGTCGAGACCGGATCGGCGATGGCCTGCGCAAACGCATTGCCGCCCACGCCATAGGTCGCGGCCGAAACGATCGGCTTGGCCGAGCCTTCGCCAAAGCGCTTTGCCTTGGACTTGGCGCGGTTCTTTTTGGACATGCGCTACTCCTCCCCCATAAGCTCGCCGGCGTTGCGGCGCAGCCACTCAAAGCACAGCGCCGTGGTAGCCTGGGCAACATTGAGGCTCTCGGTCATACCACGCTGGGGAAGCTTGGTCAAAAAGTCGCATTTCTCGAGTACCAGACGCGAGATGCCATCGCCCTCGGAACCCATGACGAGCGCCACGCGGCCCTCGAAGGGAGCATCCCAGCAGCTGCCCTCGGCATGCTCGGAAGCGCCACCCACCCAAAAGCCGGCGGCCTTAAGGTCGTCGAGCGCTCGGGCGATATTGGGAACCTGCGCGATGGGCAGGTGCATGACGGCACCAGCAGAGGTTTTGTAGCTGCCCACGGTCACGCCGGCGGCACGCTTGTTGGCGATGATGACGCCGGCCGCGCCCACAACCTCGGCGGAGCGCACGATGGCGCCAAAGTTGCCGTCGTCAGTCACGTGGTCGAGCACCACGACAAGTGCCGGGCCCTCGCCTGCGCGGTCGAGAATATCGGCGACATCGGCATAGGGGAAGTTGCCAACCTCGAGCGCGATGCCCTGGTGAGCGCCATGGCTCGACAGTGCGTCGAGCTGCGCGCGCGGCACATACTTAATGCGGACACCCGCGGCGTTGAGGTCATCGACCAGACGAGACAAAGCAGCATCGCGCTCCCCACCCTCGGCGATGAGCGCGCACTTGACGGGAAAGCCGGTGCGCAGGGCCTCGGCGGCAGCACGGCGACCTTCGATAAACTCGCCCTTGGGAGCCTGGACAGCGTCGCGGTTGCGATCGCGCTGCGGACGCGCGGCCTGGTTGCGATCGCGCTGGCCCTTGGGAGCGGCAGCGCGGTCATTACGGCGAATCGGACGCGAGCCAGAAGCGGCCTGCTTGCCGCCACGAGGCGCACGCTTGCGATTGTCGGCCATAAAGCGACCTCCTAAATACAACTATCAAACGAAACAAATAGACCGACCGCCCGAGGTGCGGCAGATTGCCTTGAAAGAGGAGGGCATAGACCTTGAGGTCATGCCCGACGATTGAAAGGCAAGGTGCCGTGGCTCGGGCGGTCGGTACGGGTTTTCCAAGTGCCCGAGATTACCGTGAAAGAGGAGCGACGCGTACTTGAGTACGCGAGCGACGGTTTGAACGGCAAGGTCGGGTGCTTGGGAAACCCGCAGGGATTAGAGAGTCTTGATACGAGTGCCGGCGGCAGTATCCTCGATCGTCAGCCCGAGATCCTTGAGCTGATCGCGGATGGCATCTGCCAGATCCCAGTTCTTGGCGGCACGAGCCTCGGCACGAGCCTCGAGAATCTTGGCAGCCGCCTCATCCACGTCGTCACCCGTGTAGGCAACCAAACCGGCGGCAACGCCCAGCAGGCCCAGCGGCAGCTCGACCTTGGGCTCGGGAAGCTCAACGCCAAACGTATCGAGCAACTCGGCCAGCGTGTCGGCGGCGGCAAGCGCGGCGGCCTTGTCGGCAGCATCGCCCGCCTGCTCCAGGTACTGGTTGCACTCGGTCACAAAGCCAAAGACGGCACCCATGGCACCAGCGGTGTTAAAGTCGTCGTCCATGCACTCCTTAAAGGTGGCACGGGTCTCGGCGGCCTTGGCGGCAAACGCCTCGGATGCTGCCTCATCGGCATCGGCCGTCGCATGGTTCGCGGCCCAGCGCAGGTTCTCGACCGTACCGGCAATGCGCGTGAGCGAGTTCTCGGCACCCTCCAGGCGCTCCCAAGAGAAGTCGAGCGGCGAGCGATAGCTCGTCTGCAGCATCAGCAGGCGCAGGGCCGCGGCAGAGTGCTGCTCGAGCACCTCGGCCAGCGTAAAGAAGTTGCCGAGCGACTTGGACATCTTCTCGCCGTCTACCAGCAGCATGCCCGTGTGCATCCAGGTGTTGGAGAAACCCTGGTGCCAGGCGCAGGTGGCCTGGGCGCACTCGTTCTCGTGATGCGGGAAGGCAAGGTCGGAGCCGCCGCCGTGGATGTCGATCGGGGTGCCCAGGTAGCGGTGCACCATGGCGGCGCACTCGGTATGCCAACCGGGACGGCCCTCGCCCCAGGGGCTCGGCCAGCTGGGCTCGCCGGGCTTGGCGGCCTTCCACAGAGCAAAGTCGAGCGGGTCGTTCTTGTCCTCGTTCTCCTCGATGCGCGCACCAACCATAAGGTCGTCGATGTTGCGGCCCGAGACCTGACCATAGTTGGGATCGCTGCGCACGGCAAAGTACACATCGCCGTTATCGGCTGCGTAAGCGTGGCCCTGCTCGATAAGCGTCTTGATCATGGCGATCATGGGGCCGATCTCCTTGGTGGCGCGGGGGCGTACATCGGGATCGAGCACGTTGGCAGCGCGCATGACGCCAATGAACTTATCCGAGAACTCCGTCGCGACCTCGGCGGCCGTACGGCCCTGCTCGTTGGCGCGCTTGATGATCTTATCGTCGACATCAGTGAGGTTCTGGGCGAACGTGACCTCGTAGCCGCTCGCGATGAGCCAGCGACGAATCACGTCAAAGCTGATGAACGTGCGGGCGTTGCCGATGTGGATGTTGTCGTAGACCGTGGGGCCGCACACGTACATGCGAACCTTGCCGGACTCGATGGGTTGGAACTCTTCTTTTTTATGGGTAGCGCTGTTGTAGATACGCATTCGTTACTCCTTAACGGTTTTCTGTAGCAGGCAGACGGCCCAGGCGCCGATCCCCTCGCCCTGGCCTTCCCAACCGAGCTTTTCGGTCGTAGTGGCGGCGACGCCCACGTTTTCGATGTCAACGCCCAGGGCATGGGCAAGGTTGGCGCGCATGGCATCGCGGTGCGGGGTGATCTTGGGTTGCTGACAGGCAATGGTGCAATCGGCATCGACAAACTCAAAGCCCAGCTCACGCGCATAGTCCATCACGCGAGCGAGCAGCACCATCGAATCGGCGCCCTCGTAGGCGGGATCGGTGTCGGGAAATAGCTTGCCGATGTCTCCCCCGCGGCAGGCGCCCAGAATGGCGTCGGCCAAGGCGTGCGCGAGCACATCGGCATCCGAGTGGCCCAGCAGGCCGCGCTCGTAGGGAATATCGACACCGCCGATGATACATCGACGCCCCTCCACCAGACGGTGGACGTCGTAGCCGTGGCCAATGCGCAGGTTACTGAACATGGGGAAGGTCCTCTCCCTCGGCCATGCGGCCGAGCAGAATCGCGGTTACGGGACGCAGGTCCTCGGGCACCGTCACCTTAAGGTTATCGCGCGGGCTCTGGACGCAGCGGACGCGCCCACCCATGCGCTCGACCAGCGACGAATCATCGGTACCGATAAAGCCCTCGGCAATGGCTGTAGCGTGGGCGCGCTTCATGGCGTCGACACTAAAGATCTGCGGCGTCTGCGCGGCCCAATACAGCTCGCGCGGCGGCGTCTCGACGATATTGTCGCCATCGACGATCTTGAGCGTGTCGATCGCGGGCTGACCGCACACGACACCGTCGAGAGCACGGTCACTCACAAGTACGTCGATCGCATGGTCGATAGCCTCGGTGGTAATGAGCGGACGGGCGCCGTCGTGGATAGCGACATATTCGAAACCCGCCGGCACCGCGTGCACGCCGGCACGGGTGGAATCCTGACGGGTATCGCCGGCATCGGCAAAACTGATGGGCGTGTCATAGTCAAACGGGTCGATGGCCAGGCGGCGCATCTCGGCACGACGCTCGGCAGGGCAAACCACGACGATGTGGCCGACCTTATTGCTACGGTCAAATGCGCGGATGGACCAGCTCATAAGCGGACGGCCCGCTACATTGACGAGCTGCTTACCACCGGGGTTACCAAAGCGCTGGCCGCTGCCACCGGCAACGACCACGGCGCATACGGGCGCCATTATGCGTTCCCCTGTTTGGTGCCCTTCATGCGGTACAGGGAGTCCGCAAGAATGGCAGGGTTGTTGACGCCAAAGTCGCCCAGGCGCTCCGGGTCCTCGCTGATATCGTCCATGAGCTCCTGCAGCGAGCCATACTCGTCGACGATCTTCTCGGCCACGCCGTCGCGCACGACGGACACGCGCGAAAGCGTGCGCAGGCCCAGCGGCGTCATGACGGAGTCCTCGTCCAGGTCGTCATAGCCCAGAACCGCCGCCACGTGCTGCGGGTCGGACAGATCCTTAGGCGTCATGCGGCTCAGCTCAGCGCGAATCTTCTCGGCGTTTGCCTCAGAGGAATCGCTTGCGTAGTCGCGGATCATCAGGTCGTATTCGGTATCCATGCTGGAGCCCGCGAGCTGCTCGAGCTGCATCTGCACGAGCTTGCCCTGGTTGCCCAGCTTGACAATGCAATCCTTAAGCTCGGTCTTTGCCTGCTGCATGATCTCGAAGCTCGAGAAAATACCGGTGATGTCGGCGAGCGTAACGTAGTCGTCGAGCTCGAGGGCCGTCAGGCGCAGCAGAGAGCGATCGAGCGACTGACGGGTAGTCTGGAGCGTGGCGACGAGCTGGTTGACCGAGCTCATGATGGTGGTGACAGGCTGGATCTCGTAGCTCTTACCGTGGACGTACACGTTGACGACGGCACGACGAGCCGAAACCGAGATCACGATGGCGTCGGTGAGCACCGACATGCGAGCGGCGGTACGATGACGCATGCCCGTCTCACTCGTGGCGAGTGAGGGATCGGGATTGAGGTGGAAGTTGGCGCGCAGGATCTGGGTGAGGTCGCCATCGATAACGATAGCGCCGTCCATCTTGGAAAGCTCGAACAGGCGGTTCGAGGTAAACGAAATGTTGAGCGGGAAGCCGTCGTTACCGGCGGCGAGCACGTTTTCGGTGTCGCCGACGCAGATAAGGGCACCCAGGTGACCGGCAATGATCATGTCGAGGGCGGTGCGGATCGGCTGACCAGGTGCCGTCAGGCGGATGGCCTGTTCCATACGCTTTTGCAGCTCGTTCTTATCCAAGGCATCGCTCCCATCGTATACGCTCCATAAACGTCAATAAGTTTCTCACGGTTTGCCCCTGTGACGCCCGCAAAATCCGATGCTTACAGAATGAGCGAACACAGCTTAGGTAGCTCATTTGGGACGGGATCTTTTGACCACCCATGTGGTAGCATCGGGTCTCATATAAATGAGGGAGTAGTCGTGTAATCGGGTTCGCCCGCAGAGAGGGAGCCAGACTATGGGACTCGCAGAGCTCGTGTTGCTCGCCGCTGGCCTTTCGATGGACGCCTTTGCCGTTTCCATCTGCAAGGGCCTTGGCATGAAGAAAATCAACCTTAAAGTCGCCGTGGTGCTCGGTCTGTTCTTTGGCGGCTTTCAGGCCGGCATGCCCGTAATCGGATGGGCGCTCGGCAGTCAATTCATGGGCTTCATCGGACCCATCGACCATTGGATCGCCTTTATCCTTTTGGCCTTCATCGGCGGCAAAATGCTGTGGGAAGCCTTTACCGAGGACGAGGATGAAGGCGACGGCAAGGATGCCGAAAAGATTGACCTGGGCGAGTACCTGATCCTCGCCATCGCCACCTCAATCGACGCCCTGGCCGTGGGCATCTCGTTCGCCGCGCTTTCGGTCGACATCGTTCCCGCCGCATCGCTCATTGGCATCACAACGTTTATCTTCTCCGTCGCCGGCGTAGCGATCGGCCACACCTTTGGCGCGCGCTACGAAAAACCCGCCACCATCGTGGGTGGCGTCGTGCTCATCCTCATCGGGCTTAAGATCTTACTTGAGCATCTGGGGATCCTCGCGATATAAAAAACGCCTCTCATAAGCCAACGTCAATGTAGGAGTCTCATGCAGAGTTTTGCATAATGCCTATTCGTGCAGACTTTTGCATGTCATACTGATATGCAAAAGTCTGCACGTTAGGAGATAGCCGTGGATACCCTTCCCATCACCACACCGCGCCAAGCTGGCATCTACGTGCGCCAGGCACGCGAGGCTCAGGGTCTCACCCGTGCCGCCCTCGCCAAAAAGGCCGGTGTTTCGGAGCGCCTGCTCGCATCGCTCGAGCTAGGAGACGCCACCGGCATTCGACTCGACAAGTTGCTGGCGATTTTCGACGCTCTTGGACTGGTACTCGCAGCACAAGGGGATATCGACGAAGCGAAAAACGAGCAACCAGTCGACGCCCCGCATGCCAATCCGCTGCCTCGCAGCATCCCCAGGCGACATCACACTCAACGCCCTCATCATCGCAACCGTTGCAGTACCACCATTCCGGCTCTTGCAGATGCCCCCTTTACATCCGCACTCTACGACAAGGCCTTCGCCGATTTCGCCATGTCCAATCTCGGAGTCTCGATTGCCGCAAACGCATCTGACCAAACCAAGCCCGAAGGGAAATAGCCAATGGCCAAAACTTCACTTCGGACCTTTATTTGCGGCGTACCTGCGGGAACGCTCACGCAAGATGAGAACGGTCTTATCAGCTTTACCTACGATCGGGACTATGACGGGCCGGCCCTATCAACCAACATGCCCGTATCAAATCGCACATACGGACAACAGGTCATGAATCCGTACTTGTTTGGCCTTCTGCCCGACAGCGAGGACCAACGAAAAGCGATTGCCGCCGAATTCGACGCCAGGCCCAATAATCCCGTTGCGCTGCTCAGCCATATCGGACTCGACTGTCCGGGCGGAGTGCAGTTTTGCGCCGAAGAAGACGTCGACGCCGTCCTACATCGCGCCGGCGAATACCGCCCTATAGACGACCACGAGATTGCCTTGCGCCTCAAGTCGATCAGAGATGACCGCGAGGCATCGTGGATGGGCCTAGATGAAAGTTGGTCACTTGGGGGCAACCAGGGCAAGTTCGCACTCGCACTCATAGACGGCCGCTGGTGCGAATGCGTGGGTTCCTCGCCCACGACGCATATTTTCAAAAATGGCGTTATCGGTTTTAAGCTCGAGGCCCTTAATGAGTTTGTCTGCATGAAAAGCGCCCAGCGCGCGGGTATCGCAACGGCAAACGTTGAATATCGCTTATTTGAGGACGAGCCCGCTCTCATTGTTGAGCGCTATGACCGTGTGAAAGTCAAAGACGGAACAATCATGCGTCTACACCAAGAAGACCTCTGTCAGGCCCTTGGAGTGATGCCCGCCCAAAAGTACACGGCAGATGGCGGCCCGACCGCACGTGATATTCAGGAACTCCTCGTCAATACGAGCCACCATCAACTTAACCTGTATCTGTTTACGCAGATACTTTTCTTTAACGCCATCATCGGCGCACCGGACGCGCATGCGAAGAACTATTCCCTGCTCCTTGGAAACGGCGGCACGGCCATGATGGCCCGGATGTACGATGTCGCGTCGGGCTTGGCATACGAACGCATGCGGCGAAAAGCACGCCTTGCCATGAGCGTTGGTGGAGAGAACCGTGTAGGACGCATCGGACCCAACGCGATTCGCCGCTATCACGGCATGGGCGACCCCGCGCTGGAAGCGGCGCTCACCGATGCCGGGCTGACCGAGAAGTTTTGTTTTGCGACCATGATGGACCTCGCCTACGAAGTTCCCATTTGCATGGAAGAGGTCATGGACGAATACGCCGACCTGCCCGGCATGGCGGACCTGCGCGAGCATATGCTCGGCCCCGTCCGCGAAAACTGCCAGCGCACCCTCGACCTCATCAAGGCGGATATGGGCTAGGCGCCAATCAATCCACATTTCTTAAAAGAAGAGGGGGGCACCCGTCGCAAAAGTTCGGATGCCCCCTCTCGTAATGTCATTTGCAATCCGCTAGCACGTGGCTCGAACTGCTGCTAGCGCGACCCTTACGCGGCAAGGCGCTTGAGGACGTCGATGAGCAGCTCGTAGAAGCGCTCGGCAGAAGCGAGCTCCATGCTCTCGTCCGGGGTGTGGACATCGGAGAGCGTCGGGCCCACGGCGATGGCGTCCAGGCCGTGCAGGGCCTCGGCAAACAGGCCGCACTCAAGGCCGGCGTGAATGGACTCGATGCGCAGCTCGGATCCAAAGAGCTCGCGATAGCTCTCGACAAAAACGTCGCGGACCGGCGAATGCTCGGCATAGCTCCAGCCGGGATACTCGAACTCAAACTTGGCGTCGAAGCCCAAGACATCGGCCAGCGTCTGCAGGCGGTCCTTGAACTCGTTCTGCAGCGAGGTGATCGAGGAGCGCGGGGACAGCATGATCTTGACCTGGTCGTCGGAAGTAGCGACCACGCCGATGTTGGAGGAAACCTCGACGGAGCCGTCGGTGGCGACGTTGCGGCGAATCACGCCGTTAGGGGCAAGACGCAGGGCGCGGATGAGGGCAAGCGCGGACTTCTGATCCATGGCCTCGACCTCGGCGTCGTCGGCAATCTCGACGGTGCAGGTAAAGCCGGGATCGAAGACCTCGAGCTCGGCAGTGACGTCGGCGATGATGCCCTTTGCGATCTGGGCCGCGGCCTCGGCGGCAGCGTGGTCGGCGTAAACCAGCTCGGCCTTGCACTCACGGTTGATGGCGTTGTCCTTAGTGCCGCCGTTAAAGCTAACGATGGCGGGCTCGCCGGCGACCATCAGGCGGTCGATGATGCGGGCCATGATGAGGTTGCCGTTGCCGCGCTCCAGGTTGATATCGCTGCCGGAGTGACCGCCCAGCAGGCCGGAGATGTCGAGCGTGAGGGTACTACCGGTCTTGTGCTCGCGCACGATGGGGCACGTGTAGGTAACGACGACGCCGCCGGCGCAGCTGACGGTGGCAACGCCCTCTTCCTCGGAGTCAAGGTTAATCATGGTGCGGGCGCTAATCTGGGACTTGTCGAGCGTCTCGGCGCCGACCAGGCCAGTCTCCTCGTCGGTGGTGAATACGCACTCGAGGGCGGGGTGAGCAATCGAATCGTCGTTGAGCACAGTAAGCATCAGAGCGACAGCAATACCGTTGTCGGCGCCCAGGGTGGTGCCGTTAGCGGTGAGGACGCCGTCCTTGACGACCAGGTCGATACCGTCGGTCGTAAAGTCGTGCTCAACAGAGCCCAACTTGTCGCACACCATATCGATGTGGCCCTGCAGCATCACGGTCGGGGCATTCTCGGCGCCGGCAGAAGCGGGCTTGCGAATGATGACGTTGTAGACCTCGTCCTGGTACACATCGAGGCCGCGCTCCTTGGCAAACGCAACCAGGAAATCGCTGATGCCCTTCTCGTTGCCAGACCCACGGGGGATCGCGCTGACCTCCTCAAAGAAATGGAACAGCTGGGCGGGCTCGTAGCCGGTAATCTTGTAGTCCATGGTGCCTCCTTGGCGCAACTGGTTAGACAGTAAGACATGCGACTTGTATATTCCCAGACTTTGCGTGCATAAACCAGTCGAAAACGCCGAGCGCCCTCGCATCATCGGCTAACGGTGGACCGTATAGCGTAACGGTCACAACTTCCGCAGCTCTACAAATCGAGGCGCCCTTTCCGGAGCGCCTCGATTGCGCGTATCAAATTGTCGCCACGCCCTACAGCGCGCCGGAACCGGCTTGCATCATGCCGCCGGGGCCCGAGCTCACGCCACTGCTCACAGGCGCGGCGTTTCCGGTGTGCGGCGCCGCCGGAGCGGTATCGCCCCCGAGTGCACCCGCCGGACGCGGCGCCGGAATCTCACCCGTGCCGTGGCTAAAGACAAACTTGCCGTCGACCACGTCGCACAGGACGGTATCGCCCTCGCCCCACTCGCCAGCCAGAAGCTCCTCGGACAGCGGATCCTCGATGAGCTTTTGAATAGCACGGCGCAGCGGACGCGCACCGTTGGTGAGGTCGGTGCCCTCGGCCACGATCTTGTCGTAGGCCGCATCGGTGAGCTTGATGTTCATGCCGTTGGCAATCAGGCGCTGACGCAGATCGTCCACCAGCAGGTGCGCGATCTTAGTCAGATTCTCGCCCGAAAGCTTCTGGAACACCACGATGTCATCGATACGGTTGAGCAGCTCGGGGCGGAACAGGCGCTTGAGCTCGCCCATCGCACGGCCGCGGATCTCACTCGACGTGAGACCCTGCTCGCCGGTGGTGCCAAAGCCCACGCTCGCATCCTGCGCAATCTCGCGGGCGCCCACGTTGGACGTCATGATGATCACGGTGTTGCGGAAGTCGACCGTCTTGCCCTGGCTATCGGTCAGGCGGCCCTCCTCC
>URIE01000055.1 GCA_900547805.1 uncultured Collinsella sp.
GCTTTAAGCACATGGTGGGCATCGGCGAGCAACACGATAGTGCCAACGACGGTCGCCTTGCGTTTTTCTCGGTGCGAAATATCGCCGCCCGTTTCTGTGATATCGACGGTAGCGAAGAGCGCCTGGAGCTTTAACCTTAGGGTAGCTAAAACAGCCCCGACCCAAAAAGACTAGTGCCAGGAGGACACATGGACGGATTGAATACGGTGTTGGAGTATCTGACGTCGGTGCCGGCATGGTATTTGGCGACGAGCGTTGACGGACAGCCTCATGTGCGTCCGTTTTCGTTTGCGCAGATCCAGGACGGCAAGCTGTGGTTTGTAACGGCGCGCACCAAAGACGTGTGGCAAGAGCTGCTGCAAAACCAGCGCTTTGAGGCCACGAGTTGGTGGCCGGGCCATGGCTGGCTCATCTTGCGCGGGCGTGCCGGCTTGGATGACCGGGCTTTAGGCGAAATGCGCGAGGCCGGTTGGAAGCATCTTGAGCGCTTGAGCGAGCACTATGAGGGACCTAACGATCCCACGCTCGTCTTCTTTAGCGTCGAGGATCCCGAGGCTTTTATCTGCAATCACGACGAATGGGTGCCGGTCGAGCTCTAGCCAGCTGGCTCATCCTAACAACTTAGTTTTCGCATGGGCGGGCCCCGTGTTGCCCGGCACCGTAAGGAGTGCCGGTCAATACGGGGCCCGCTCTATTTGTCAATTCCTTCAAGCGAATGTGTCGGGAATGTTTCAATGCATGAATATGCAAGCCATTTACGTATTCATGCATCTTTTGGTGCTAAAGTTTCAACCTACTTCATAACGACTGCTGCGAAATGCGCATCGGTGCATAAATCGCAGACAAGGAGTCTGATATGTCTTTGAAGGTTGGAATCGTCGGCGCGGCTGGATATGCCGGAGCCGAGCTCATTCGCCTCGTGCTCGGCCATCCCGAGTTTGAACTTGTTGCCATTACGTCCAACGCCGATGCCGGCCAGCCGTTGTCTGCGGTGTACCCGAGCTTCGCCGGCGTAAGCGACCTTGCCTTCACGACGCATGACGCTCCCGAGCTCAAGAACTGCGACGCCGTCTTTTTGGCCGTGCCGCACACGGCTGCCATGGCACAGGTGCCCGCCCTGCTTGCTGCGGGAGTCTCCTGCATTGACCTCTCGGCCGACTATCGCCTGAGCGATCCGGTCACCTTTGAGGCCTGGTATACCGCCGAACACACGAGTCCCGAGCTGCTCAAGACCCGCGCCTTCGGCCTGCCCGAGCTGTTCTGCAAGGACCTGGAGACCGCTGCATCCGACCACGCCGACGGTAAGGCCGTACTGGTCGCCTGCGCCGGCTGCTATCCCACCGCAACGAGCCTTGCCGCCGCGCCCGCCGTGCGCGCCGGCTGGGTTGCCCAGAGCGGCCCCGTGATCGTCGATGCCATCAGCGGTGTGACGGGTGCCGGTAAGTCCTGTAACGCTCGCACCCATTTTTGTAGCGCAGACGAGAACCTGGAGGCCTATGGCGTAGGCAAGCATCGTCATACGCCCGAGATTGAGCAAATCCTTGGTCTGACCGATCGTGTCGTCTTCACCCCGCATCTGGCACCGCTCAAGCGCGGCCTGCTCTCCACGGTGACGATGCCGCTTACGCCGCAGGCTATCGATACCTTGACCCTTGAGGACGTTGTCGACTATTACAAGCAGTTCTATGCCGGTCGCACCTTTGTGCGCGTGCTCGATGCCGGCCAGCAGCCCAAGACGGCTTCGGTCGTCGGCACCAACGCTGCCCAGATTGGCCTCGCGCTCAACGAGCACGCGGGTGTGCTGGTGGCGACGGGCGCCATTGACAATCTGTGCAAGGGCGCTGCGGGCCAAGCGGTCCAGTGCGCCAATATCGTCTTTGGCTTTGACGAGCGACGAGGCTTGCCCACAGTGGCGTGCCCGGTGTAGCACATTCGATTGTTAACGATTTGGTAGTCGGGTATCGAGTTGGGCGCCACTTTTAAGCTGGTCTACTAATTGCGACCGGTATGGCGTGCCAGCCGATACCCGCTTTTTTATTTGATATAAGGAGTCGTAGGGACGATGAATACCGACCTGATTGATATCAAGATTCGCGCCGTCGAGGGCGGCGTTACGGCTGCGGCTGGTTTTAAGGCTGCAGGCATCCATGCAGGATTCCGGAAGAATCCCGAGCGCCTGGATTATGCGCTCGTCATGCCCGATAAACCCTGTCCCGGCGCCGGCGTGTTTACGACCAACCGCTTTTGCGCGGCGCCCGTGCAGATGAGCCGTGCCAACCTGGGCGGTGCCGACAAGGGCTATGGCATTATCGCCGGCGTTTCTGTCAACTCCGGCAACGCCAATGCCGCTACGGGCGAGACCGGCCTTGCATGCGCGCGCGAGACGTGCAGCATCGCATCGCAGGTCATCGGCTGCGAGCCCCAGCAGATTCTGGTTGCCTCCACGGGTGTGATTGGCCAGATTCTGCCGATCGACACGTTTGAGACCGCCATTCCTGCTGCCTACGAGGCGCTCTCCGCTCACGGTGGCGCCGATGCCGCTCGCGCCATCATGACGACCGACACGCATTCCAAGGAGTACGCCGTGTCCTACGTCAGTGAGGCTGCGGGTCATGCGGGCAATGTCTATACGGTAGGCGGAATGTGCAAGGGCTCGGGCATGATCATGCCCAACATGGCCACCATGATCGCAGTTATCACCACCGATGCCCCCGTCGAGCCTGTGGCACTTCATGCCCTGCTGCTCTCGACCGTCAAGCAGACCTTTAACAAGGTAACGGTCGACTCCGATACCTCGACCAACGACACCTGCATCATGCTTGCCTCCGGCGCCGCTGCCGCAGATGCCGAGCCTATCGTCGAGGGCTCCGATGCCTTCGACGAGTTGGCATTTGCTGTGCACGAGGTGTGCGAGAGCCTGGCGCGCAATATCGCCGCCGATGGTGAGGGCGCATCCAAGCTTGTTACGGTCAACGTTACCGGCGCCGTGAACGACGAGGAAGCCGATATCGCCGCCCGTGCCGTTGCCAACTCGCCGCTCGTTAAGACCTGCATCGCCGGCCACGACTGCAACTGGGGTCGCGTTGCTATGGCACTCGGCAAGTGCGGCGTGAAGTTTAATCAGGAAGACGTTTCCATCGACATGATGGGCATGCCCGTCTGTCGCGACGGTCTGACTGTTCCCTTTGACGAGGACGAGGCTCTACGGCGTTTCGAGGCGCCCGAGATCGTGATCTCGGCCGACCTGGGCGCAGGCGACGCCGCGACCACGGTGTGGACCTGCGACCTCACGCACGAGTACATCTCCATCAACGGCGACTACCGTTCCTAGAGTCCAGGCACGCTGCGCATCTTGCCGCATTGCGGACAGCGAAGCACGGCGTGATAACGATACGAAAGACGAGGCAGATTATGAAATTCGCACGCGATTGTCGTTCGAGCGAATCCAACGAAGCAACCGCGCAGCTGCTGTTCGAAGCGCTGCCGTGGATTAAAAACCTGACCGGCAAGACGGTCGTTATCAAGTACGGCGGTGCCGCCATGGTCGACGAGCAACTGCGTCGCGACGTGATGAGCGACATCGTTTTGCTCAAGATCATCGGTATGCGTCCCGTCATCGTGCATGGCGGCGGCAAGGCTATCAACGAGGCGCTGAGTCATTACGATATTCCCGTCGAGTTTAAGAACGGCCAGCGCGTGACCACGCCGGCGACTATGGATATCGTGCGCGAGGTGCTGGGCGGCAAGGTCAACCAGGAGCTGGTTGCTGCCATCAACCACCACGGCAACCTGGCCGTGGGCGTGTCGGGCAGCGATGCCGGCACGCTCATCGCCGAGCCGCTCGACCCCGAGCTCGGTCGCGTGGGCAAAGTGACGCACGTCAACACCGACTATATCGAGCGCTTACTCGATAGCGAGTACATCCCCGTCATCGCTACCGTCGCGGCGGGGGAGGACGGCGGTTTCTTCAACATCAACGCCGATACCGCCGCCGGTGCCGTTGCGGCGGCGCTGCATGCGCATAAGGCGATCTTTTTGACCGACGTCGACGGCCTGTACAAGGACTTTAGCGATAAAGACTCACTCATCTCCAACCTAACGCTCGACGAGGTTAACGAAATGCTCTACGGCGGCGAGGTCGATAAGGGCATGATTCCCAAGCTGCGTGCGGCCGTCGATGCGCTTGCCGGCGGCGTATTTCGCGCTCACATCATCAACGGTACCACGCCGCATTCGCTGCTGCTGGAGCTGCTGACCGATGCCGGCGTCGGCACCGTGATCCATTCCACCGAGACGGCTTACGAGTTCGATACGCATCCGCATCCGCTTTCGACGTTTGCTGCGCGTCTGACCGAGAACCTCGACGAGGTCGAGAAGCTTCAGACAGTCTAACTGACCCGCAGCCGCCCCATTTCTGCACCCATAGGCCTGCGCCGTCCGGCGCTCAACGAAAGGCATCCCATGTCACTTGCAGCTCAGCAATCGCTTGAATCCCATTACGTTATGCATACCTTTGGCCGCTCTCCGGTCGAGTTTGTCGAGGGTCACGGCATGAAGCTCACCGGCGACGATGGCCGTGAGTACCTCGACTTTCTTGCCGGCATCGGCGTGTGCAGCCTAGGTCATGGCGACCCGGCTGTGCTCTCGGCGCTCGAGGCACAGACCAAAAAGCTCATGCATGTCTCCAATTACTTCTACATTGAGCAGCGCGGACAGGTCGCGGCGCTGCTGTCCAAGCTTGCTAACGACGACGCAGATGGTGCGCGCGTGCTTGCCGATGCCATTGCCGCCGGCGATGAGACCACGGCAGCTGCTCTTGGTGCCCCGGCTGCGGACGAGCAGGTGTGGGAGACCTTCTTTGCCAACTCCGGCGCCGAGGCCAACGAGGGCTCGATGAAGCTCGCGCGCCTGTACGCCAAGCGTGCCGGTAACGGCGGCAACACTATCGTGTGCATGCGCGGCGGCTTCCACGGCCGTACGCTCGAGACCATTGCCGCCACCATGCAGGATTGGCTGCAGGACAGCTTTCGCCCGCTGCCGGGTGGCTTTGTGGCCTGCACGCCCAACGATGTCGATGAACTGCGTGCGATCTTTAAGCAGCTGGGGGGCGAAATTTGCGCCGTGATGCTCGAGCCGATTCAGGGCGAGAGCGGTGTGCACCCCATGACCGAGGAGTTTATGGCGGCAGCGCGCGACCTGGCACACGAAGTGGGCGCCGTGCTTATAGCCGACGAGGTCCAGTGCGGCATCTTCCGCTCCGGCAAGCCGTTTGCATTCCAAACCTATGGCGTGGAACCCGACATCATGAGCCTTGCCAAGGGCATTGCCGATGGCGTGCCCATGGGTGCCGTCGTAGCAAAGAAGGAGATTGCCGACGTGTTTAAGCCGGGCGACCACGGCTCGACCTTTGGCGGTAGCTGCTTGGCTGTCGCGGCGTGCGCCGCGACGCTCTCCGCGCTCGTGCGCGGCGATTATGCCGACCATGCTGCCAAGGTAGGCGCCTATATGGAGGCAAAGCTCGCCAAGCTGCCGAACGTGACCGAGGTGCGTGGCCGCGGCTTGATGCTCGGCTGTGATTTGGATGATGCCGCGGGCGACGCGCGTGATATTGTTGCCCGCGCGCTGGCCGCCGGTGCCGTGATTAACGCTACGGGTGCCCATACGCTGCGTTTCCTGCCGCCGCTCGTCTGCGAGGAATCCGACGTGGACAGTCTGATCGAGATTCTGTCGGGTGTCTTGGGCTAACGCGGCGCAATAACTCAATTTGAACCGGGTTCCGGACTGTGGACGTGCCATATGCGGCACGATTCAGCGGTCTGGAGCCCGTTTTGCCACAAATCTGCAATGGCCAGGAGAGCCTTTGGACAAAAAATGCCAAATGTGAGTACTGTCACCAGCTGAATCTCATATGAAACCGACTATCTAGGATTAGTTAGACCACACATGTTCAGTTATGTTAATGGGGAAACAGCTAGCAAAGGCTTCAAATCGCTGATTCAGGGCTAGATTTACCCAGCGAAACCCAAAAATCGCTGCTACAAAATTAGTAACAGTACTCATTTTTGCCATTTTTTGGCCACGGCCTTTGTGACGGACGTGCTGGCGGGTTCGAATCCCTCTGCGCTGGGCCCAAAAAAGAAAGGCCCCCATAGCTGGGAGCCTATCAAATCAGTGGTGGGCGATGAGGGATGTCGCGTGCGGCTGACGCCGCCCGCTCTCGCTTCGGGCCTACGGCCCTCGCGTGCTGCGCTGGAAAACGCTTCGCGTTTCCTCAGCTCCGCACCCTTTCGGGTTCGAATCCCTCTGCGATGGGCCCAAAAATGAAAGGCCCCCATAGCTGGGAGCCTATCAAATCAGTGGTGGGCGATGAGGGATTCGAACCCCCAGCCTTGTGCGTGTAAAGCACCTGCGCTAACCGTTGCGCCAATCGCCCGTGCGGAGAGAGTATAGCAAAACAATCGCCTCATTCACCTCATATCCATTAAAGGTAACTCGCGCGTGTCACAGCGGAGCTGATTCAGTTGAGATTGCCTGAACATTCCGCCCCTCTTTACGCCCTCGGGTATACTCAAAAGCTACTGATTCGATTTGATGCCCAGCAACAGCAGAGGGGATAGTATATGTGCGGTTTTGTCGGTTTTGTCGGTGGGACGGATAACCAATCCGAGGTGCTCACCAAGATGATGGACCGCATCGTCCATCGTGGTCCCGACATGGGCGGCCAGTTTATCGACGGCCGCGTTGCCCTCGGCTTCCGCCGCCTGTCGATCCTCGACCTGACCGAGGCTGGCGCCCAACCCATGGCCAACGAGGACGGTAGCGTCGTCATTGTCTTCAACGGCGAGATCTACAACTTCCAAGAACTCCGTTCCGAGCTCGAGGCCAAGGGCTACAAGTTCCACTGCGGCGCCGACACCGAGAGTCTCCTGCACGGCTATGAGGAGTGGGGCGAGGCAGTACTCGATCGCTTGCGCGGTATGTACGCCTTCGTCATCTGGGACAAGAAGAAGAACAAGCTTTTTGGCGCCCGCGATATCTTTGGCATCAAGCCGCTCTACTACTATCCCATGGCCGATGCGGGCGACGGCGCTCCGGGCGTGCTCTTTGGTTCCGAGATCAAGAGCTTCCTGGACTACCCGCACTTCCACAAGGCGGTCAACAAAAAGGCCCTGCGTCCGTACATGACGCTGCAGTATTCGGCAACCGAGGAGACCTTCTTCGAGGGTGTCTACAAGCTGCCGCCGGCGCACTACTTTACCGTCGATATCCCGACCGGCAAGATGAACATCGAGCGCTACTGGGATTGCGATTACTCTGCCGTCGAGAAGCCGTTCGAGGAGTACGTCGACGAGCTGGACGAGGTCGTGCACGAGAGCGTCGAGGCCCATCGCATCGCCGACGTCAAGGTCGCGTCGTTCCTCTCCGGCGGCGTCGACTCCAGCTACATCGCCGCTTGCCTCATGCCCGACAAGACCTTCTCGGTGGGCTTCGATTACAAGAATTTCAACGAGACTAACTACGCCAAGGAGCTTTCCGATAAGCTCGGCGTCGAGAATGTCCGCAAGATGATTACCGCCGACGAGTTCTTCGGTGCGCTCGAGGACATCCAGTATCACATGGACGAGCCGCAGTCCAACCTGTCTTCCGTGCCGCTGTGGTTCTTGGCCGAGATGGCTCGCAAGGACGTCACCGTCGTGCTTTCGGGCGAAGGTGCCGACGAGCTTTTTGGCGGCTACGCCTACTACGAGGACACGGTTCCGGTCCGCAAGTACAAAAAGATGGTGCCGCTGCCCATCCGTCGCGCGCTCGGTAACCTGGCGCTGCATATGCCGTACTTCAAGGGACATAACTTCCTGGTCAAGGGTGCCGAGATCCCCGAGAAGTCGTTCCTGGGACAGGCTCTGGTTTGGCCGGAGCGCGAGGTCGACAGCGTGCTCAAGCCCGAGTACAACACCGGCGACGGCGCCTTTGAGCTCGCTGCACCCATCTACGCACGCGTGAAGGGCCAGCCCGAGCTGGTCAAGAAGCAGTACCTGGACATGAACATGTGGCTCCCGGGCGACATTCTGCTCAAGGCCGACAAGATGTGCATGGCGCACTCGCTGGAGCTGCGCGTGCCCTTCCTGGATCGCAAAGTCATGGAGTTCGCCGAGCACATTCCCGACCGCTACCGCATCAACGAGAACGGCAACAAACAGGTACTCCGCCACGCTGCCAACAAGTCGTTGCCCGATGAGTGGGCCACCCGTCCCAAGGTTGGCTTCCCGGTGCCGATTGTCTACTGGCTGCGCGAGCAAAAGTGGTACGACTATGTCAAGGAGTACTTCACCGCGCCGTGGGCAAGCGAGTTCTTCGATACCGACGAGCTCATGCACCTGCTCGATCTGCACTTTGCGGGCAAGGGCGATTTCCAGCGCAAGATCTATACGCCGCTCGTGTTCCTGGTGTGGTACAAGCGCTTCTTTATCGACGAGGACCAGCCCGCTGTTCAGGCTGCCTAGCCTCGGCTTACGAACGCCTGCGCGTAACGGCTCCTCCGGGAGCCGTTTTTGCGTGGGTGCGTTTCAGTTACTATAAAAACCGTCCCTGCCAAATGGCTGAGAAAGGTGAAAGATGCACCATTCGGATTCCGCGACCGTGACCACGGTCGATACGCTTGCCAAACTGCTCGATGTGTGCGGCGAGCTGCGCGCATCAGAGCAGGTTGACGAGCGTGCCGTGACCGGCTGCTCGTTTGATTCGCGCGCGGTCTCGGCAGGTGACGTGTTCTTTTGCAAAGGTGCTGCCTTTAAGCCCGCGTTTTTGAGCATGGCGCTCGATGCGGGCGCCGTCGCATTTGTGTGCGAGGAGTCGCTGGTCGAGTCTCTGGAGCCGCTGGCGCAGGAGAGCGATGCGGCGATGCTGGTCGTGGATAGCGTTCGCACGGCCATGGCCCTGTTGCCGCCGGAGGTCTACGACCGTCCCGACCACGACGTCAAGATCGTGGGCATCACCGGCACCAAGGGAAAGACCACGGCCGCTTTTATGCTCCAGTCCATCATTAAGGCGGCGGGTGAGTCCTGCGGCATGATCGGCTCGGTGAGTACCGACGATGGTATCGAGTGCTACGAGAGCACCAATACTACGCCCGAGGCCCCCGAGGTCTGGCGCCATATCGCCAACTGCCGCACGTCCGGTCGCCAGTCCATGGTCATGGAGGTCTCGAGCCAGGCGCTCAAGTACCAACGCGTCGAGAATCTGCCGTTTGACGTGGCGTGCTTCCTCAACATCGGCCGCGACCACATCTCGCCGATCGAACACCCCACGTTTGAGGATTATTTTGAGAGCAAACTCAGGATCTTTGACCAGGCAAAGACCGCCGTGGTGAATCTGGGCACCGAAGAGGTCGACCGTGTGCTGGAGGCAGCGTCGACGGCCGAGCGCTTGGTGACCGTTGGCGTCGAGCATCCCGAGGCAAGCCTGTGGGCGAGCGACGTACGCATGGTCGGCTTTAGCATCGAGTTCAACTTGCATGGCCTGTGTGCCGACGAGTCCGAGGCGGGGGAGAAGGTCCTGCTGGGCATCGCGGGTGACTTTAACGTGGAAAACGCGCTGGTCGCTATCGCCGCTGCGCGCGAGATCGGCATCGGTATCGAGGCTATCAAGAAGGGCCTCTCCAAACTGCGTGTGCCGGGCCGTATGGAGGTCGTGGAGTCGAAGGACGGCCGCGTGATTTGTGTCGTCGACTACGCGCACAACCAGCTTTCGTTCCGCTCGCTTTTCTCGTCGGTCAAGCGCGCGTTTCCCGCCAGCCCGGTCATCGCAGTGTTTGGCGCTGCCGGTGGCAAGGCACAGGAGCGCCGCGAGCAGCTTCCGCGCGAGGCCGCACCATATTCCGACCTGATGATCTTTGCCAACGAGGACCCGGCTCACGAGGACCCGATGAAGGTCTGTCGCGAGCTTGCCGAACATGTTCCCGACGATACGCCGAACAAGATCATCCTCGACCGCGAAGCCGCTGTGCATGCGGCGTTCAAGGCGGCGCGCGAGGAGTACGTCAACCCCGATGCTCCCACCATTGTCTTGCTGCTGGCAAAGGGTGACGAGGAGCTCATGCACGTGGGCGACGAGTTCGTGCCCATCGAGAGCGACCTTTCGCTGGCCAATCGTTTAATTGATGTTACCCAGTTTGATTAACGAGCCGTAACGACGGCGGCGCCCTGAGCGCGCTGTCGCCATAAGCGTGTTCCCTCAATCAAAACATGCCGTCCAAGTCCCAACCCTTCTACGTAAACGGAGTAACCATGTCCCACAACACCCTGCCGACCGTTGCCGAGCTTTCGGGCGAGATGCGCGAGCGCTTGGCCAAGGTCAAGTACGTCTTTACCGACCTGGACGCCACCATGCTCGCACCCGGCTCGTGCGTGCTGCGCGACAACGACGGCAACCCCTCGACCAAACTCGTCGAGGCCGTCGTGGCGCTCGCTCGCGCTGGCATTCAGGTGGTTCCCACCTCGGGCCGCAACCGTACCATGATTCACGAGGACGCGCGCGTGCTCGGCCTCAACTCCTACATTGGTGAGATGGGCGGCCTGGTCATGTACGACCTCAAGGCCAACGACTGGGAGTACCTAACCGGTGACATGCCCTACGACCCCGCCTGCGGCCTTACGCCGCACCAGGTGATCGAGCAGACCGGCGTGTGCGAGAAGATTCTTGCCCGCTGGCCGCACAAGATCGAGTATCACAACGACATGTCGACCGGCTACAAGTACCGCGAGGTCACCGTCGGCATGCGCGGCGATGTGCCCGACGACGAGGTCCAGGCCATTCTCGACGAGGCCGGCTGCGGCCTGGTCTGGGCCTGTAACGGTCACCTGACGCATCTGTCCAAGCCGACGACGCTTGAGCTTAATCGCGTCGAGGACGGTCGCGCATTCAACATTAACCCTGCGGGCCTCAACAAAGGCGTCGCCATTGCGCGC
>URIE01000056.1 GCA_900547805.1 uncultured Collinsella sp.
GATTACGTACCAGTCGGGCGATATCGTGGGCCAGGCGGGCGTTGAGAGCTACTACGAAAACCTGCTGCAGGGTATCCGCGGTGAGCAGACCGTCAAGGTCGATGCTTCGGGTAACGTGACCGGTCAGGCCGGCGCCGTTCCCGCCAAAGCCGGCTCCGATATTAAGCTCACACTCGACCTTAAGATTCAGCAGGCTTGCGAGACGGCACTGGCGAGCGCCATCGAGCTTGCCAAGACCACGGGCTACAGCAATGCCGGTAACGGCGCCGTGGTGTGCCTCGATCCCAATAACGGCGAAATTCTGGGCATGGCAAGCGAGCCCAAGTTCGATCCGTCGGTGTTTATCGGCGGCGTCTCCAACGACGTGTGGACCGAGCTCAACGATGACGAGGGCTCGCACCCGCTGCTCAACCGCGCCATTAGCGGACAGTACATGTCGGCCTCGACCATCAAGCCGCTCTCGGCACTGGCCGGTCTTGAGTTTGGAACCTACACGTCGGGGCAGACGACCAACTGCACGGGTTATTGGACGGGTCTGGGCAAGTCGTGGGGCAAGTACTGCTGGCTGCATTCCGGCCACGGCACCATGACGCTGCAGTCGGGTATCGCCAACTCGTGCGACCCCGTCTTCTACGACATGGGCAAGGCCTTCTTTTATGACGATCAACATTCCGAGGGCCTGCAGGAGGTCTTTCGTCGCTGGGGCCTAGGCAAGACCTGCGGTATCGATCTGCCGAGTGAGGGCGCGGGCCGTATTCCCGATGCGGAGTGGAAAGAGTCGTACTTTACCGACGCCTCTGCCGAGGACCGCAAGTGGAATGCCGGCGATATGACCAACATTGCCATCGGCCAGGGCGACATCCTGGTGACGCCTCTGCAGATGGCATGCGCCTACATGGGCCTCGCCAACGGCGGTAAGCAGTACGTGCCTCACGTGTTTTTGTCTGCCGTGTCGCGCGATGGCGACGGCGATGCCTATAAGTACAACGGCAAAGGCAAGAAGAAGCGCCTGGAGGCCAAGATCAACAGCGATTCGGATTTGGCTCTTGTTCGCAACGGCATGCACGACGTGATTTACACGGCATCGACGTCCCTGGCGGCTCACTTTGGCACCCTGACGCCGCAGGTATACGGCAAGTCGGGCACGGGCGAGAAAAGCGGCGAGGACGAATACGCGTGGTTCTGCGCCTATGCACCGGCCGATGATCCTAAGTATGTCATCGCTACTGTCCTGGAGCAGGGCGGCGGTGGCTCAGATACCGCGATGCATGTCGTGCGCGACGTGCTCGGCGTGATTTATGACGAGCCCGATACCTCTTCGGCCTCGGGCGATTCTTCGGTTCGATAGGAGGTTGCGATGGATTTTTCTCCGGCGGATCTGTTCCGTTCAACCAAGACCGGCTCTCGCAGCAGCCTGGACCGCGTCAACAAGCAACTTTCGGCCTCGCGCGGCACGTTTCGCCAAAAGGTGCATATCGGTGTGCTGCTGGCTACCGTCGCGCTCGTTGCCTATGGCGCCATCATTATTTGGTCGGCGTCACAGTTTAAGGCCGACGCCTCATTCTCGCGCCACCTGCTGGGCATTGGCATTGGCGCGGTGCTTGCGGTGCTCGTCTGGCGTACCGATCTGCGCGGTATTTCCAATTTTTCGACGGCGTTGCTCGTCATCGACCTGATCGTGATCTTCTCGCCCAAGATTCCGGGTCTGTCCTATACGGGCGGTCTGGGCATGACGGGCTGGATCAAGATTCCCGGTATCGGCTTGACATTCCAGCCGGTTGAGCTTGCCAAGCTCATCACCATCTTCTTTATCGCCACGCTTGGCTCGCAGTATAACGGCCGCATCGATACCGTTCGCGACTACGTCAAGCTCTGCGGCATGCTGTCCATCCCGTTTTTGGCCGTCGTCGCCATGGGCGACCTGGGCTCGGGCCTGGTCGTGCTGGTCTCGGGCGCCATCGTCATCTGCATGAGCGGTGCACGTCGCGAATGGGTGCTGTCGACCCTAGCCCTGCTCGTGGGCCTGGTGGCCCTCGTCCTGGCGCTCGATTCGGTCTTTGATTCGTTGCTCGGCCACGATGTGCTCATCAAGCAGTATCAGATGAACCGTCTGACGGTCTTTATCGACCCCGATAATGCCGATTCGGACGATGCCTACAACCTGCAGCAGTCGCTTATCGCCGTTGGCTCGGGCGGCTTCTTTGGTAAGGGTTTGGGCCATGCGACGCAGTCGGCCGGCGGCTTTCTGCCTGAGTTCCACACCGACTTCGTCTTCGCCTTCCTGTCCGAGACCTTTGGCTTTTGCGGTTCCTTTTTGCTCCTGTGCCTCTACGTGCTGCTGATCTTTTCGACGATTCGCGTCGCCTTTAAGTGTGAGTCGCTGTTCTTGCGTCTTTCGTGTGTGGGCATCGTTGGCATGTGGGCGTTCCAGACCTTCGAAAACATCGGCATGTGCATCGGCATGATGCCGATTACCGGTATTCCGCTACCGTTTATTAGCTTCGGTTCGTCTTCGATGATGATTCAGCTGCTGACGGTGGGTATCGTACAATCCATATGGCGGCATCGTTCTGGCGCCGCGTAACCGCTGGAGGGGTTTGCTATGAAAATTCCCGTAGATAAGCTGACCCGCGCTTTTAAGATGGGCGCGTCCGTTAAGAAGGATTCCGATACGCCGGTGCGCGTCTCGGTCTATCTGGATTCGTCCGCCTCGCGCTTTCTGGCCGAGACGGTGCGTGACGCCTTTGTGCCGCAGACGACCTCGGGCATTGTGCGCGTCGAGCGTCTGGGGGAGGAGCGAATTGCTCCAAAGACCGATACCGATGTGGTACTGGTGCTCTCGTGTGGTTCCGACCGCCTGGAGAGTGCCGTGCAGGAGCTCGTGATCGCCGGCGCGCCCGTGTGCGTGCTTGCCGAGTCCGCTGTGGAGGTGCCGTTTATCGAGGAGTCCACGCCCATGCTCGGCGTGGTGGCGGCAACCGATAAGACGTATCTGCTCGAGACGCTTGCCCGCTGGATTCTCGATCGCACCGAAAAGGAAACGGCTTTTGCGGCGAACTTTGCCTTCATGCGCATCGCGGCGGCCAATCGTATCATCACCTCGTGCGCGCTCACCAATATGGCGACCGGTGCGCTGGCGTTTTTGCCGGGCGCCGATTATCCCGTTATGGCGCTGGCGCAGGTGGGCATGCTCTTTGAGCTCGCTGCCGTCTTTGGACGCGGCATTAAGCCTGAGCGCGGCTACGAGGTCGCGGGCGTGCTTGCCGGCGGTCTTGTGATCCGCGCGGTCACCCGCGCACTCGTCAAGCAGACGCCGCATATTGGGTTTGCCGTTAAGGCGCTCACTGCTGCTGCGGGCACCTATGGCATGGGCCGTGCGCTCGTTTCGCTCTACGAGCGCGATGTCGACTACAGCCGTGCCAACGAGGTGGTCACTGCCACGTTCTCCCGCGTTCGCGATCTGGTGACCACGGTCGCGGGCGCTACCCGTCCTATGGCGTCCTATCAGGACGCATCAGATCTCGCTGCTTAGGGGTTTTCCGTTGCGCGTTGCATACCAAGATTGTTTTCATTTAATTGAGCCGCTGCTCGCCAAGGTCGAGAAGCCGAGCCGCTATATCGATCACGAGTGGGGCACGCTTTCCAAGGCCGATGCCGACTACCGTTGCTGCCTGATCTACCCGGATGTGTACGAGGTTGGTCTGCCCAACCAGGGCATCGCCATCCTCTACAACATTCTTAACCAGGCCGAGGGCATCTCCTGCGAGCGTGGCTATGTGCCGTGGCCTGATATGGGTGACGCCATGCGCGAGGCGGGCATTCCGCTGCTCTCGCTCGAGGGTGCAGCGCCGGTCGCTTCGTTTGATATCGTCGGCCTGCATGTGCCGCACGAGATGGCGGTGACGAACTTCCTCGAGGCACTCGACCTCGCTGGCATTCCGCTGTTAGCGGCCGACCGAGGTGAAGACGACCCCATCATCATCGCCGGCGGCCCCTCGGTGTACAACCCCGAGCCGTACGCGGCCTTCTTCGATGCCATCCTCATCGGTGAGGGCGAGGAATCGCTGCTCGAGACCTGCCAGCTGCATCGCCGCCTGCGTGACGAAGGGGTCCCGCGCGCGCAGATTGTCGAGCAGCTTGCATCCATTGCCGGCAACTACGTGCCGTCGCTCTATGAGGTTCGTCACGACGAGCCCTGCTCGCCGCATGGCTACACCGTGCCGCGTGAGGGCAAGGATGCGCCGACCGTGGTCTACAAGCGCGTCGTCGAGGATTTCGGTGCCACGAATCCGCTGTCGCAGTCGTGCGTGCCCTATGCGCAGCTGGTCCACGACCGCCTGTCTATCGAGATCCTGCGCGGCTGCGCCCGCGGCTGTCGTTTTTGCCAGGCCGGCATGACCTATCGCCCGGTGCGCGAGCGCTCGGCCGACCAGATCGTCTCGTCGGTGATTCAGGGTCTGGAAAAGACCGGCTATGACGAGGTGTCGCTGACCTCGCTTTCGACCACCGATCACTCCTGCATCCGCGATGTACTCGGTCGCCTGAACCGCCGTCTGGAAGATACGGGCATTCGCGTGTCCATTCCCTCGCAGCGCCTGGATTCGTTTGGCGTGGATATGGCCGAGTCGGTCGCCGGCGAAAAGAAGGGCGGACTGACGTTCGCGCCCGAGGCCGGCAGCCAGCGCATGCGCGACATCATTAACAAGAACGTGACCGAAGAGGACCTGGACCGTGCGGCCAAGGCGGCCTTCGAGGCCGGCTGGAACCGCATGAAGCTCTACTTTATGATGGGCCTTCCCGGCGAGCGCGACGAGGACATCGTGGCCATCGCCAATCTGGCCGATCACGTGCTGGAGCTCGGTCGTTCCGTGGTGCCCAAGGCTCGTCGCGGCTCGATCTCGGTGTCCATCTCGGTTTCGGTGTTTATCCCCAAGGCTGCCACGCCGTTCCAGTGGTGCCCGCAGCTCGACTACGACGACGTCAAGCGTCGCCAGAAGCTGCTTATCACGAGCGTTCGCAACCGTGCCGTCCGCGTGCATTACCACGATGCCGAGACCTCTCTCATCGAGGCCGCGCTGTCCCGCGCCGGGCGTGACATGACGCCCGTCATCATCGATGCTTGGCGCGCGGGCTCTCGCTTTGACGCCTGGGTAGAGCATTTCTCGCTCGATAACTGGAAGGAGGCTGCTGCCAAAAACGGCATCGACCTCAATGAGCTCGTGCACCTGCCCTACGAGTTGGACTGGCGCCTGCCGTGGGAGCACGTGAGCCCCGGCTGCACGCGCGGCTTCCTCGAGCGCGAGTACCGTCGCTCGCTCGAGGGCGTCACGACTCCCGACTGCACCCGCACGTCGTGCACCGGCTGCGGAATCTGCCCCACGCTCCACGCCAAGAATGTATTGATGGGTGATCGCGCATGAGTGAGCGTTTGACCGACAATCCCACGCTCTTTAGGCTGCGCGTTCGCTACGGCAAGCGTGATCGCCTCAAGTACCTGGGCCATTTGGAACTAATCCATACCATTGAGCGTATCGTGCGCCTTGCGGGCCTGCCCTATGCCGTGACGCAGGGTTTCTCACCGCATATGCGCGTGGGCTTTTCGTCGGCGCTGCCCGTGGGCACGTCGTCGACCTGCGAGTGGTATGACCTGTTTATGACCGAGTTCGTCGCGCTTGACGAGGCCTTTGAGCGTCTGGCCGCTGCATCGCCTGCCGATCTGGCGCCTATCGAGGCTGCCTACATCGACGTGCGCACGCCGGCGCTCACGGCTCAGCTCACTCGCCTGTCGTATCGCATCGACCTGCACCTGGATCCCGAGGCGCCCGTGAGCGCCGATGAGGTACGCGCCGCGATCGACACGTTGCGTGCAGGCCATGGCATCGACTACGCACGCGGCAAAAAGAGCAAGCGACTTGATCTGGACCATACGCTCGTTGGCTATGAGCTCACGGCGGGGGAGCGCCTGGACCATTTGGTGCTCATGCTCGACACCCATGCCGACAACGAGGGCTCCATGCGTCCGGAAATTTTGCTTTCTGCTGCTGATGTTTTGTTGCAGGGCTTGACCCCGGGCGTCGATGCACCTATTGTTTCCACCGGTATGCAAGACCTCGTGACCATCTGCTCCTACGATGTCGAGCGTCAGAATCAAGCATGCGAGGACGACGAGGGCCGACTCGTCAGCCCCATACCTGTGCGAACTTGTGGATTTGCTCCACATACTCGTTGACGGGGGTATTTTCGCCTGCTACTATATTCGGCTGTTGCACTAACTGATGCATGAAGGGCAAGTAAACATGTACGCAATCGTTAACACGGGCGGCAAGCAGTACAAGGTCGCCACCGACGATGTCATCACCGTCGAGAAGATCGAGGGCAATGAGGGCGACAAGGTCACCCTGCCGGTTATCTTCCTCAACGATGGTAAGAAGATCGTCACCGATCCCGACAAGCTGGCCAAGGCCAAGGTTACCGCTCAGATCGTTGAGCAGTTCAAGGGCGAGAAGCAGCTGGTCTTCAAGTTCCACAAGCGCAAGCGCTATCGTCGTCTGAAGGGTCACCGTCAGCAGCTCACCAAGCTGAAGATCGTGAAGGTTCAGGCTACCTCCCGCGCCAAGAAGGCTGTCAAGGCAGAGGCTGAGGCTGTTGCCGAGGCTCCCGTCGCCGAGTAGATTACACTCGTAACGAAAGAGTAGGTATACACAATGGCACACAAAAAAGGACTCGGTTCCTCCCGTAATGGCCGTGACTCCCGCGGTCAGCGCCTTGGCACGAAGCGCTATGCCGGCCAGACGGTAACCACGGGCACGATTCTCGTCCGTCAGCACGGCACGCACATCCACCCGGGTGAGAACGTTGGCCGTGGTAAGGACGACACGCTGTTCGCGCTGGTCGACGGTACCGTTGAGTTCCACAAGGGTATCAAGCACAGGGTCAGCGTACGCCCGCTCGCGAACGCGTAATTCACCCTTCATAGAGCACATATGTGGGAGGCACTTGAGTTTTAGGATTCAAGGGTCTCCCTCTTTTTGTAGGAGGCGATTCTGTTGTCACAGTTCACCGATATCAGCCGCATTAACGTGTGCGGCGGCGACGGCGGAGCCGGATGCATGTCGTTTAGGCGCGAGGCATTTGTCCCCAAGGGCGGCCCCGATGGCGGCGACGGCGGTCGTGGCGGCAATGTCGTCATCCAGGCCGATGCTCAGCTGTCTTCGTTGATCGATTACCGCTTTAAGCATCACTTTCGCGCCGAGCGCGGCACGCATGGGCAGGGTGCCCGTCGTAACGGTAAAAGCGGCGAGGACCTGATCCTGAAGGTTCCCATGGGTACCGTGGTACGCGAGCTCGACCCCGAGACGCAGACCCCGATGTTCGAGATTGCCGACTTGGTGCATGATGGCGAGCGCGTCGTTGTGGCGCCCGGCGGTGCCGGCGGCCTGGGCAACACGCACTTTGTGACGTCGGTGCGCCGCGCGCCCGCATTCGCCCAGCTGGGCGAGCCGGCCGAGGAGCACTGGATTGAGCTCGAGATGAAGCTCATGGCCGATGCCGCGCTCGTGGGCTTCCCCTCGGTGGGTAAGTCATCGCTCATCGCGCGCATGAGTGCCGCCCGCCCCAAGATCGCCGACTACCCGTTTACCACGCTCGTGCCGAATCTCGGCATGGTGCGTGCCGGCGAATATTCTTACGTCGTTGCCGACGTTCCCGGTTTGATCGAGGGCGCGAGCGAGGGCAAGGGCCTGGGTCACCAGTTCCTGCGCCACATTGAGCGTACGGCCCTGATCATGCATGTCGTCGACATGACGGGCGGTTTTGAGGATCGCGATCCGGTCGAGGACTATCGCATCATCAACCGTGAGCTCGAGCAGTATGGCGCCGAGCTTTCGGTGCGCCCGCAGATCGTTGTCGCCAACAAGTGCGATGCGCCGGGCACGGCCGACAAGATTTCCGACCTTAAGCGTGCGGCGCTCGACGATGGCCATATGTTCTTTGCTGTGTCTGCCGTGACGGGTGCCGGTCTTAACACGCTGATGCTTGCCGTGGGCGAGCAGGTGGCTAAGCTTCGCGCCGAGCTGGCGGTCTCTGATGAGCCGGTCGATCTGCGCGACGAGGAGTGGGAGCGCCGCCGTCTGCAGCGCGAGAAGCGTTTCCGCATTGTCCAGGAAGAGCCCGGCGCCTTCCGTGTGATTGGTCGCGCGATTGAGCGCATGGTCATCCAGACCGACTGGGAAAACGAGGAAGCTGTCATCTACCTGCAGCATAAGTTTGCGCGCATGGGTGTCGACGATGCGCTCGAGAAGGCCGGCTGCCGTGCGGGCGACGAGGTCCGCATTTGCCAGCGCGCCTTTGACTTTGAGGGCGCCGAGGACTTCTCGGAGTACGAGGAGCTCGAGGACGCTGGCGAGGACGTTGCCGTTGAGGCCCTTGACGTGGCCGATGCTCCGGATGAGGGCGTCGAGGTTGTCGATGCGGCGGATGCCGCGGACGATGCCGAGACCTCGGAGGGCGAGTAAGCCATGTCGCTGCGCGGTGGAATCGGTTTGCCCGAGCTGCCCATAAAAGAGGGCAAAGAGTTTCGGCTTGGCATTATGGGCGGCACCTTCGACCCGATTCATTACGGGCACTTGGTGACTGCCGAGCAGGCGCGCGAGTCGCTCGACTTGGACGCTGTGCTCTTTATGCCGGCCGGCTCTCCTGCCTTTAAACTCGACAAACCGGTGACGCCTGCTGAGGACCGTTATGCCATGACGGTTCTCGCCACCGCCGCGAATCCGGCGTTTTTGGCGAGCCGTTTCGAGATCGACCGTCCGGGCGTGACCTATACTGCCGATACGCTTCATGCCCTTCGCGACTTTTACCCGCCGCAGGTAAAGCTCTACTTTATTACGGGCGCCGATGCGATTATCGATATTGTGACCTGGCATGATGCCGAACGAATCGCTGAGCTTGCTACCTTTATTGCGGCGACGCGACCGGGCTTTGATATCGATACGGCGCGTGCCCGAATCAAAGAGTCGGGGCTGCCGTTCGATGTGCGCTATATTCAGATTCCGGCGCTGGCGATCAGCTCGACGAACATTCGTAAGCGAGTTGCCCGCGGCATGAGCGTGCGCTATCTTACGAGCGAGTCTGTGCTCGGCTACATTCGCAAGCGCAGTTTGTATGTCGATCTGGGTCAAGAAGATTTTGAGTGATGGGGGCTACGTTGTCGGTAGAGGATCAGTTTGAGGGCGATGAGCGCGCGCTGCTCAAGCGCATTCAAGAGCTGCTCGATGTTCGCATGAAAGATAAGCGCAAGCGCTATGTGCATTCGCTGGGTGTTGCCGAGACCGCACTTCATCTGGCCGAGGTCTACGGCGTTGACCGCTTTGATGCCGCTGCCGCCGGCTTAATTCACGACTGGGACAAGGTGCTTTCCGATGACGAGCTCGTGGCCCGCGCGCTTCACTATGGCATCAAGGTTGCCGGCTCTCCTTCCGCCGCGACGCCGCTTTTGCATGGCCCTGTTGCCGCCTATGAGCTTCCGCAGCTTTTTCCCGAGCTGTCACCGGCCGTTTTCCAGGCTGTCGACCGTCACACCGTGGGTGCCTGCGACATGACGCCGCTCGATATGGTGGTCTTTGTGGCAGATGCCATCGAGCCCAACCGCCACGGCGACTATGCCCATGCGCTGCGCAAGATGGTGGGGAAGTCCTCGCTCGACGAGTTGTTCTTCTCCTGTTTTGCGCAGGGTCTGGTCTATGTGATCCAGTCCGGGCGCTATCTTTATCCCACGGCTATTACGATTTACAACCATTACGCCCAGCTGCGCTAGCTCGGGCTGTCTAGAAAGAGGTATTCCATGGCCGACGAGACCATGACTGACGAGCAGATTCTTGAAGGTGTGGAGCACAAGAGTTTCGTTGCCACGTCCGACCGCACCGCCGCCTCGCTGTCCGCGAGCGGTGTCGCCGCCGAGGATGTCGCCCGCGCCGCCGCGCAGGCCGCCTACGACAAGAAGGGCGAGGACGTGCAGGTGCTCAACCTGACCGAGCTTTCCGACGTGTGCGACTACTTTGTGCTTGCCACCGGTACCAACAACCGCCAGGTCGATTCGATCGTCGACGAGATCGAGGAGAAGGTCGCCGAGGCTTGCGGCGAGCATCCGTTCTCCATCGAGGGCCGCGAGCAGAAGACCTGGATGCTCATGGACTACGGCTCGGTTGTCGTCCACGTCTTCACTCCCGAAGCCCGCGACTTCTACCGCCTAGAAAAGCTCTGGGGTGACGCCCCCCAGCTTCCCCTCGACCTCCTCTAGGACCTTATTTGGGCTGGGGCTTCTCTAGAGCTACACTCTGTCGTTTGCCGGGCAGTTGCACTACCTGCAGCTGCCCGGCTTTCTTTTTGCCTAAAGGCGGTTAATCGTTGAAACGGGATTGTCGGCCGAAGGATAGGGCGGTGTCGCCGAACTTGTCTCGGACGGCGTCGATGGCGACGAAGAGGTCGCGGCGGTCGCTGGATTGTGCTCCGCGGTCGTCGATCTCGCAGAACAAGTCGGTTTGGATACCGCCCTGATGGTCAAAGTCGCTCATGCCAATGCCCGCCAGGCGCACATGCATGCCTTCCTGCCAGATGTTGTCGAGCAGCTCGAGCGCTACGGCCACAAAGATATTCTCGTCGTCGGTGGGGTGGGGCAAGCGGCGCTGTGCCGTGCGTCCGTTGCCATACGAATACTTGAGCTTGAGCGTCACCGTGGCGCCCGTTAGTCCCTGACGACGCAGGCGGCGTCCCACTGACTCTCCCAACAGCGCAATCGCCGCTTCGATGTCCCTACGC
>URIE01000057.1 GCA_900547805.1 uncultured Collinsella sp.
GGGCTACCGCGTGGTGGTCGTAGGCGAGCCGGGGCATCCTGAGGTGGAGGGCATCCTGGGCCACGCAGGCGATGACGCGCAGGTCGTGAGCTGCGCCGCCGATGCGGACGCGCTGCCGCTCAAGGGCAAGGTAGGCCTCGTCGTGCAGACCACCCAGACCGCGCAGAACCTGGCCGAGGTTGTGGCCTCCATCACCCCGCGCGTGCAGGAGCTGCGCGTGATCAACACCATCTGCGCCGCCACGAGCGAGCGTCAACAGGCAGCAGCCGCACTTGCCAGCCGCTGCGACTGCATGGTTGTGGTGGGCGGCAAGAACTCGGGCAACACCCGCCGCCTGGCTCAGATTTGCGCAGACGCCTGCGAGCACACGCATCACATCGAGGAAGCTTCCGAGCTTCTGGCCGCGTGGTTTACCGACGCTCACCACATTGGCATCACCGCTGGAGCCTCCACCCCGCAAGAACACATCGAGCGCGCCGTCGAGCGCATCAAGGAGCTTTGCCGCTAACCATGGACCAGACCGTACCCGCATACGCCGCCGAGGTGGCCGATTACGGGCGCAGCCGCGACCCCGAGCCGGGTGAGGGCGCGCTCGTAAAGAACGTGCGTCCCGAATCGCCCGCGTGGGATGTGGGTATCGAGCCGGGCATGCGCGTGCTCACGGTCAACGGTGAGCAGCTTACCGACATGATTGTGTGGCTCTGGGAGGCCGACGATGATACCGTCGACCTGGAGGTTTTCGATCCGCGCGACAACACCGTCACTTCCGTCGAGCTCGACCGCTTCCCAGGAGAGGACTGGGGCCTTGAGTTCGATGGTCCCATCTTCGACGGCATGCGCACCTGTGTGAACGCCTGCGTGTTCTGCTTTATGACGATGCTCCCCAAGGGCGGTCGTTCCACGCTCTACATTCGCGACGATGACTATCGCCTGAGCTTTTTACAGGGCAACTTTGTCACGCTCACGAACCTCACCGACGAGGACGTGCAAAACGTCATCCAGCGCAACATGAGCCCCATGAACGTATCGGTCCACGCCGTGAGCCCCGACGTCCGCCGCCGCATGATGGGCCGCAACGCCCAGCGCGGCATGGACGTGCTCGAGGCCATCATGGCCGCCGGCATAGAGATTCACGCGCAGATCGTGTTGTGCCCCGGCATGAACGACGGCGAGGAGCTGGAAAAGACCCTGCGCTACTGCGAGGAACACGAGCAGATTACCAGCTTGGGCATCGTGCCGCTCGGCTTTACCAAACACCAGAACCGTTTTAGCTGGTCCTACAGCGACAAGCCCGAGCTAGCGCGCGAGACCATCGCCATGATCAGGCCCTTCCAGGACCGTGCCTACGAGCGCTTTGGCCGCCACACCTTCCAGATGAGCGACGAGTTCTATCTGGACGCCGGCATCGATCCTCCCGAGGCAGACTTTTACGACGGTTACCCGCAGTACTACGACGGCATCGGCATGATCCGCTCGTATCTGGACGAGACCGACGACGTGCTTGCCGCCGACGCCGAGCGTCTGGCCCGCGTCCGCGCTGGCATCACCGAGCGCAACCAGCGCCTTCTGTGCCTCTCCGGCGCCAGCGCGCGCGACACCGTGGCGCGCTTTGTGGAGTCGCCGCATGGTCTCGGCGGCACCGTCACAGCCATCAAGAACCGCTACTTTGGCGGCAACGTGGACGTGACCGGCCTCATCGTCGCGTGTGACATTCTGGAGCAGCTGCCCCAAGATCTGTCGGGGGTTATGCTCTTTGTGCCTAAGCTCATGTTCAACGCTGACGGCATGACGCTTGACGAGTATCATCGTGACGATTTACTCGCAAGCCTTACCAGTCGCGGCGCCGAGGTTCATGTGGTGTCGACCATGCCGCATGAGCTGCTCGATACCCTGGAGCACATCCTTGGCATTGCCCGCGAACTCGCATAATTTCCGCTGAACCTACCCATCAAAGGAGAGCAGATGAAACCTATCGTCGCCGTCGTCGGACGCCCCAACGTGGGCAAGTCCACGCTCGTTAACCGCCTGGCCCAGACCTCGGACGCCATCGTCCACGAGTCCCGCGGCGTCACGCGCGACCGCTCGTACCACACGGCCGATTGGAACGGCCGCGAGTTCACCATCGTCGACACGGGCGGCATCGAGCCGCTCAAGAGCGATGACGTCTTCGCCACGTCCATTCGCGACCAGGCCCTCGCCGCCGCCGAGGAAGCCGCCGTCATCCTGTTTGTGGTCGATGGCCGCACCGGCGTCACCGAGGAGGACGAGTCGGTCGCTCGCATGCTCAAGCGCTGCGACAAGCCGGTCTTTCTGCTGGTGAACAAGCTCGACAACCCCGATCGCGAGAACGACAGCATCTGGGAGTTCTATTCGCTTGGCATCGGTGAGCCCACGCCGCTCTCGGCCCTGCATGGTCATGGCACGGGCGACCTGCTCGACGATATCGTGGCCCTGTTGCCCGAGGAGGAGGACGAGATCGCCGACGAGTTCCCCGATGCGCTGAACGTGGCTATCATCGGCCGCCCCAACGCCGGTAAGTCATCGCTGTTCAACCGCATTCTGGGCGCCGACCGCTCCATCGTGTCCAACATTGCCGGCACCACGCGCGACGCCATCGACACGGTCGTCGAGCGCAACGGCAAGCACTACCGCATGGTCGACACCGCGGGCATTCGCAAGAAGAGCACCGTGTACGAGAACATCGAGTACTATTCCATGGTCCGCGGCCTGCGCGCCATCGACCGCGCCGACGTGGCGCTGCTCGTCGTCGACGCCTCCGTGGGCGTTACCGAGCAGGACCAGAAGGTCATGGGTCTTGCCATCGAGCGCGGATGCGCCATCGTTGTGCTGCTCAACAAGTGGGACCTGCTCGACGACGATCGCAAGCGCGAGGCCTGCATGGAGACCATCGACCGCCGTCTGGGCGTCATGGCTCCCTGGGCCCAGTACCTACGCATCTCGGCCCTGACCGGCCGCAGCGTCGAGAAGATCTGGGCAATGGTAGACGCCGCCGAAAAGACGCGCTCGCAAAAGATCAGCACCTCGCGCCTCAACACGTTCCTCACCGACCTACGCGAGTTTGGCCACACCGTGGTGGACGGCAAGCGCCGCCTGCGCATGCACTACGTGACTCAGACGGGCATCAACCCGCCGACGTTCACGTTCTTCGTAAACCACAGCGACCTGGTCAACGACACCTACCAGCGCTACGTGGAGAACCGCATGCGCTCGACCTTCGACTTTGCCGGCACGCCCATTCGACTCTTCTTTAGGAAGAAGGAGCAAAAGGATGCTTAATCCGATTCTGCTGACCGCCATCTGCGCCGTGGTCTCGTTCTTTATCGGGGCGATTCCGTTTGGCTTGATTCTGGGCCGCGTGTTCAACCACACCGACATTCGCAAGGCGGGCTCCGGCAACATCGGCACCACCAACGCTCTGCGTGTGGCCGGCCCCAAGGTGGCCGCGCTCACGCTGCTGCTCGACTGCCTTAAGGGCGCCATCTGCGTCCTTATCGCGCGTCCGTTCATTGCGAGCGTGGGCTATGGCTTCCCCGTGAGCATTATGGCCCCCGGCGCCGCCGGTGACTGGATGATCGGCGTCATTTGCCTGGCTGCCGTGTGGGGACACATCTTCTCGCCCTACCTCAACTTCCACGGCGGCAAGGGTATCGCCGTTGGTCTGGGTGTCATCCTCGCCTGGTACTGGCCTATTGGCCTGTCGCTGCTGGGCATGTTTATCGTGGCCGTCGCCATCACCAAGTTTGTGTCGGTGGGCTCACTCGCCGCTGCCATCGGTCTTCCCATCGCTGCTTGCGCGGTCTTTCCGTACAGCAGCCTGGGGCTCAAGTTCTGTATGGCGATGATCGGCATCACCGTGGTGTGGGCCCATCGCTCGAATGTCCAAAAGCTCATGACCGGTAAGGAGTCCAAGCTCTCGTTTACCAAGCGCGTCACCGAACCCGACGATAAGTAGGAGAGAGTCATGAATGTTGCGCTGATTGGCTCTGGCTCCTGGGGAACCGCCGTCGCCGGCCTTGCTGCCGCGCGAGCCGAGCGCGTGACCATGTGGGCCCATAGCGAGCAGACGGCCGCCGGCATTAACGCCGAGCACCGCAACCCCCGCTATCTGGTTGGCTACGAGCTGCCCCACAACGTTGTCGCCACGACGGACCTGACCCAAGCGCTCGACGGCGCCGAGGCCATCATCTTTGCCGTGCCCTCCACGCACCTGCGCAGCGTATGTCATCAGGCAGCCCCCTTCATCGCCGCCGACACCCCGGTGCTCTGCCTCACCAAGGGCATTGAGCCCGAGTCCGGCCTGCTCATGAGCGAGGTCATCGCCAGCGAGATCGGCAACGAGGCGCGCGTGGCGGCGCTCTCGGGCCCCAACCATGCCGAGGAGATCTGCCGCGGCGGACTTTCTGCCGCCGTCATCGCCAGCGAACATCCGCAGATAGGGGAGACCTTTAAGGACCTGCTCCTGTCCACGGCCTTCCGCATCTATCTGTCGCAAGACATGACCGGTGTCGAGGTCTGCGGCGCCATGAAAAATGTCATCGCCATCGTGTGCGGCATCTCCGCCGGCTCGGGCGCGGGCGACAACACGCTTGCCCTCATCATGACGCGCGGTCTGGCCGAAATCAGCCGCCTGGTTCACGCCCGCGGCGGCCAGGCCATGACTTGCATGGGACTTGCCGGTATGGGCGACCTTATCGCCACCTGCACTTCGGAGCATTCGCGCAACCGGACCTTTGGCTACGAGTTCGCCCACGGCGTGTCGCTCGACGAGTACCAGGCACGCACGCATATGGTGGTCGAGGGTGCCGTCGCGGCCCGCAGCGTCAGCGAACTCGCCCGTTCACTGGGCGTAGACATTCCGCTCACCTTTGCCGTGGAGCAAACGCTCTACAACGGTGTTACTTTGGATAGGGCGCTCGAGATTCTTACCGACCGCGTCCCCTCTCAAGAGTTCTACGGACTCGCTGACTAGCGCAGAAAGGCTACTACCATGGGTTCCATCAAAATCGCTCCGTCCGTCCTTTCGGCCGACATGGCCAACCTCAAGGGCGAGCTCAACAAGATCGCCGGTGCCGACTACGTGCACTTCGACGTTATGGACGGTCACTTTACCGGCAACCTCACCTTTGGTGTCGACATTCTCAAGGCCGTCAAGCGCTCCACCGATGTGCCAGTCGACGCGCATCTAATGGTGTCGAACCCCGACGAGACGGTCGATTGGTACGCCGACGCCGGCGCCGACATGATTACCGTGCACTACGAGGCCTCCACGCACCTGCACCGCACGCTCACCCACCTGCAGCAGCGTGGCGTCAAGGCCGGCGTGGTGCTCAACCCCGCTACCCCCGTCTGCGTGCTCGAGAGCATTATCGATGTCGTCGACATGGTGCTGTTGATGAGCGTGAACCCCGGCTTTGGCGGACAGAGCTTTATCCCGGGCACCATCGCCAAACTCCATGAGCTCAAGGCCATGTGTGAGCGCCACGGCGTGTCGCCCATGATCGAGGTCGACGGCGGCATTTCTTCCAAGAACATTGCCGAGGTCGTCAAGGCTGGTGCCAACGTTCTCGTGGCCGGCTCCGCCGTATTTAAGTCCGAAGATCCCGCTGCCGAGGTTGCGCTGCTGCAGAAGCTGGGCAATGAGGCCGCACAGGAGGCATAAACCCTTATGACCGCAGGTCAAAACCGCATACCCGTTAATCTTGACTATGCCGCCTCGACGCCCATGCGCGCCGAGGCGCTCCTTGCACAGCGCGAGTACGACGACAGCGAGCTTGCCGGCGTCAACCCCAACTCGCTGCACTCGCTCGGCCGCAAGGCCGCCGCGCGCCTGGAGGTTGCCCGTCGCGAGATCGCCCATAGCTTTGGCGCACGCGTCCGCCCGTCCGAGATTGTTCTGACCAACGGCGGCACCGAAGCCAACCAGCTGGCGCTGCTCGGTCTTGCCGAGGGCGCCCGTCAGCGCGACCGCAAGCGCAACCGCGTGATCGTATCTGCCATCGAGCACGATTCGATTCTGGACAACCTGCCGCTGCTGCGTGCCGCCGGCTTTACCGTCGACCTGGTGCAGCCCTGCCGCATGGGCTACATTGAGCCTGCCGCGCTTGTCGAGCTGCTAGGCGACGACGTGGCGCTCGTGAGCATTATGGTTGCCAACAACGAGACCGGCGTGGTGCAGCCCATCCGGGAGCTTGTCGCTGCCGCACACGCCGCCGGCGCCCTGATCCACACCGATGCCATCCAGGGCTATCTGCATATTCCGCTCGATGTCACCGAGCTGGGCGTCGATGCCATGTCCGTCGCGGCCCACAAAATTGGCGGTCCTGTGGCATCCGGTGCGCTCTACCTTAAGACCCGCACCCCACTGCGTCCCCGCATCTTTGGCGGAGGACAGGAAGCCGGACGACGTGCCGGCACGCAGGACCTGCGCACGCAGCTGGCCTTTGCCGCTGCCGCCTCGTCGCTGGCGCCCCGCGTAGCCCAGGAGCGCGAGAAGCTGCAAGCCCTTTCCGACAAGCTCTACGCCACGCTTACGGCTCATCCGCGCATTCACGCCACCATGGGTGACTACACCCATGCCGATCGTCTGCCCGGCATGGTATCGATCTACATTGACGGAATGGACTCCGAGGAGCTTATCATCAAGCTCGATGCCGCCGGTTTTGAGGTGTCGGCAGGTTCGGCATGCTCGAGCGGCAGCATGGACCCCAGCCACGTTTTGAGCGCGATGGGCATCGGTCGCGAGCAGGCGCTGGGCGCACTGCGCATCTCCTTCGATGACCGCGTGAATCCGGCCGATCTGAATGAGTTCGCCAAGACGCTCCTCTCGATCGTGGGTGCCGCATGATCGCCGCCGAGCTTGAGCGCGCGCTGCTGGCACGCTATCCCAAGACCGATGCCGAGAGTTGGGACCATGTAGGACTCTCCGTCGGCGACCCTGCCGCGCAGATTACCGGTGTTGCCTGCGCACTCGATGCGACCGAAGCCAATGTGCACCGCGCCCAGGAGGCCGGCGCCAACGTGCTGCTGACGCATCACCCCATCTACATCAAAGCGCCCGAGGCGTTTTGCCCGGCAGATGCGACGCGTCCGCAGTGCAGCGCGGCACTCTACGAGGCCGCCCGCTGCGGCGTGAGCATCATCTCGCTCCACACCAATCTGGACCGCTCGCACGAAGCCTGCCTCTGCCTGAGCGAGCTGCTGGGTGCCGCACCCGTGAGCTCACTGGAGCACGTGGACGACCCCGAAGCCACCGGCCTGGGCGCACTTGCAACGCTCAACGACCCGTGCACGCTGCGCGATCTTGCCACCCGTGCTGCCACGGCCTTCGGCAGCAACCCGCGCGTTTGGGGTGAAGCCGAGCACCCGTGCCGAACCGTCGCCATTTTGGGCGGCTCCCTGGGCGACTTTGGAGAACTCGCCATCGCCGCGGGCGCAGATGTTGTCGTGACGGGCGAGGCAGGCTACCACGTGGCGCAAGACCTTGCCTTGCGCGGGCTACCGGCGATCCTGCTCGGCCACGACCGCTCCGAGGAGCCGTTCGTTGATATATTGATGAACTCTGCAGTTGATGCCGGGGTCGACCCCCGTCATGCGATTAAAATACTGAACCCTTGCCAATGGTGGACTGTGACAAAAGGAGAGAACTTATGAGCGCCGGCGCTACGCTACTCAAGCTGCAACAGATCGATTTGGAGCTCGCCCGCAACAAGAGCGAACTTGCCAATATGCCGGAGCTCAAGGAGCTCGCTTCCAAGCGCAAGACCTATGTGAAGCTCAAGTCCGAGATGACCAAGCTCTACGCCCAGCGCAAGGATCTGGACATTGAGCTCGACGATCTCAACACCACCGAGATTCAGACCAATAACGCCATCGAGGCTGCCAAGAAGCGTCACGTCGACGGTTCTGACTACCGCGAGGTTCAGGACCTGGAGAACGAGCTCGCCACCCTGGCCAAGCGCCTGGACAAGATCGAGCACACCCGCAAGGACGTCGTCATCGCCCATAAGGAGGCGCTCGACCGCGAGGCTCGCGCTCAGGCCATCATCGCCAAATTCGAGGAGGGCGTGAAGGCCGATACCAAGGCCGCCCGCGCCAAGGCCGCCGACCTGCAGGCCCAGATTGACGCCGCCACCAAGGAGCGCACCGCCCTTGCCGCCACGCTGCCGACCGACGTGCTCACCGACTACGAGCGCCTGCTCAAGCAGTTCCGCGGCCTGGCCGTCGAGACCATCCAGGGCAACATTCCCACCATCTGCCACACCGCGCTCCAGGCATCGTCCATGAGCGACCTCAACCACGACGGTAGCAAGATCGCGCATTGCCCGTACTGCCACCGCCTGCTGGTGCTTCCCAGCAAGGAAGCTTAAATGATGACGGCGGCATCCAACAATTCAATGCAACTTGAGGGAAAAACGATCCTGCTGGGCATTACCGGCGGGATCGCCGCCTATAAGTCGTGCAATATCGTGCGCCTGCTGCAAAAGCGCGGTGCGCGCGTCAAGGTCGTTATGAGCGAGCATGCCACGGAGTTTGTGGGCCCGCTCACCTTCCGTGCGCTCACCAACGAGCCCGTTGCCGTGGGCCTATTCGACGATCCCTCCGACCCCATCCACCACATTTCGCTGGCGCAGGAGCCCGATCTCGTGGTCGTGGCACCCGCGACGGCCAATATCATCGCCAAGATGGCAAACGGTATCGCCGATGACCTCATCTCCACCACGCTGCTAGCCACGCCGCGACCCATCGTGATCGCACCCGCTATGAACAACGGCATGTGGAAGGCGCCGGCGACGCAGGCCAACATGGTCACGTTGCGCGACCGTGGCGTCCATGTGGTGGGACCCGGCAGCGGCTACCTTGCCTGCGGCGACGTGGACACGGGACGCATGAGCGAGCCCGAGGACATCGTCGAGGCTGTCTGTGAGGTGCTCAACCCCGCGCCTCAGAACCTGGTAGGTAAGCACATCGTGATTACCGCCGGCCCCACGCACGAACCGATCGACCCGGTGCGTTTCATCGGCAACCGCTCTTCGGGCAAGATGGGTATCGCCCTGGCGGGGGAGGCTGCTCGCCGCGGTGCTGCGGTCACGCTCGTGTTGGGACCGACATCGCTCGATGTGCCCCGCGGCGTGGAGTGCGTGCGCGTACAGACCGCAGCAAAGATGCTGGAGGCAGCGCTGAGCGCCTTCCAGACGGCCGATGCGGCCATTTGCGCGGCCGCCGTCGCCGACTACACCCCCGCAGCCCCTGCCAACCATAAGCTCAAAAAGGTCAACGAGCGCTTGGATCGCATCGAGCTTGTCGAAACGGTCGATATTTTGGCCGAGCTCTCGCGCCAGAAGGGCGAGCGATGCGTGATCGGATTTGCGGCCGAGACCGATAACGTCGTGGAGTACGCGCAGCACAAACTTGCCCGCAAGGGTTGCGATGCCATTATCGCCAACGATGTCTCGCGCGCCGATTCGGGCTTTGGAACCGACACCAACAAGGCCTGGATTGTGAGCACAACGGGCACGCAAGAACTTCCCGTACTAACAAAACCCCAGCTCGCAGATACAATTTTGGACTTGCTTCAAAATTTGTAAAAAAGTTCTTGCACAAGTCTAAAGTTTCGGGTTAATATACTCCCTGTTGCGAGCGAGAGCAGAGCAACAAACAAAAGCTTCGGGACGTGGCGCAGCTTGGTAGCGCACTTGACTGGGGGTCAAGGGGTCGCTGGTTCGAATCCAGTCGTCCCGACCAGAAGTTTGCAGGTCAGGCACCTAGTGCCTGACCTTTTTTGTTTTAAGCAATTGCTTAATTTTGATTAAGCAACAGGGTGCCAAAAATCTACCTGCGCGATAATCGCCTTTTGCGGCTACTTGCGCGTTTTGCACGCGCTTGAGCCGATTTATTAACGCGGTATGAATCTACATACGCGTAGCTGGTATACAGCCGATTACGATCTGTACTTATCGCGGCGATTTACACAGATATAGCGACTGTAACGAACAAGCGTGTCGCTGTATTTAGTCCAGTAGTCCACTTGATCGGTGAACAAGTGGGCTGTTGCAACGAAACGCAAAGCAGGACGGGCTCTATACGAGGACGCCGCAGAGGTAATGGCGGAGGAGTGCGGCTGGCGCTCTGAGAGCCGCTGTATGACCCTATTTCTCCTCAACCCGAATACCTGTGCCGCGAACCTAAACCGTTCGTACACTTGCCAAAAGAAAAGCCCGCGCAGCCTGTGCGGGCTTAACAGATGAATCTAAAGACAGAAAGATGAATTAGAAGGAGAAAGCGGGGAACACATAGGGGACGCCAGTCGCATTGCTGTAGTCCCAGTCGCCGTTGCCAACGACAAAGCGGAAGCCCGTGGAGGCGCTCGGAGTCACGGAGCGAGTTCAGTGATGGTAACTCGACGAAGCTCCGGAGTAGTTCGACGTCGTCACGCCCTTGGACTTGTAGAACTCGTACTGGGTGCCATCGGACTGCATGTCCCCGTATATCTCGGTCGTAGAGAGCAGGAAGACCTTATCGGTCGTGGCCGAAGGCGTGCCGGCGGTACCGCCGCCCTTGTTGTCGGTCATCTTCTTGACAGACTTCACCTTGGACTGGAGCCCGCTGGGCAGGAGCGACCAGAGGTCACCGCTTTTGAGGCGGCTGCGAAGCTCCGACTTCTCCCAACCGCCAGCGTTGGTGCCGGTTGCGTTCATTCTCTGAGCGCCCAAGACAGTGTTGGCTACCTCGAACGTCAAACCCGCCTTGCCGGAACCGTCGGCCAGATCATCGTGGTTGATGCCGACGAT
>URIE01000058.1 GCA_900547805.1 uncultured Collinsella sp.
CCCGTGGGAGGCCAGGGCGCCGCTGACCGGTGGACGGCACCGAGCCGTCATCGAACTTGGAAGGGGGAGGCCTCGCGGCCTCCCCCTTTTTTGCGTTTACGGGGCGTAAATGACTCAATTACACCAGACGATCTTGTTGTTTTCGGTATTGAGCCTTTATTTAAAGAAAATAAATCGTATAACAAGGGCAACTGCTATGGCCGCAATGGTCAAAAGCAGAATTGTCAGCTGATGCTGCTTGCGTCGTTTACTTGACGAAACGAAGATTGACTTTCCCTGTTTTGGCGTTTCGAGATAGCGAGCCGAATGCGTCAAGGTTTGCTTGGGTCGAGGCCCTCTTTGTTGATGGACGGCGGATGCTTTCATCGGCTCATCACTAGCTGCGCTGTTTTTAGATAATGGTGCGTCTTTCAGATATACAGGGTCTCCCGAGGCGACGCCCATATGTTTACGTCCCGTTTGGGCATCCTCGATCGTTTGATATCGGTTTCTCGTCACATAATCGGGCTCTGGGTCATTGATGGGCTCTTGCGAGATGTGGGGGCGATGGAACCGTGGCGGCTGCGTAGAAGTATCTTCGCCCTGCGTCGGCATAAACATATTGTTCTGGTTTTGGTCGTCCATGATGCCCTTTAGCTCGTTACCAACAACGTGTACGCGCTCATTGTAAGCCCCTTGTTATTTGTAGCTGCGAACATACTTGTTATTTAAGCTCTGGTTCAAAGAACCTTAACCTTACTAAAACCTGAGTCATACACACTTAGATATACTTATAGTACTGGACTCAAAAAACTTTATAGTCGATGTATATATGGGCACTGGGTGGGCATATATAAGAGCGTCAAAAGAAGTCCCAGTCACCTAGAAGATGGCTCGGCAGTCCTTAAAAGGAGTGGTAAACATGGCAAGCATGGTTCCTTATCGTTCGGTTTTTGGCGTTCGTCCTTCTGCTAGCTCGCTGTTCGATCTGTTTGATGATATGACCGACCTTGCAAACAACTCGATTGCCTCCAAGGCGTTCCCCGTTGACGTTGAGGACAAGGGCGATGGCTACGAGGTCAAGGCGTATCTGACCGGTGTCGCCAAGGATGACATCGACGTTGAGCTCAATGAGGGTCGCCTGTCCATCAGCGTGAACGTCGAGGAGAGCGCCGAAAACGAGGGTAAGAACTTCCTCCAGAAGGAGTTTAGCTCGTACAGCGCGACGCGTGGCGTATATCTGAAGGACGCTTCGAGCGAGGGCCTCTCTGCAAAGTATGCTGACGGCATCCTGACCGTTACGGTTCCTAAGATCGTCGAGAAGAAGAACGTCACGAAGATCTCCATCGACTAACGATGGCTCTGCTTCAATCGAGAGTATGAGTTAAGGGGGCTGGGAAGTGATTCCCAGCCCCCTTTTGTTGTCTTGAGGGGCTATTGAATAGTTGTCGGTTGATACTGACTTGCAGGGCGTATCGAGAGCTTCCGTGGCCCTTGAAGACGGGTGGCAGAACTGCCGAGTTCATCATCGAGACTTGCATCAAGCGCGTTGGCATAGCTTTTGACGGTAAGGCTTGGACGATTATTGTCCTGGCTGATATGCATGGCGATGAGCTGTTCGGTGCGATCGGTAACAAGTTCGCGCGCGGCTTCGGCGGCCTGGTTGTTGGAGAGATGCCCCTTTGTGGACAGGATGCGCTCCTGAAGAAAGCGTGGGTACGGTCCTTCGCGTAACATAGTTACATCGTGGTTACTTTCGAGCGCGAGAACTCGACAGTCTTTGAGGATGCCTATGGCCTTGCTCGATAACTCTCCGGTGTCGGTGGCAAACCCAATGGAATCATCGAGAGCATTAAATCGATAGCCGACAGGATTGATGACATCGTGCGATGTTGAGTAGGTTTGCACGTGGATGCCGGCAATGGGGAGCGTGTCGCCGGGGTCAAATTCCTCTACGGGCAGGTGCGCGAGGTTTTCTTTGCATGAAAGGGTGTCCCTACTGGCAAAGAGGGGACCATGCCAGTGCTTGCACCATACATCGAGCCCCTTGATATGGTCACCATGCTCATGGGTGATTACTAGAGCGGCGACGTCGTCTGCCGAGAGGCCAAGCTCCGCCATGCGTTTAAGTGTCTCGCGGCGGGACAGGCCGTTGTCGATCATGATGAGCCCCTGAGGCCCCTCGACGAGTGCGCAGTTGCCTTTTGAGCCGCTGCCGAGGATATGAAGGTGCAGGCGAGACATAAGATTCCAAAGGATACAATGGGTGCGGACGAATAGAGGAGGAAGCGAATGCCAACGGTATCTCAGCACTATGGACATCATGCCGCGCCGAGGACGGATAAGAGCGCCCTGGCAACGCGGCAGGCCGCTGCCCCCGTAGTGCTCATGGTATCAGGCGGTGCGGACTCGACGGCGCTGCTCCTTATGGCTTGCACATCAAAGCTGGATATTCAGGACGGGCGCGGCGTCGCTCCCATTGCGCGCGAGCGATTGCACGTGCTGCATGTAAACCATCATCTGCGCGGGGAGGCATCCGATGGCGACGAGGCCTTTGTACGTGATTTGTGCGTGCAATACGGCTTGCCGCTGTGCGTTGAGCATGCCTATTTTGATGACGAATCGGGCAATATCGAGGCTGCGGCCCGCGAGGTGCGCTATGCCGCGGCACGGAGATATGTTCGCGAACTTTGTGCCGAATCGGGCGCACCGCGGACGGCGGCTCGTATCTGTACCGCGCATACCTCGTCGGACCGCGCGGAAACATTTTTGATGAATGCCATTAAAGGGTCGGGTCCCGCGGGTCTATCAAGCATTCCACGCCGTCGGAACATTGTGGTGCGCCCCTTGCTCGACCTCACGCATGATGAGCTCGTGAGCTATCTGCAGGTGCACGGTCAGCCGTGGCGGGAAGATGAAAGCAACGAGGACGTTTCGTACCTGCGCAACTATGTGCGCCATCGGGTGATGCCGGTGGTGGCGCAGCGCAACGCGAACGTCTGTAAGACGATTGGCGCCGCTTGCGAAATTCTGGGCGACGAAGATGCCTTTCTTTCTCAGCTTTCGGCACAGGCGTTTCGAAGCTGCCTGCGCAAGGAGGCGGCGGGCGCACTGGTGCTCGATGCGCGCCGTCTTGCCGCCGCTGAGGTTGTGATTGCACGGCGTATCGTGCGATTGGCGATTAAGCGCATCGATCCCGACGCGCGACCGGAGATGCGGCACGTGGAGCGCGTGCTCGCCTGCGTCGCTGCGGGTTCGGGCTCGGTTACGCTTCCTGCGGGAATTGATGCCCGTGTGGAGTTTGGCACGCTGGCGTTCAAGGCCCCGGCGGCGCGCGAGGGTTTAGTGGCCGATTGGATCTCCGTTCCCGGTCGTCTGCCGCTGGGGGCGGGGCATATGCTGACAGCGGAGCCGATGGCTGTGGAGCCGGGGTGCGATATCGTGCACCGTGCCCGCGAGCTTGCTGCTGCCGGAAAGGTTGCGGCCTTGGTGGATGCGGCGGCCCTGGGGTTTGCCGACCGCGATAGCGAGCGGATGTTAGCCGGCTCGCGCGGGGAGATTCCCACCGAGGCACGATCGGCGCGCCTGTGGGTGGATAGCCCTGTGCCGGGAGACGTGATGTGCCCGTTGGGGATGAACGGCCGAAGCAAGAAAGTGTCAGACCTGTTAAACGAGGCGCGCATTCCTGTTTCAGACCGCTCTGGCGTACCCGTGGTAAGAACGGCTCCGGGAGGTGCCGTAGTATGGGTCGCGGGCGTTCGCGCGGACGAGCGTTTTAAATGCACGGCCGCAACGCGCGTGGCATATCTGCTTCGTGTGGTCGATGCGGAATAGCGCTTCGCGCCAGCTATTCTGTGCGACGTTGACGGTATTCCCGCGCTGATGGCGCACGTGCTGGTAAATATACCCCGTGCGCTGCTAGAATGTGTAGTTCGCGTCCATGCGGCGGTGCGTGGGCGATAAGCACAAGAAAGGGTTGTCATGGCTTCTCAACATCCGGATATCGAGAAGGTTCTGTTTACGCAGGAGGATATCGACGGTATCGTCTCTCGCCTAGGCGAGCAGATTACTCGCGACTACGCGGGTAAGGATCTGGTGCTGATTGCGGTCCTGCGCGGCGCCGTGGTCTTTATGGGCGACCTGATGCGCAAGATCGAGCTGCCGACCAACATCGATTTCATGGCTGTTTCGAGCTATGGCGACGGTGTGAAGTCCTCGGGCATCGTGCGTATCATTAAGGACCTGGATATCGACATCCGCGGTCGCGACGTGCTGATCGTCGAGGACATTCTGGACTCGGGCCTGACGCTCAAGTATCTGATGAAGAACCTCGAGAGCCGCAAGCCCGCCTCGCTGGAGGTTGCCGCCTTCCTGTGGAAGGACGTTGAGGACCGTACCTCGGCCGTCACGCCCAAGTATGTTGGAACCCATTGCCCCGATGCCTTTGTGGTGGGCTACGGCCTCGACTATGCCGAGCGCTATCGCAACCTTCCGTATCTGGGCATTTTGAAACCGGAGGTTTATTCGTAAGATGCCCGACGACCGTAACGATAACAATTCCCAGACTCCCCGGGAGCCTAAGATCCCGGGGATGCCCGGAGGCAAGAAGCCCACGCGTACGGGCTGGCTGTATTTTATTTTGGCTTGCGCGCTTCTGGGCTACGCCTTCTTTAACATGGGCTCCGGCTTTGCCAATTCCAGCAATACCGTAAAGCTCGCGACGAGCGAGATGGTCAACGCCATTAAGCAGGATCGCGTCGAAGATTTGACCTATACGGTTCAAGACGGAAGCGTGGCGGGTCATTACTGGAAGACGAAAAAGGACAAGGGTGACACGAGCGAGCTCAAGAGCTTCTCCTCGACCTACGTCGGTTCCGATTCGCTTGCCGAGCTTATGGCGGAGCACCCCGATACCAAGTACATCGTCAACACCAACGACCCCGATTTTTGGGGCGACCTGGCGATGAGCGTGCTGCCGACGATTGCCCTGATCGCCATCATGTTCTACTTTATGCGCCAGATGATGGGCGCCAACAACAGGAACATGCAGTTTGGCAAGACCAACGCCAAGACCAACGAGGCAACGCGCCCCAAGGTCAAGTTTGAGGATGTTGCCGGTGTGGACGAGGCAGTCGAGGAGCTCGAGGAGATTCGCGACTTTTTGAGCGATCCGGACCGCTATCGCAAGCTGGGCGCCAAGATTCCGCGCGGCGTGCTGCTGGTTGGCCCTCCGGGTACCGGTAAAACCCTGCTGGCCAAGGCCGTTGCCGGCGAGGCGGGCGTGCCGTTCTTTAGCATCTCGGGTTCCGACTTTGTCGAGATGTTCGTGGGTGTCGGCGCCAGCCGCGTGCGCGACCTTTTTAAGGAGGCCAAGTCTCAGGCTCCGTCAATCATCTTTATTGACGAGATCGATGCCGTGGGACGTCAGCGCGGAGCTGGCTTGGGCGGCGGTCACGACGAGCGCGAGCAGACGCTCAACCAGCTGCTGGTCGAGATGGACGGCTTTGAGGAAAGCGAGTCGGTCATCCTGATCGCTGCGGCCAACCGTCCTGACATCCTGGATCCGGCATTGCTGCGTCCCGGCCGTTTTGACCGTCAGGTTACGGTCGACCGTCCGGATGTGAAGGGCCGCGAGCAGATCTTGCGCGTGCATGCCGAGAACAAGCCGATGGACGAGGACGTGAAGTTTGAGAAGCTCGCCCAGATGACCGTTGGCTTCACCGGCGCCGATCTGGCAAATCTGCTCAACGAGTCTGCGCTGCTGGCTGCCCGCCGCCATCGTTCCGTGATCTCGATGGACGAGGTCGAGGAGTCGATGGAGCGCGTGATTGCCGGACCGCAGCGCAAGGGTCGCGTGATGACCGAAGCCGAGCGCACCACGATTGCCTACCATGAGAGCGGCCACGCCCTGGTGGGCCACATCTTGGAGCATTCCGATCCGGTTCATAAGATCTCGATCGTCAGCCGCGGTCAGGCCCTGGGCTACACACTGCAGCTTCCGCAGGAGGATCACTTCCTCAAGACCAAGAACGAGATGCTCGACGAGCTCGCCGTGTTCTTGGGCGGTCGCGTTGCCGAGGAGCTCATGTGCGACGACATCACGTCGGGCGCGAGCAACGATCTGGAGCGCGCGACTAAGATGGCGCGCGAGATGGTCACGCGCTTGGGTATGAGCGAGGAGCTGGGCACGCAGGTCTTTGGCGAGGCGCAACATCAGGTGTTCCTGGGTCGCGACTACGCCGATCACCAGGATTACTCCGAGGAGACGGCGCGCCGCATCGATATCGAGGTTCAGCGCATCATGCGTGAGGCCCATCGCCGTGCGGTCGAGATTTTGGATGCCCGTCGCGATCAGCTCGATCTGATGGCGAAGGTGCTGCTTGAGCGCGAGACCGTCGAAGGCGACGCCGTGAACGCCCTGCTCGACAACGAGTGGGATGCTTACCTTGGGCGCGAGGGCGATATCCTGGCGGCCAAGGAGGAGCGCAACGCCAAGGCGGCCGGCATGCCGACCAAGAAGCGCTCGCCTCGCATGAGCGAGGAGGAGTTGGCGGCTGATGCTGCGGCCTTTGCGCAGGCGGCCATGCAGGAGGATGCCGAAGCCGCATCCGATGATGCCGGTGATGGCAATGCTGTCAACGCTGACGGCAACACCGACGCCGACAAATAGTTCTTGTAGCGAAAGCCTCTGCGGGGAAACCTGTGGAGGCTCTTTCTTTTGAGCGATATGTTGATTGGGGACAGACTTAAATGAGCGTTTTCACGCATTTAAGTCTGTCCCCAATCAACATTGCTGCGGCACTTTGCTCAGCTAAAGCGTACAATAGCGCCTATGCGAAAGGGGAACAGATGATCAACGAAACTATGTATGCTCGCGGTGCGGAAAGCTCCATCATCCGTGAGATTTTTAGCTATGGCCTTGAGCGCAAGGCACAGATCGGTGCGGAGAACGTATTCGATTTTTCGCTGGGCAACCCGAGTGTTCCGGCGCCCGCTGCTGTTGCTGAGTCCATTAAGAAGGCATTGGAGCTGCCGAGCGACCAGCTGCATGGCTACACGCCTGCGCCGGGTCTGCCACAATGTCGAGCGGCCGTCGCCGACTCGCTCAACCGTCGCTTTGGCACGAGCTATGAGGGCAAGGACGTCTTTATGACGGTGGGTGCCGCGGCTTCGCTCACCTGCACGCTCAACGCCGTTACGAACCCGGGCGATGAGGTTGTTGTTATCGCCCCGTACTTTCCGGAGTATCGCGTGTGGATTGAGAAGGCCGGCTGCACGTGTGTTGAGGCGCTCGCCGATGAAGATACGTTCCAGCTGAGCGTGAGTAACGTGCTCAAGGCGATTACCGATAAGACGGCTGCCGTCATCATCGACTCGCCCAACAATCCGACCGGTGCCGTATATACACGCGACACGCTGACGCGACTGGCCAATGTTCTGCGCGAGGCCAACGCTCAGCGCGATCCCGAGAATCCGATTATGCTCATCTCTGATGAGCCGTATCGCGAGATTGTCTATGGCGCCGAGGTGCCTTGGGTGCCTTCGATCTACGAGCACGCCATCGTGTGCTACTCGTATTCCAAGTCGCTTTCGCTACCGGGCGAGCGCGTCGGGTGGATCCTGGTTCCCAATACGAATCCTCAGGCAGCTCGTCTAATGCCCGCCGTTGCCGGTGCCGCCCGTACGCTGGGCTTCGTGTGTGCACCGGCGCTCTTCCAGCGTGTAATCATCGACTGCATTGATGAACCGAGCGATGTCGAGGCCTATGCTCGCAACCGCACCGCGCTTACCGATGCACTAGCGGAGTACGGCTACACCTATGTTGAGCCGGATGGCGCGTTCTACCTATGGGTGAAAGCGCTGGAGTCCGATGCGAATGCGTTCTGTGAGCGCGCGAAGAAGCATGAGCTGCTCGCGGTGCCTTCGGATAGCTTTGGCATGCCGGGCTGGTTCCGCCTGGGCTACTGCGTGAGCTATGAGACAATCGTCAACTCTCTGCCTGCCTGGAAGCAGCTGGCCGACGAATATCGTCGAAAGTAAAGCACTCTGCTTACAATGTTTTACGTGAAACGGGGTTTGGTTTTAAGCCAGACCCCGTTGTCTATGCCGTTGTGTGATTGGGATGAAGCAGTTTTACGACTGCCGAAAGCTATGCGTACAATGAATATACGCGACGGCCATACTGGACAAGGAGACCCGATGCCCTACCTTCTTTCTTGTGATATTCATACTCATACGATGTTCTCTGCGCATGCGTACTCAACCATCGAGGAGAACATCTATTGGGCGGCGGAGCGCGGCCTTCAGGTGCTCGGTTCCGCCGATCATTTAAGCTCGATGGTTACGCCTTGTCCCAATGACCTGCACAGTTTCCAATTCTTTATTAACCAGGATATCTGGCCGCGCATTTGGAGCGGCGTGCTGGTGCTGCGTGGTGCCGAGGCTGATATCGTTTCGCTGGACGGCAGCTTGTTTGGCGAAGACATTCCCGTTTCGCTCGATATCGCCGGCGATTCGTATAGTCGTGAGCATTCGCTGTTCGATTTGGTGACGCGTAATTTGGATTATTTGGTGGCAAGCGTGCATAACCCGCAGTTTGCCGAAGGCGCGACGCTCGCCCAAACGACCCAGATGTACATCAATGCCCTGGAGCACCCCAAGGTGTTCATGCTTGGGCATGCGGGTCGTTCGGGCGTGCCGTTCGATATCGATGAGGTGCTGCTGGCGGCCAAGGCCAAGCACAAGATTATCGAGATCAACAACCATAGTCTTGAACACGGTGTCGACACTGAGCATTGGGCCGTATGCCGCAAGATCGCCGAGCGCTGCGCCGAGCTGGGCGTGGGTATTGGCGTGTCGACCGATGCCCACATTGGCATGGCCATTGGCAAGCTCGATCACGCGCGCAAGATGCTCGACGAGATTCACTTCCCGCTGGATTTGATCGTGACGCGCGACCGCGAGACGCTGCTGCGCGAGATGGCGGCAGCCGGCGTGTGTGACCTGCGCAAGGGGATGTAGCGGAGTTCATAAACCAAGCGAAGGGGGCGGTCCAGACGGGCCGCCCCCTTTCTTGTGCCGGTGGATTAGCGGCGTTCGAGGACCGCTAAGGTTTCGGTGTGGTCGGTATGGGGGAACATGTCGACGGGCGTGATCTTGAGCAGGCGATAGCCTCCGTCGAGGAGCTGGTGCAGGTCGCGCTCTTGGGTCACGGGGTTGCAGCTGATATAGGTGATGCGGCGCGGCTTGAGTGCGCAGGCGGCTTCGAGGAACTCGGGGGTGGAGCCGGCGCGCGGCGGGTCGATGGAAAGGACATCGATCCGCTCGTTGTTGTCGGCGGCATCTAGGATGTAGTCGGTGGCATCGTCGGCCATAAACCAAGCGCTGCGGGTGAGGCCGTTGAGCTCGGCATTACGACGTGCGTCGGCAATGCCGGCGTGGTTACGCTCCACGCCAAGCAGCATAATGCCGACGCCCTTGTCCTGGGCGGCTTTGGCTGCGCACAGGCCGATAGTTCCGCTACCGCAATAGGCATCCATGAGTACGTCGCCCTGCTGCAGGTCCATGCCGTCAATCGCGAGCTGATAGAGCAACTCGGTCTGCTGCGGATTGGTCTGGTAGAACGCGGTGGGGGAGATATCGAACTCGCAGCCGAGCAGCTGGTCGCGCATGCATTCGGCGCCATAGACGATACGAGTCTCCTCACCCAAGATGGCATTGCCGGGGCGACCGTTGATGTTCTGAGCGACGGTGACGATATGCGGATTAAGCGCCGCGACGGCTTCAAAGAACTCCTGCGCATGCGGCAGGTCGCGCTGAGCGGTCACGAGGGTGACCACAATCTGGTCGGTGCGCCAGCCGCAGCGAACGACGGCATAGCGAAGCAGCCCCAGATGCTTGTCTTCGTTAAAGGCGGGAATATGCAGACGTTCGGCCTCGCGAGCGATGCCGTTGAGAATCTGACGAGCGCCCGGCGCCTCGACAGGGCATTCAGGAACAGCAACGATTCTGTGTGTCCCACGTTCAAAAAAGCCGCAGCGGACAGCGCCCTCTTTGCCGGGAGCAAACGGAGTGGCAGCCTTATGACGAAAACCACGCGGCGCAGGATATTTGCCCGGGTCTCCCAGGGTGACTCCCATACCGCGAATGGGGTCGACGCTAATGCCCTCGCGCTCGCAGAGCTCAGCAAACAGCTCCTCCATAGCAGCCTGCTTGGCCGCCAACTGCTTCTTATAAGGACGATTGAGTGCCGTACACCCACCACAAGCTTTTATGATCGAACAGGGAGACTTGGGATCCACGGCCTTACGCGCAGACGAAACCCGATCTTTATGCGAGCGCTTGGAGCGAGTATGAGATGCCTTATCCTCGTTCCGACGAGAGCCGGGACGCTTGGCCTTAGCCTTGCCCTTCGCATCCTGAGACGACTTGGATTTCTTAGAAGGTTTTTTCTCCTCCGACCCTTCAGTCGCTTCGATCAAAGCACGACGAGCCCTACGCTCCGCACGAGATTCTGCCATCAATAACTCCACTAATTCACGAATTAAAGCTGCAAGTATTGTACCGTGCCAAGCCAGCAGACGATATACAAGCGGTTTATTCGTGTCAGTGATAAGCCCAACGACGGTTGCCCGCCGCGTGAGGGGTGTGGGGGTTAAGTTTATCGCGAGTTCCGCACGAACAGGAGGCCACTTAATGTGGCCTCCGTCGTGA
>URIE01000059.1 GCA_900547805.1 uncultured Collinsella sp.
CAGCGTCAGATGTGTATAAGAGACAGGCGGTAATGAGCTCAACATGCTCACGAATCTCGGCCAGCAGGCTCTCCTCGATTTGATTGATAAAGTCGGGAATATCGCGGTAGTGCGAATAGAACGTGCGGCGCGTGAGGCCAGCGCGCTCGGTGAGTGACGCGACGTTAACACGCGAAAGATCGCCGCTTTCGGCAAGCTCGTCGGCGAGCGCCTGGCGAAGAGCGCGCTGCGAGCGAAGGGATCGACGATCGCATTTCTCGAGCTGGAACAAACGTCCTCCTTGTTACTCAGTCTGTGCGCTATTGCACAGTCCGAGTATTATTGCACACCGTGTGCATCAACACGTAAAGGCAATAGAAAACACACCGCCCGGGGACGATGCGGGACGAGCCCTTGGGCCATGGCATTCCCTCCCCGCGTATTCTGGAACGCGAAAACTGGCGGCACCCCATACCGAGAGCTTTCTGCTATCACACCGCAGGAATGGTTGGGCGTTTCCGGCGGAGCCGGAGTTGACGTCCCAAATCGAAAAAAGGACCCACGCCCTATGGGCATGGATCCTTGAGAAAGGGGTGCAGCCACTTTTACCCTGCTGGCTATGCGGCAATCTTCTCCGCAGCAGCTTCCTTGTCGGTCTTGGTGCCCAGGACAAGCACCGCGATGATCGGAAGAACAGTGGCAATCACGGCGCCGATGGTGAGGCCGATGAAACCCATATCGATTCCAGTCGCGGGGTCAATGTAGCAGGGCAAGCCGAGCCAGCCGTTGGCGCCGGGAGTGAACCACTTGGCACCGCAGGCACCGGCGATAGCACCGCCCACGCCAGCGGAGAGGAACGTGGCCCACATGAGCTTCTTACGGGGAATCAGGATGCCGTAGAGAGCGGGCTCGCACACACCAAAGAAGCCGGAGATGGCGGCAGGAAGGATAAGGGAGGCCTTAAGGTCGGCATCCCTGCACTTGAGCAGCATACCGATGCAGGCACCCAGAATGGCACCGCAACCAGCGAAGTTCAGCGGGTTGAGGGTTGAGTAACCAACCGAAGCAATCTCGGTGAACCACAGCGGGATGATGCCCCAGTGAAGACCGAACATAACGAGCAGGCTCCAGAACGTGCCAACCACGAAGCCAGCGATGATGGGAGAAAGGGCGAGCGCAGCCTGGATGCCCAAGGCGACGGCGTTGGCCAGGATGGTGGTAACGGGGCCGATGATGAGCAGGCCGGCGAGGGCAGAGATCAGCAGGGTAAAGACGTTGGTGAAGATGCCGCGGATGAGCTCGGGAAGCACGCCGTTGAAGAACTTCTGGACCTTAGCGGCAAGCCACATGATGGGAATCGAAGGCAGAACCTGGGTGTAGTAGTTAAGCAGCACCAGCGGAATGCCAAACACGTCGCCAAAGACGTTGGCCTTGAGCAGCGCGTTGCCCTCAAAGAGCACACCCGTGGGGTCGCCACCGGTCATGGTCACCAGGTCGGGGTAGATCAGCACGGCGCCAATGGCCATGGAGAGCGCCGGCTTGACTCCGAACTTCTGGCCCGCCGACCATGCAACCAGAATCGGGAAGAACTCAAAGGCGGCGTAGCCGATGGCGTACAGCACGGTATAGGTGGTCGTTGCCTTGAAGTCAGGCATGAAGGCGCAGATGAGCGAGAGCATGGAAACAATAAAGCCGCCCGCCATCAGAACACCCAGGATGGGCTGGAAAATCGATGAAATGAAGCCCAGCAGTTTTGAGAAGGGGTCCTTTGCGTCATCCCCGGCGATAAGGTCGGGGTCCTCGACGACATCCATCTGAGCCGTCGCGCTGAAGCCACCGATCTGGCACAGCTCATCGTAAATGCCGGCAACCTGCGGCCCCACGACCACCTGGTACTGGCCGCCAGCCTGGATGACATCGATGACGCCCTTCGCAGCTTTGAGCCCTTCGGTGTTCGCCTTCGACTTGTCCTTAAGGGTGAAGCGCAGGCGCGTGATGCAGTGGCTCACGTCTTTGACGTTGCTCTTGCCACCCACTCCCTCGATGATGGTGTTGCACAATTGCTCGTACTTCATTGTGTTCCTCCTGTAGTACCTATTTGCGTTGCGATCTGTCTCGTGACCGCTTGTCCCGCTGACGTCAGGGCGAGGACTACAGCTGCCTTGGACTCGGAGTCAATCTCCTTTGCGCTGTCTTTACTATATGTATGGACTTATTCCGCAGCAATTCGTCTTAACTCGTCTTTATTTCCAAATCGGAATTAGCGAGCAGAAGACTCGTCTGGCAGAACTTGTCCACGATGCGCTCGGGCTCTCCCTTGGGGACCTGGGTGCGCGCGGTTTCGAACGACATACCGTACTCCCATGCGGGCAGGAAATACTCAAAGTAGCCATTGGTGTAGCCGAGCACGAGGCCCTGAACCGGGCACTCCTCCTTCATGCGAATGCCGAAGTCACCACCCAGCTCGCCCGGGAACTGGAACAGGTGCAGACCGCCCAGGCTGATGACCGCGCAGTGCAGATCAAGATGGAAGTCATCGTGTGCAACAGTGTGGTAGAAGGGCTGAACCACAATGCGACCCAGGTCAACGGGAGTCTCACGGGGCATTTCCGCAATCTCCGCCGCAATGCCCGTCGAGATGCGCTCAACCTCGGCAATGCCCCGCCCCTGCCGCACGTTGCGGTTGGAGCAGTCGCCCGCGGCGCCCACGATCATCGCGGGGAAGTAGCCCAGGCTCGGCTCGAGCTTCTTGCTGGTAAGGCCCGCGAACTCGCTGGTAAGTTCCGTGCAGTCGGGACCGCAAACCGCAGAATGCGTTGCCCAGTTGACCAGGCCCGCAAACGGGGAGCCCTTCTCGTCGAGAAATTCGAGCAGGATGACCTCGTTGTCGGCGAGTCGGCCCGGAACGTTGCGGTTGTCGTAGTAGCCCGTGATGACCTGTTTGCCCAGGCGCGCGGTCGCAGGTTGCGCGTTGGCGCGACACTCTTCAAAGGCATCGCAGATGGTCTGCAGCAACCAGTCGTAGTAATCTTGGTCGAACTTGTTCGTCCACCAGCTGCGGTGGTACGCCACGATCGAAGTGTGGTTGTGCGTGGCGCACAGCAGCACGGCATCACGGTCGATGCCATAGCGCGTTGCCAGCAGCGTCTTAACCTCCTCGGCCATCTGCTCCTCGACCTCCATGAAGTCGGCGGAAAACACGAAGACCTCGTGCTCGCCGTCGCTGAACAGCAGTGCGTTGGCGTACACGTCATCATGAATCGCAGTAGCGGGCTGCAGGCGATTCTCAAGGTCGCGGTAGCCGATGAGATACACATCGCCTTGCGGTGTGAGTTTTCGACGGGCATGTCCAATATTCATACGTGATCCTTTCATTCATTCGTAATTGCTGAGGAAATGGCCTGGAAAAGCACTGTGTCAGCCCCCCGACCAAAGCTTGAGTTCATTGCCTCGTAGGTAACCCGGTCGTATGCGTCTGATGACGGCAGGTACTTCTTCGCGCCGTTGACCAGCGTAGCCAGTACAACATGAGGGGCGAGGGCGCGAACCTGCGTGCCGAAGCTGCTGGAAAGCTCTGGCTCGGTACCCACAAGTACCACATCGCCCCAGTGCAGGATGTTCAATTGAACCTCCTCGTCGCTAGCGGGAGCATACGTATAGGTGCGCTGCGGGCGCAGACTATAAAAATCGCCGCGCTGCTGACCGGGAAGACGCACCGCGCAGACGTCACCGCTCACTGTATCGCAGGGCACGGGCACCATGTGTGCCAGCGTGTCCAACAGCTCCGCTGCAAATCGCTCGCCCAGAACATCGAGAAGCTCCTGGCCATTGCCCTGGTCATGCTGCATCACATTGCCAGATGCATCAACCTGCGTAGTGACCGCCTGCTCCACGGGCGCCTGGTCCGCCGCGGAGCCCGTTAGAAAGAGGGCGACGCAGCCCGGGAGGCTCTTTTCCGCGACGGCAGAAGCACGGCCAGCAAGGTCGCTCGATACCATCCTGTTGCCTTGCGCATCGCGTGCCTTGTCGAGCACCGACGACTGCACGTCGGCCGTGAACAGCAGGGCAATCGGCTCTTCGGTATCACTACGGCGCAGGTAGATGCTCTGCAGCCTCTTGTCCGAATACCCTTGCGGGTTGTGACCCAACCACCAGCCTGCAGGCGTCTCCACATCGCGGTTAACGTTGCAGGTAGTCGCTCCGTTACCGACCAACAGCTCCGCCTCAGATAGCGCCTCCAGGGCTTGTCGCACCGCAGCGTGTGTCGCCTCCTCGAGCCGCGCTCGCAGCAGCGCATTCTTCTTGCGCTCGCCGTCGCTTGCAAGATGCTCGGGCGTACGCACATGGGGAGATGAGAACGTGTGCGTAACGGTAATCCACACCAGATTGGGAGCGCAGCCTGTCTCACGCGCCGCCAAAGTGCGCAGCGGTTCGACCACATCGGCGCGCAGAGAGGTCGCCTCCACACTCACGATGCAGCAGCGCTCACCTGCCTCAACGAGCACCGCGCGCACCCACAGGGAATCGAGTTCGACATCAAACCCGTCGAATGGCAATACCCCATCCAGGTTGATGTTCGCTTTACCCGCTCCTGCTTTCACCTCATACCTCCTCGTCGATATGGTACAAGCGATGGGCGTTACCACTCAGCAGCAGATCCTTCTCTTCCTGAGAAAGGCCGAGGTCGCGCACGAACGCCGAACCGTCGAGCAGCCATTCGCGACGCACGGGATACGACGTCCCCCACACCACGTGATCGGCGCCCAACACCTTTACGGCACATTCCAGCGCCTCCTTGCCCCACGGCTGCGCGTGCGACATCTCGAAGAAGATATGCTGGTCAAGACGCTCAGTAAGCTCACCGCTGTCCGCTTGGAAGCGCTGCACCTTATCGACGCGCTTGGCAGCCGCCGGCAGCAGCATCTGCTTGATAGCAAAGAAGCCGCCTCCCAGCATGGAGTGAACCATCTTGAGATTGGGATAGCGTACGAAGAAGTCGGAGAAAAGCTCACGGCCCACGGCCGTGGTCTGGTCAACGCAGCGGCCGTACGAACGGCGCAGGTTGTTGTAGTCAAGCAGCGAGGCATTATCCACCGGCACGGGCACGTGGTGCACGTAAACTGTCGCATTGTGCTGATTGAGCTTCTCGAACAGCGGGGCGAACATGGGATCGTCCAGGTAGTAGTTGCCGTAATGGCTGCAAAGCTGCACGCCCGCAAAGCGCTTCTCACCCAGATAATGGTCGATCTCTGCGTCGAGGTCCACGCCGCCAAAAGGCGGCACCACCATGAGCGGGATCAGGCGACCGCGCGAACGCTCGGCGAAGTCCGCCATGCCATCGTTGAACAGGCGGCACATCGCAAGGCTCATCCACTCATTGCAGCCAGGAACCTTCATGACAGCTTTATCCACGCCCGCCTCGTCCATATCGGCAAGCATGCCCTCAAGCACATAGTCGCCCTGCGCGTAATTGAGCGAAGGAAATCCCGCGGGCTTCTCAACGGTAATCTGCTTTACACCGTTTTCTTCCTTGAGGTACACCTTGGTGCCATAGGCAAGCGGAGCCTCGGCGATAAACGTCGACAGCGCCTGCTCGTCCTCAAACAGGGACTCGGGAAACCAGTACATATTCGCATCTACAACCATATTATTCTCCTCACAGTAGGATTTCATGGCTCCAGTCTACGAATTGATTTATTCGCTCTCAATTCCATTCGTATTCAGTTTTATTCCCGTATCGAATACTGAACAGTGCCGAAACAAGGCGAGGCTTACCGGTTCGCGATGTGCCGAAGAAGCGCAGCCGTCTCGGGTGTGGGTTCAGTGCCACGCAGGTAATAGCAGCTAATCCGCGTCTCGAATGTTGGGTGGACGTCCACAAGAACCGCCTTGCCGGCACAAAGAGAGGCCGCCGGCTTGCGCATGAGCAGCGAGACGCCCATCTCGCGCGACACGAGGTCAACGATGTTTTGTGCACGTGAGCCGTTGTAGACCACATGCGGAACAAAGCCCGCCGTAGAGCAGGCGTCCAGGATCAGCGTATGCATCACCGAATCTTCGGGGAGCAACAGGAATTCCTCGTGCGCAATCTCGGCGAGGTCGATCTGGCTCAAGCCCGCCAGCGGGTGCGTCAGCGGCAGCACGGCCACGAGCTGATCGGTGTCATAGGGGATTCGAATAAAGTCATCCTCTGCATCGCCTTGCTCGACCTCGTGATTCCAATCGCGAATGAACGCAAGGTCCAGGTGGCCTTTACGCAGCTGGTCCTTGAGCAGGTCCGGCTCGCCCTCAGTTATCTTCAGGCGGATGCCCGGGGTATCCCGATCGAAGTCCGACAGAAGACCCGTGATGCCATATGGCGCCATAATCGGAATCGATCCGATGCGAACGGTACGACGTTTGTAGCGCTTTTGGTCGGCAAGCACATTGCGCGCCTCATTGGCAGTGCGCACGAGCCGCTCGGCATAGGGCAGGAACACGCGGCCGTCGGCACTGAGCGAAACTTTACGCGTAGTTCGATCGAGGAGCGTGACGCCGAGCTCCGTCTCAAGCGATTTCATGTGCTTGCTGAGCGAAGACTGCGCGATATTGAGTTGCTCGCTGGCTTCCAGGAAATTCCTCGTCTGCGCAAGCACTATGTATTCGCGGCATTTTTCGATGTCCACCATGCACCTCCGTCGTTTGCCCACGACAAGGGTACCATGTGTCATCCCTGCACGAGGGACGGTGCGCGACGGTGCCCAAACGTTTGACCCTTCCGACGGGATATCGCTACGCGCGAGACGGAGCGCTGATGATGCCGGATGAGAAGAGGAAGCGTACCGAGGGGCCCACAACCAGCAGCTGCAAGGGCAGAGCCATCACAACATTGCGCAGGACGTTTTCTGCCCAAAGCAACGGGAAGGCAGTGACGGGAGCGCCGTGCATCATGGACATCGCCGCGCCGTAGCAGCTCATGTAGGGCACCATCAGGCACACCATAAAGACGGACTTCATGATGATGCGGCTGCGCCACTCGCGCATGCCGAGCACGCGGTTGGAAAGCGGACCGGCGTAGAACACGTCACCCACCAGCGCCGTCAGGAAACCCGGAACGAAGCCGGTGATGGCACTCATGAGACTCTGCGGCGACAGCCCGCCCGCCAGAACGGCGGCGTTATATACGGACATGCCGGCGACCATCAGTGCGCACATAACGATAGTGAACTTTTCTTTCTGGATTATGCTAATCATCTTGACCCTCCTGAAAAGGTCGGGCCAAAAGCGAGAAGCGCGTAAACCCGGCCTGGACTTACGCGCTTGCTACTCAACCACGAGGGATTCTATCGCATCGTGATATATGGGCCCGCAAAATTCCACAACGGATGGTCTAAGTGCCAGCGAGACGGCGCGCGGGGCGACTTATAACAATCCGAAGCTATCCTCGTTTAACAAAAAGTCGAGCACGCCCATCGTAAGCACACCTCGTTCGTCCTGCAGCGGCTTATCGAGATACTGGTTGCGCCGTATTTCCATCAATCCTCCTGTTATTGGACCGACAGCTCTATTTAGATATTTTGCCGTTTCCGGCATTTCTACTCAACTAGCTATGTTAACCCGCCGCTTGCGCGGCCAGCTCCGGATGGAACTCGCACTCCGACTCCATCATCTTTTTCCAGGTCTTCCTGTAGCACCCGTCCTCGAGCTGCCCGCGCATGAGGGACGTCCTGTCCCCGACGCGTGCTGCCTCGTACAGCCACTTGAACCACATCAGGTAACTGTGGAGCTTGCGGGTCGACACGCCCTTGAACCTCTGTGTTTGGTCAAGTTCAAGTGCTAGTTTCGGAAAGGGGCCGTCCCTTTGTCACATTGGGCGCAGTCAGTCCCGCTAATGGAACTCCAAATCACAGCCCCCGTCGCATCATGCCGATAATGATCGATAAGGAGGCTGCCATGAACAACCAAGCAAGCGATGGCATCACCGAAGCTGGCAAGGATCTCGTCCTCAGCTGCATCAAGAATCCCAAGCTGCGCGACCACGTGCGCAAATGCACTTAGTTTTTGAAACGCCACTACCGATTGTCCAAAATGTCATTCGTGGGTAGAATAGTGTCGACGGCAGCCCAAGTTGTAGCTAGCTGGGCAGCGCCGTTGTTTGCATTAGGGGGTCAACGCCTTAGCGGCGGCGACCCCTTCTGTTGCGCTTCGAACGCTGCTTGAGTGCCTCGGAAAGGCCGACAAGCGCCGTGAAGAACGAGACCAAAGCGGTCAGAAGTCTCACGAAATCAATCAAATCGGTCATGGGCATCACCTCCCATCAGATGGAGGGCGCTGCCCGGCACATGGAACTGCCGTCAACAATACCGATTCTACCAGAGCCTAGTTATATATACGAATATATGTTCGTATTCCAAGAACACAGGCCCCCGTGACAAAGGGACTGTCCCTTTGTCACATTATTCGATAACGGTGCGGGAATTCTGCTTATGCATGGTGGCGAGCATGTGTTTGGGGACGGCGTGGACCATGCAGCTGCCGATGGTCGCGCTCGCGGCGGCTTTAGCTGCATCGCTGGCGTTTTTGGTCGCGTAGCTGTGGCGGAAACGCTTGAGCATGGCGATATCGTTGCCGCCATCGCCATAGACCGCGACCTCGTCCTCGGCAATACCGTAGTAGCCCGCCAGCCAGGCAACACTCTCGCCCTTATTGCACGACGCATCCGTGATCTCGAACATCACCGGGTCGAACGGCGCGTTGACCACGCGGTCCGAGCGCTCGGCCAGATACGCCTTAAGGTCGCGCTCCAGCTCGGGCGAGGTCACGCGGCAGTTAATCTTGCACACGTCGTGACGCAAGATGTCGCCGATCGACTGGTCGAAATACTGCTCCTCGTGATAGCCGCCACGCGCACGCATGCCGCGCATCACGATGCGCTTGATAGGACTGTCCTTTTTAAAGCCCGCCTGATGCATCTCGAACGAGCCGCTCGAGAACATGCCATCGGGCGTGGAGCAGTCGAAGCAAATATCCGGAAACTCCTTGAGCAGCTCCTCGGTGATCTGTGGGTCGATGGTCCAGGTCTTGAGTACCTCGCCATGGCTGTCGCGAACGATGGATCCGTTGGAGCAGCAGGCGTCAAGCGCCAGCCCCGTAAAGCCATGCTCGCCAATCGGCAGCGTCGAGCGTCCGGTCGCGGGAACCACATGCAGGCCAGCCTCGATCAGCTCGCGAATGGCACGGCGGATGGTCCCATCTGCCTCGTGCAGGGCGTTCAGCAGCGTTCCGTCTAAGTCACTCGCAAACATCTTGATCATGGGCATGCCTCTCCTTCGTCTGCACGATATTGTAGACGAGAACGGGCGCGCCCATGCAAGGGCGCTCCAACGCGCCGGGACATTCGCTCCCGCAAAGCCGCAGTGCCCCAGTGCGTTAAATCAATCGTTACGAGCGACTTTTCAGCCAATAAAACAGCGCAGTCGTCAACGTCAGCACCGCCAACATGCCTGCGAATACAATCGCCGGTGTCCATCGATCATATGCAACCCCGTACGTCAATTGGCCGATAGGTATTGCGCAGGAAAGGACCATGTAAACGACCGAAAGCACTTTTCCGCAGAGCTTAGTCGGCGCTGCCCGCTGAACAAACGCGATGATTTCAACCGACGCAATGCTTGCCCACACCATGACCCATGCCGAACCAACCGCAAACACGGTGAACATGTATGCATCTGCGCCGAACAGTAGCGTGACAATGATCGGTGCGACTCCAAAACAGATCCTCGCAACATATCGACATATGCCATTGAAAGAAAAACGATGCGGCCAAATGCCGACCAAGCCACTGCCGGCAAGACCACCCAAGCCCATAGCCACCTCAACTATCCCAACGTAGGACGATTGCATGCCGAGATGCTTTGTAACAATAATGGGAGCGCCAATCGATAGCCCAACCAACGCAAGGTTTAAAACGGCCGCAAGCAAAATCACGGCGACCAATGATGCATTTTGCAACAGATACCGAATCGACTCCCGAAAATCGTTTCGGCATGTCGTACGAGTCGCGCCGTCTCCCATCGTTTCAGATGAGGCATTTTGCTTGAGTGCACCTCTAAACAGCAGGGCTGAAATCGCAAACGTCACCGACGCGGTTGCGCAAAGAGCATCGATGCCAAAGCACCCATAGACTGCCGTCCCGACCACAGGGCCCAAGATATTGCTCACCATGGTCGACTGCGAAACCAATGCAGTGGCCCGCTCAACCTTCTCTTCACCCGCCATGCGCACCGTCTCAATTTGGAGCATCGGCTTTAGCAGCGATTGAACGCCATATTGAACACAAAGTATCGCTACTACGACGACCGCAAGAGGCAATGAGCGCTTCATGGGGATAGACAGCAGCGATGCAGTCATCAGAGCAATACCGAGGGCCACGAGGACCTCGCGCTGTCTTCCCCGATCCGCCAAGATTCCGCCAACCGGAGTTGCGAGTACGCCGGGTATGAACGCTATCGCCACGACGACGCCATATAACGTTGACGATCCACTGCAATCGAACAAGTAAAGTGGATACGCAAAGCACAGCGCCGACAGCATCGAATACGTGCACAGCTGCGCAACAAGAAGGCCAAAAAGCCTGATAGATCGCACTGTTTTTTGCGTCAAGGAGACGTTACTCCTCCGCATTCCAGCCATAAGCCTACCCCTATACCTGTCTCTTATACACATCTCCGAGCC
>URIE01000060.1 GCA_900547805.1 uncultured Collinsella sp.
AGGCTATCCTGTCCCAGCGTTGCGAGGTTGCGACTGTCGAGGACGAGTCGGTTGCTCAGGACCTGATCGATACCATCAAGTCGCTCGACGATGCCGGCTGCTTGGCCGCTAACCAGATTGGCGTTACCAAGAAGGTTTGCGTCTACCTGGACGATGCCGGCGAGCCCCACGTGCTCTACAACCCCCGTCTGGTGTTTGGCCTGGGCGCCAGCAAGATGGAGGAGAGCTGCCTGACGCACGAGGAGGTCACCAAGTCCACGCGCTACATCAAGTGCAAGGTTGCCTTTGACCAGATTGTCGACGGCAAGATGAAGGAGTGCCGCCGCGACTACGCGGGCTTTGAGGCACAAATGATCCAGCATATGATCGATCACTGTCAAGGCAAACTTGTCTAGGGTGACTACAGCACCGCACTTCGTCTCTTTTGGCCCGGGCGTGACATTGTTGTCATGTCCGGGCTTTTGTGTTTAGCGCCTTTTTGTTTGGTGACAATGAACTTAGCGAGAACGTGAAGCTAGGAGGCGCTATGTGTACGAGTATTCGATTTACCGATAATTCTGGCCACATGTATCTGGGCCGCAATCTCGACTGGAGCTTTGACTACGGCCAACAGGTTCGCGTGATGCCGCGCGGGTTTTACATTCCGTATTCGTTTATCGACGACGCGACAGCGGCGCACGCGGTGATCGGTATGTGCATCGATTACAAGAACTATCCCATGTTTTTCGATTGCGGTAACGATGCGGGTCTGGCTGTGGCGGGACTCAACTTTCCCGGCTATGCCGAGTATGCCGAGGGCCCTGTCGACGGCAAGACCAATATCGCGGCCTATGAGTTCCCCCTGTGGGTGGCAGCGACGTTCTCGACGGTCGATGAGGTCGAGGCCGCGCTGCGCGACACGGTGATTGTCGCCAAATCTGCCGGAGAGGGGCTGGGCGTGTCGCTGCTCCATTGGATTATCGGCGACAGCCAGCGTAGCATCGTGGTCGAGATGATGGCTGACGGCCTGCATGTATACGACAATCCGGTCGACACCCTTGCCAATCAGCCGACTTTCCCGTGGCACATGGAAAACCTGCGCACCTATATCACGGCCACAAGCGATTTTCCGCAGACGGCGACATGGCGCGGCGCCGAGCTTAAGCCCTATGGAGCCGGTGCCGGCATGCGCGGCATTCCGGGCGATTGCTATTCGCCGAGCCGTTTTGTAAAGGCGGCGTACCTCAATGCCAATTACCCACAAAAGGAGAGCGAGACCGAAAACGTCGTTCGCATGTTCCGCTCGCTCGAGGGCGTGGTGATGATCGAGGGAGCGTCCAGGATGGGCGATGGCAAGTTCGAGAAGACTATCTACACCGGATGCTTTAGCGCGCGCACGGGCAATTATTACTACGCGATGTATGGGGATCCGTCGATTCGCTACGTGAGCCTGATGGATGCCGAGGGCGCGAGCCCCGATAGGCTCGTGGTTCCCGAGCCGCGTCGTTCGTAGCTCACTGGTCCGTTGCGACATAAAACGGCCTCGCACCTCTTATGAGATGCGAGGCCGTTGTCGTCAATGGCTGGTGGCGTGTTAGAAGTTGGCGTCGTTGAACTGGGTGCTCTCGAGTCCGTCGAGTTGCTGTTCGGGCGTATCGGCGACGCTCTCGAGCAGCTCGGTGGGATCGACGTTCATGTCCCTACCGGCCTCGTTGCCGTTGACCAAGTCGTCCGAGAAGATGTCGACCTCCATTTCCTCGGCCTCTTCGATCTGAACTTCGAGCGGCACCTGGGTGCGCACAAGTTTGACGGCCGGGCGCATGCGGGCAAAGAGCGGTACGTACTCGATGATGATGGCCGAGTTCTCGAGACCGTACCAGCGTGCCGGGCTTCCGCAGGCGCGGCGGACGGCGTACTTGATGGCCATCACGCGGTGGTCATTGCGGTTGATGTCCGTTTCGGGGGCAAGCATCTTGCGCAGCATGCAAAAGCGGAAGTCACCTACGTTGCCGCGGGTCTCGTAGATGGAGTAGGTGTGATGTTGCGGCGGCAGCTCGCCCGATGCCATCAAGTCGCCGACGATCTGACGCAGATAGGCGTTGACGCGCTGGTTGACCTTAAAGCCCAGGTCCAGGCGCACGCGGAAGAGGAAGTCCGTGCCAAAGGTCTCGACGGAATACTCGTGCGTATAGGGTTCGTCGGTAACGTGCACGTTGATGAACCAATATGCCTTGGCGCGCTTGGGGTGCTTGTCCAGGATGGAATAGAGCACGTCGCGGTCGAGCGTGAGCGGGTCGGGGCTGTTGGTAAGAAATACCAGATTGTCAGCGAGCACGGGATAGGTCTCGTCATTGCGCAGGCGATTGAGCTGGTCGATGTACTTGGAGACGGGCAGCAGAATCGTCTGTGTGCGCTCGATGGCGGTGCCGCGACGCCACACATACATAAGGCCAAACAGCAGTGCGGCCAGGAAGATCATCACATAGCCGCCGTCAAAGAACATGGTGAGGCACGAAGCGAAGAAGCACAGCTCAATGGCGCCAAAAAGCAGGGCGAAGACGCAGGCGCCCAGTCTGTGCTTGAGAATGCCGACGATATAGCTCGTCAAAAGCGTCGTGGTCATAAGCATGGTCACGGTAATGGCGAGGCCATAGGCGCTCTCCATGCGCTCGGAGTTCTGGAACAGCAGCACGATGAAGATGCAGCCGACCCACATGATGTTGTTGACGAGTGGAATATAAAGCTGGCCCTTGGTGTCGCTGGGGTAGTGGATGCGCAGGTGCGGCATAAGGTTGAGGCGCGTTGCCTCGGATACCAGCGAGAACGAGCCGGTGATGAGCGCCTGTGAGGCGATGATGGCCGCCACGGCCGAAAGCACGATGGCAAAGGGGCGTAGGGGCTCGGGGAGCATCATATAGAACGGGTTGACGATATCCATCGCGAGCATCTGGGGGTTGGAGTTATTGGCGAGTAGCCAAGCTCCCTGACCCAGATAGTTGAGGATAAGGGCCGCCTTAACAAATGGCCAGGATGCATAGATGTTTGCCTTGCCCACGTGGCCCATGTCCGAGTAGAGTGCCTCGGCACCGGTTGTCGACAGGAAGACAAAGCCGAGCACCATAATGCCCGAATGGTTGATGGGCGAGAACAGGAACATAATGCCGCGGATGGGGTTGAGCGCGCGCAAGATGGACAGGTTGCCGAGCATGTTGAACAGACCGGCGCCTGCCAGGAACAGGAACCACAGCGTCATGAGCGGGCCGAAGAGCTTGCCGATTGACGAGGTGCCGGCGCGCTGCATGGCAAATAGGCCGCAGATAATGATGATGGTGATGATGATGACGTTGGTCTGGCCGTCGCCCAGCAGCGCATGGCCCCATTCGATGGTGCGTAGACCCTCGATGGCTGTGGTGACCGTGACGGCGGGGGTGAGGATGCCGTCGGCGAGCAGCGCCGCGCCGCCGATCATGGCGGGCAGAATCAGCCATGGTGCCACCTTGCGTACGAGGCTGAACAGGGCGAAGATGCCGCCTTCGTTGTGGTTGTCGGCCTTCATGGCGATTACCACGTACTTGACCGTGGTCACGAGCGTCATGGTCCAGATGACGAGCGAAAGCGCGCCCAGGATCATGTCCTCGCTGACGGTACCGATGCCGCCGTTGTTGGCGACGATTGATTTCATGGTGTACATGGGGCTCGTGCCGATGTCGCCATAGACGACGCCGAGCGTTACGAGCAGCATGCCAGCGGAGAGGGGGATGGCTCCGTGCCCGCCTTGCCCGCGCTGGTCTTGGAGGTTTGCCTCCAGTTTGTTGTGTGCCACGAGGACTCCCTTAGACATCCGGTTATCTGTCTAGGACAAAAAACTTTATGCCGTCTTTATACATACAAGAGCAGTTTGGCACATCGGGTTATTTTAGACAATAATCCTCAGCTGGGGATTATTTATCTACGCAGGTAGCATTTCAAAGCAGGGGCTTTTAAGCACGTGCTATCTGGGCGATGCTAGCCTTGGCGTTTGCGCGTTTGCCGGCGAGTTCGCAAAAAATCGCGCCGCCGATGATAAGCGCGGCGCCCATCAGGCGGACCGGTGTTATGGCTTCACCCAAAAGGGCGGCTGAGAACACGACCGCCGAAAGCGGCTCGAGGTAGCCGACGACGGCGACGGTCTGAACGGGCAGCTTGGCGACGGCGCTAAAGTAGAGCAGGCAACCAATGCCGGTGTTGACGACGCCGAGCATAGCGACGGCGCGCCAATCAATGCTGGCGGCGACGCCGGCGGACAGGAACGAGGGAGCGCCCTGCGTGATGAGCGTGAGGGCCAGTGCGGTCACAAAGGCGGCGCTCACTTGGAGTGCGGAGTTCTCGAGGCCCTCGATGTGAGGCGCACCCTTGCTGGCGATGACCATCAATGCATAGCAGAAGGCCGAGGCGATTCCACAGACGATGCCCGCAATGGGCATATTGCCGCCTAGACCTTGCGCTGCAATGAGAAAAGCACCGCAGGCGACGGCGATAAAGCCGGCGATTTTGCTGCCGGTCAGCTTTTCGCCAAAAATGAGCGGGGAGAGGGCCATAACGATGATGGGGCCGCAGTAGTACAGCAGCGAGGATACGCCGACGCCGATCGTCTGGTAGGCGCGGAACAGAAAAATCCAGCTGGCGCCCAGCGCGGCGCCCGAGACGATGAGCGCTGCGGCCTCGCGGGGGCGAGACGGAGCCTGCAGGTTATGGCGCTTGGTTATGAAGAGGACGGCGGCAAGGGTGAGAGCGCCCAAAAACGTGCGCAACAGTACGATATCGGAGCTCGGCAGCGCGATGGCAGCGGCGATGATGCCGTTGGAGCCAAACAATAGCAATGCTGCTAAGTACGTAAACAATCCGTTGTTCATGTGCTGACATCCCCTCTATATCCGAGCATGTTCACTATGGGTGAACTGGCTTTAGAAGAAAAGCGAATATAATGCATGGATAACATGACAAAAACTCATGTAAAGGTGGAGGGGTGCCGTGGAAACGAATATTCAAAAGATGCAGGTGCTGCTCGAGACAGTGCGCGCCGGAAGCTTTACGCGCGCCGCCGAGCGCCTGAGCTATTCGCAATCGGGCGTGAGCCGCATGGTGGCCGATCTTGAGGCCGATTGGGGCTTTAAGGTGCTCGACCGCAGTCGCGAGGGCGTGGCTCTTTCTGCTGACGGGCGGCAGGTCATGCCGGCTGTCGAGGCGCTCTGCGAGGAATTCGTTCGCTTGCAGCGACACGTGGACGAGATGCGTGGGCTCATGCGCGGCAAGATCTGCATTGGTACGTTTTCGAGTGTGGCGACCCATGTACTGCCGCCGGTGATTGCGCGCTTTCGCGCCGATCATCCGGATGTCGATTACGAGCTGCTGATGGGTGATTACTCCGAGATTGAGCAATGGGTGGCGGAAGGCCGCTGCGACCTGGGCTTTATTCCGCGCGAGCCACGTGGCGCCGGCATGGCGTCGCGACCGTTGGTGCAAGACGAGTTGATGGCCGTGGTGCCAGCGGACTCCTCGCTTGCCACGGCGGAGGTCGTTTCTCTTGCCGATTTAGCCAACGAGCAGTTTATTCTGCTGGAACGGGGTACCGATGATGAGATTACGCCGCTATTCCGTCGGGCGGGGCTGTCAGTGCGCTCAAAACTGTCGACTTGGGATGACTATGCGATTATGGCTATGGTCGAGGATGGCTTGGGCGTGAGCATTCTTCCCGCGCTCATCTTGCGTCGCTGCCAGTTCGATGTTGCCGTGCGTTCGCTCGAGGGGCATCCCCATCGGCAGATCAACGCCATATATCGAACGGCCGATGTTTCGCTTGCCGCCGCTCGTTTCCTCGAATACCTCTAAATGCGTGCACGTCGTTATCGCCTTGGGATAAATTTCGAGGTCTTGCTCATTTTATTTTTAAAATTGAACTTTTCGAAATAGCACGGCGTTATACTGCTGCCTAAATTGAACTCAGGTTCAATTCGTGTTGTATAAATTGAACTTTGCCAGCAAGGAGGTTCTAGTGGCCCAAGAGACGTTTAGCGATCGTCTGCGACAGGCTATGTCCGATCGCGACGTTCGCCAGTCGGACGTGATCCGCGCATCGGAGATGCTCGGCAAAAAACTCGGCAAGAGTCAGATGAGCCAATATGTGAGCGGCAAGACGATTCCGCGGCGCGATGTGGCTGAGCTGCTCGCCCGTATTTTGGAGGTCGATGTTACCTGGCTGCTCGCCGGTGACGCCGACCAAGGCGAGGAATCATCTCCCCGCAACGATTCCAGGCCCGAATCCCATCCCTCAGCTCAAATTGCAAGGAGCACCACCATGCGTACTTTTTCTAAATCCGCCAAGCTCGATAACGTCCTGTATGACGTGCGCGGTCCCGTCGTCGACGAGGCCGCCCGTATGGAGGACGAGGGCGAGCGCATCCTCAAGCTCAATATCGGCAACCCGGCGCCCTTCGGTTTCCGCACGCCCGATGAGGTCATCAAGGACATGCGCCAGCAGCTGCCCGACTGCGAAGGCTATTCCAACTCGCGTGGCCTGTTCTCCGCGCGCAAGGCGATCATGCAGTATTCGCAGATCAAGGGCCTGCCCAACGTTCAGATGGAGCATATCTACACGGGCAACGGCGTGTCCGAGCTCATTCAGCTTTCGATGAACGCGCTGCTCGACAATGGCGACGAGATTCTGATCCCCAGCCCCGACTATCCGCTCTGGACGGCGTGCGCAACCCTTGCCGGCGGTCATCCTGTGCACTATCTGTGCGATGAGCAGGCGGATTGGTATCCCGACCTGGAGGATATGGAGTCCAAGATCACGAGCGCGACCAAAGCCCTCGTTATCATCAACCCCAACAACCCCACGGGCTCGGTCTACCCGCGCGAGGTGCTCGAGGGCATCGTCGAGGTTGCACGCAGGCATCAGCTGATGATCTTTGCCGATGAGATCTACGACCGCCTGTGCATGGACGGCTACGAGCACGTCTCGATTGCCTCGCTCGCTCCTGATCTGCCCTGCGTCACCTTTAGCGGCCTTTCCAAGTCGCACATGATCGCGGGCTATCGTATTGGCTGGATGGTGCTTTCGGGCAACCAGCGCTGCATGAGCGACTTCATCATGGGCATTAACATGCTCTCCAACATGCGCCTGTGCTCCAACGTGCCGGCTCAGTCGATCGTTCAGACGGCGCTCGGTGGCCATCAGTCCGTCAACGACTACATCCGCCCCGGCGGCCGTGTCTACGAGCAGCGCAACTTTGTGTATGAGGCGCTCAACAAGATTGACGGCATCTCGGTGGTTAAGCCGCGTGCGGCGTTCTACATCTTCCCCAAGATGGATGTGAAGAAGTTCAACATTACCGATGACGAGCAGTTCGCCCTTGACCTGCTGCACGAGAAGAAGATCCTGATCACGCGCGGCGGCGGCTTTAACTGGGCTGAGCCCGACCACTTCCGTATCGTGTACCTGCCGCGCATGGAAGTGCTCAAAGAGTCCCTCGAAGATCTCGCCGACTTCTTCGATCATTACCGCCAGAGCTAGTGGGATAGAAGTTCCGCACTATGAAAAGCTCCCTGCAGTTGTTTTGCTGCAGGGAGCTTTCTTGAATCGGCGGAACTAAATAACGATTCCGCAACAGTGGTCGATTTCGTGTTGGATGATCTCGGCGGTGTAGCCCGAGAAGTTTTTGATGCGGTGGACGAAATTCTCGTCCAAATACTCAACCTTAATGCGGCGATAGCGAGTACAGGGGCGCTCGCCGGAAAGCGAGAGACATCCTTCGCTCGTCTGATAGGAATTGACCTGCTCAAGAATTTGAGGGTTGTACATCAGCAGCGCCCTGTTGCCGTCCTTTACGCAGATGATGCGTTTGCGCACGCCAATCATGTTGGCGGCAAGGCCCACGCACTCGTGCTCATGCTCATGGAGCGTATCCAGGAGGTCCTGCCCGGTCGCGGCATCGTCGGGTCCCGCGTCTTCGGAAGGCAGGCGCAAAAAGAACTCGGATTTCATGATGGGCTTAATCATGGCGGGCTCCTCATGTCTCGTGCTTTCGTGGACTTTTAATAATAGCGCGGAAGGAAAGCTGCTCGTCCGCGTTACAATCTTTCGACGTTGGACCATGTTGCCAGACTCGTCGCGTGCGGCGTCTGGCGTAAGTCTAGGGCTCATGCTCGCCCTGGACTGTTCCTCTGGGGCGATGCGACTGTCGTTCCAAGAGGAAGGAAATGCATGGGGAGCAAATCTCAGCAACAAGTTCAAGTAGCGCCATCGGCCACTGCGGCGTTTCTCGTCGTAATGTATACTGCAGCCTTTGTCGCCGCGTTTAACGAGAACATTATTAACGTGGCGTTGCACGACATCATGGCGGTCTTTTCGGTGAGCGCTACCACGGCGCAGTGGCTCGTTTCGGGATACATGATCGTGACGTCGATCTTTACGGCCATCATGGCCTTTCTGTCCGGTCGTTTCTCGACGCGCAAGCTGCTGTTTTTCGCATGCGGATGCATGGTCGCCGGAGAAGTCCTGTGCCTGGTCGCCCCGTCGTTTACCGTTTTGCTGCCAAGTCGTATTTTGCAGGCTGCGGGATCGGGCATCTTGTTTCCGCTCATGATGAATGTGGTGCTATCTTGTGCTCCGCGCGAGAAGCTCGGTCTGTATCTGAGCCTGGGTGGTGCCTGCATTACGCTGGGGCCGGCGTTTGGACCCGTGATCAGCGGTCTTATGTGCACGTTGTTTGGCTGGAGGGCGGTGTTCGTAGTGCCGCTGGTGGGCGGCATTGCGGTCGCAGCGGCGGGCGTTAAGCTTGTTCAGAATGTCGGAGAGCGTTCGAACATCACGCTTGATATTCTGTCGGTTGTTTTGCTCGCGGCCGGCATTACGGCATTTGTGTATTCCGTAGGCGAGTTCTCGACCAATCTGATTGCCGGTATCGTGACGCTTTTCGCCGCCATTGTGCTGCTCGGCCTGTTTGCGGCCCGTCAGCTCAAGCTCGAGCATCCGGTGCTTAACGTGCGTCCCATGGCGAGCGTTCGTTTTTGGCCTGCATGCCTGCTTGTGGTGGTGTCGATGATGACGACGTTCTCGATGAGCGTTTTGTTGCCGCTCTATTTTGAGGGCGCATACGGCATGACCGCACTTGTCGCGGGTTTGCTCATTTTGCCGGCGATCGCCTGCAACGCCGTGACCTCGATTGTGGGCGGACGCGTGATGGATGCCCGTGGTGCGTGGCCGCTGCTGCCGGTCGGCTTTGCCCTGATCGCTGTGGGGCAGACGGCAATCTCGATGACCGCGGCAAGCATGAACATCGGCGTTGTCGTGCTGCTGACCGTTGTGGTGTATGCCGGAGTCGGTTTGGTGCTGAGCCCCTCGCAAACGGCCGGCTTGGAGACGCTGCCCGCCGCTGAGCATCCTCACGGAACGGCATTGCTTAACACGTGGAACATGATTGCCGCGTCGTTTGGTCCGTCGCTGTTTATCGGCCTGCTTTCGAGTTCTGCGGTGGCTGCTGGCGCCGCAGGCGTTGCGTCGGACGTTGCCCAGGCGATAGGATTTGCAGCCGCCGTGCGCGTGGCGGCCGTGATTGCCGTTGTCGGGTTCGCGGTGTCGCTGGTGTACGCTCGCCGCGAGTCGCACATGTCGCATTAATGTGTGCACATAGATTCTGCAGCTAGATTGGATGGCGACACCATAAACTAATGGACGTTTTGCCGAGAGGCATGAATGTTTAAAGCGCAAAGAGTGCGCGACGGGCCCCGCGAATGGGGCGATGATGCCCGAGAGGGCCAAGAAGGAGTCTCATGTCTGAGAACGAAGAGATCATGAACGAGACCGAGAACGAGACCATGGCTGCCGAGGTCGAGGCAGTCGAGACCGTGGAGACCGAAGCTGCTGAGGTTGAGGCTGCTGACGAGGTTTCCGCCGAGGAGGCCGAGGTTGTCGAGGCCGCCGCTGATTACGATGACGAAGAGCTGATGGACAAGATGCAGAAGGCCGCCCGCCTGCTGCGCAGCCGTCGCTTTGCTATTTCCAAGGAGGAGGAGGCCAAGGCCGAGCGCATGGCGAACATCGAGCGCGCCATCAAGCTTCTTGACCTCAAGCCCAAGATGGAGCAGAAGGAAATGTCCGACCTGCTGGGCATGCGCCTTCGTGAGCTCGATGGCCTGATGGCCGAGGCCGAAGCTGCCGATCTGGTCGGCCGCATCGACGACGCCGAGGGCGATATGCGCAAGATCGTTGTCTTCGCTGCCGAGGATGCCGCTGAGGGCCTGGTCGAGCTTGCCAACAAGAAGGAGAAGCTCCTGCCCGAGCTTTCTTATGAGGAGGCTACCGAGCTGATGGCCGCTCTCGATAAGGTTATCGCTCCGCTCGTCGCCATGGGCCTGGACGAGGACCGCGGTCCTCGCGGCGGCCGTGACGAGCGCGGTGGCCGTGGCGGCGACCGTGGCGGTCGCGGTGGCGATCGCGGTGGCCGTGGCGGCTTTGGCGACCGTGGCGGCGACCGTGGCGGTCGCGGCGGCTTTGGTGGCAACCGTGGTGGCTATGGCGATCGCGGTGGCAACCGTGGTGGCTTCGGCGGCAACCGTGGTAACGACCGCGGCGGTCGCGGTGGCGACCGTGGCGGCCGCAACGGTGGCGGCTTCCGCGGCAACCGCTTCTAGTTGAGTTACGGCGTTTTACCAAACGCCGTAACTGCTC
>URIE01000061.1 GCA_900547805.1 uncultured Collinsella sp.
GGTGCCAAGCAGATGACCGACGAGATCGTGCAGCAGGTGACCGACCTCATCGAAGGCGTCATCGTAATGATCGTGACCTCGTGTGTGATTCCTCTACTGGTGCTCGTGGCGTTCCTGTGGCTAGGACACGTGCTGCTGGGGATCGATATCTCCGGTCCCGCGAACTATCTGACGGGTCGTTTCTTGAGCGCTCCGTCCAGACATGCCAAGAAGAGCGGGCAGTCTGAGTAGGCGGCAAAGCGATCCTTGGAAGATCAACCGTAAGAAGGGAGGACGAGACACGTTCTCGGCCGCCCTTTTGTTTGTTGAACACATGGTCGCTACGTCCGTGCCCAGTCCAAACGGTCAGCAATCATCTGTGAACGGTATTTGTTCAAAAAAGAACAAAGATAAACAAATAGTTGTTGCAGTTACTGTTCGAATGTGTTCAAATAAATATGAACAGTGAAGAACCGCACATTCAGATGCCCGGACCTGAACGCGATTCAACACTTCCAAACAGAAACTACGCACCTGCGTATCTCTCAAGGAGGATGTCATGAGGGTTGTAATCGCTTCCGATGCCGACGGTATGTCGATGAAGGAGTCCATCAAGGAGATGCTCATCGCCGACGGTCACGAGGTCGTCGACTATTCCGAGACCCCTGCCGCGGACTTTGTCGATTCCGCGACCGCCGTTGCCAAGGATCTGCTGGAGCACAAGGATTCCCAGGGCTTCGCATTCGATAAGTACGGCGTCGGCTCCTATATGGCCGCCGTCAAGATCAAGGGCATGGTCGTCGCCAACATTTCCGACGAGCGTTCCGCCTACATGACCCGTGAGCACAACGGCTCGCGCATGGTCACCATGGGCCCGGGCGTTGTGGGCACCGAGGTCGCTAAGAAGATCGCCCGTGAGTTCCTGCGTGCCCAGTACGCCGGCGGCCGTCATCAGATCCGTGTCGACATGCTCAACAAGATGGCCTAACGAGAGCCACCGAGAACTCGAACTTCTACCTCAACTTGTGAATTCAGACGAAAGGACGTTCTGATGAAGAAGACCATCGCAATCGGTTGCGACCATATCGTTACGGACGAGAAGATCTATCTGGCCGACCGCCTGGAGCAGGCTGGCTACAAGGTGCTCGACTGTGGCACCTACAGCCACACCCGTACGCACTATCCCATCTACGGTAAGGCCGTGGGCGAGGCTGTTGCCAGCGGCAAGGCCGACTTTGGCGTGGCCCTGTGCGGCACCGGCATCGGCATCACCAACGCCGTCAACAAGGTTCCCGGCGCCCGTTGCGCCCTGGTTCGCGACATGACCTCTGCCCTGTATGCCCGTCGCGAGCTCAACGCCAACATCGTGGGCTTTGGCGGCAAGATTACCGGTGAGTTCCTGATGGCCGACATCATGCTTGCCTTCCTGGAGGAGCCCTACGAGAAGACCCCCGAGCACGATGCCCTGATTGCCAAGATCGACGCTTGCAATAAGGCCGACGCCGAGGCTCAGGCTGACCCGCACTTCTTTGACGAGTTCCTCGAGAAGTGGGACCGCGGCGAATACCATGATTAGCGGGTATCCGGCGTAATTAACTAGTCCGTTGACGGCTCGCGTTTCTGTGAGGGGGCGCGGGCCGGTTTTCTATCAGCCCTATTGATTTGGTGGGCTGTCGTAAGAAAGGGAAGGCTCCTATGGAGTTTGTTCTTGATAACGGTTCTATCCGCGTAGCACTGAGCACGGCGGGCGGGTCGTTCACTTCTATTACGGCCAACGGCCGTGAGTACCTGTGGCAGGGTGATCCGGCGGTCTGGTCGGGCCAGGCACCCATTTGCTTCCCGATCTGCGGTGGCCTTCGTGACGGTTACGCAATGACCATGGGTGGCCGCGAGGTAAAGCTCGCCCGCCACGGCTTTGCGCGCAAACAGGAGTGGAAACTCGAGGAACAGAGCGACAACATGGTTGCGCTGAGCTTAAGCTCTGCCGACCATGCCGAGTTGCTCGAGCAGTACCCGTATCCGTTTAAGATCGTTGCTCGTTACACAGTCGATTCGGAAAAGGTGGCCGTGTCGTACGAGGTGACCAATGAGGGCACCGAGGACATGCCGTTCTTTGTGGGCGGCCACCCCGGCTTTAAGTGCCCGCTCGACGAGGGTGAGTCCTATGACGATTATGAGCTCCGTTTTGAGCAGCGTGAGGCCACCGAGCTCTGTACTGCCGTTCCCTCGACGGGCCTGATTGATGTTGAGCACCGCAGCAAGAACCCCATGATCGGCCAGAACCTACCGCTTACCCACGAACTCTTCGACTTCGCGGAGACCATCTTTGACGTGCTCGAGAGCCGCGTGGTTACGTTGACCAAGAAAACCGAGGACAAGGGCGTGCGCCTGACGTTCCCCGATATGCCGTACCTGATTGTGTGGAGCAAGCCCGAGGGCGACTTTGTGGCTGTTGAACCGTGGGGTGGTCTGTCCACCTGCTCCGACGAGGACGATATTCTGGAGCACAAGCGTGGCTGCCTGGTGGCCAAGCCGGGAGAGACCGTCACTCGCGGCTTTGAGATCGAGATCCTTTAACGAGTTATCGTATGTTTGGGGCGGGTTATGCCGCCCCGGAACAGGAGTTCAACATTATTCTGACCGTTACCATGAACCCGTCGATTGATACGCGCTATCAGCTCGACAAGCTGATCATCGACGATGTTAACCGTGTGACGCCCGAAAAGACCGCTGGCGGCAAGGGCCTCAACGTGAGCCGTGTGCTGCTGCAGTTGGGCGACGATGTGCTCGCGACCGGTCTGCTCGGCGGCCACATGGGTGCCTATATGGCCGAGCTTATGGATGCCGATGGCGTCAAGAATGACTTTGTGCCCATCGCCGGTGAGACGCGCATTTGCCTGAATATCCTGCACGAGGGCAATCAGACCGAGCTGTTGGAGAGCGGCCCGCAGATCGCCCCGGCCGAGCTCGAGGCCTTTACGGCCAAGTTTGCCGAGCTTGCAGCGAAGGCGGACGTTGTGACGCTTTCGGGCTCGCTGCCGCGTGGCGTCGATGCCGGCTACTATGCCGAGCTCGTCAAGATCGCCGAGGAGGCGGGCGCTAAGGTGCTGCTCGACACCTCGGGTGCATCGCTGGAGGCCGCGCTGGAGTCCGACGCTAAGCCTGAGCTCGTAAAGCCCAACCTGACCGAGATTAACGGCCTGCTGGGTACGTCCTTTACGACCGATGATGTCGATGCCCTGCGCGAGGCGCTTGCCGCCGATGGCCGCTTTGCCGATATTCCCTGGGTTGTCGTTTCGATGGGCGCTGCCGGTTCGGTGGGCTTCCATGAGGGTCGCGCGTTCCGCGCCAAGACGCCCGCGATTGCGGCTGTGAACGCGACGGGTTCCGGCGACTCGACCATCGCCGGCTTTGCGCATGCCATTGCTGCTGGTGCCGACGACGTCACGGTGCTCAAGACCGCCAATACCTGCGGCAAGCTCAACGCCATGGATCCCAAGACCGGCCACCTGGTCATGGACCGCTGGGACGAGATCTACAACAACGTTGAGGTCGTAGAGTTGTAGCGGTTGCGACTCCTAATAGAATGAGCGTGGATAATCTCCCGCTTTTGGTGCCCATACGAGCTCAAAGTGGGAGATTTTCCACGCTCGAGTCATTAGTCATTGGGGATGCTCTTTAATGACTAGTCGTTTAAGAACGTCCCCGACGACTACACTCAAAAACGGCGCCCGTCGGCGATGTTGCCGGCGGGCGCCGTTGTCTTGAAGACGAAATGATCCGTTTTCCTCCGTCTCCAAGGGATCATTACAGCGAGTTGATGAAGCGCTGTTGGGCGGCGCGGCCGGCTTCGTCCCACTTAAAGACGCCGGCGTTGTCGAGTACGTGGCCAAACACCACGCCGACCTCCTCGTGCAGGATATCGATGGCGTTGTCGGCCGTAAGCTCGTCGGCGCGGCGGGCAAAAACGTCCTCGGCCCATGCAGCGTGGCTGCGGCAAAGATCATCGTCCTCGAGCGCACCGGCGAGATCGTAGCTGGCATCGGCCTTGGCCGCCAGCAGGTGCTCGCGGACAGCGCCGAGCTCGGGAACCAAGCGCGGCGGCAAAATCGCCAGGCCCATGACCTCGATCAGGCCGATGTTCTCCTTCTTAATGTGGTGGTACTCGGCATGCGGATGGAAAACGCCCAGCGGATGCTCGTCGGTCGTGATGTTGCAGCGAAGCGCCAGGTAGGCCTCGTAAATCTCGCCGCCGGCGTTGCCGCGGGAGTCGACGCGGCGGATGACGGGCGTCACGGTGTTGTGGGCCACGCCGTCGGCCGTGTGTGCGATAACGCCCACCGACTCATCGGTCCACTCGCGCCAGGCGAGGATAATCTTCTCAACAGCGTCGAGCAGCTGAGCGCGGTCATGCGAGCGCAGACGCAGCACCGAGAGCGGCCATTGCAGCACAGTGCCGGTGACCTGGTCAAATCCGGGCACGCTAAACTGCGAGACCTCGGCGGCGTGCATCATGGGGAACTCGTGCGCACCGCCCTGGAAGTGGTCGTGCGAAAGAATCGAGCCGCCCACGATGGGCAGGTCGGCGTTGGAGCCAATAAAGTAGTGCGGGAACAGGTCGACAAAGTCGAGCAGACAGGTCAGACCCTTGCGGTCCACGTGCATCGGGCGATGCTCGGAGCTCATGGCAATGCAGTGCTCGTTAAAGTACGCGTACGGGCTGTACTGGAAACCCCAGCGCTCGCCGTCGAGCTGGATGGGGATAACGCGCAGATTCTGGCGGGCGGGGTGAGCTCCGCCGTCGGCTGCGGCGGAGCGTCCGGGATAGCCCTCGTTTTCGATGCAGAGCTGGCAGGCGGGATACTTCTCGTCCGTGTTCTTAGCTGCACCTGCCGCGGCGATATCGCGCGGGTCCTTCTCGGGCTTGGACAGGTTGATGGTGATCTCAAGATCGCCCCAGTTGGTGGGGGTGCTCCATTTGATGTTGCGCGCGATGGCGGCACGGCGCACGTAGCCGGCGTCGCAGCACAGGCCGTAGAACCAGTCGGTCGCGGCACGGGGCTCGTTGACGCCCATACGCCCATTGAATTCCTCGTTTACAACCGAAGGCCTGGGCATCAGCACGCCCATAACACGCATGGCGATGCGGTCGCGGCCCGATGCCGTGTCCTCGGCAGCACCGTTGGCAACGGCAGTCTCGGCAAGCGCGGCAAGCGTGCCTTCAAGGTCAAAGTCGGGCAGGGTATCGGGGTGCAAGAGCGAGAGTTTCTCAACCTGGAGTGCCCAGGCCATGTCGAGTGCCGGCCCCGTGGCGCCGATGCACTCGAGAACGGTGTTGTATGCCCAGATGCGATCGTCCTGGCCGATCATCGATCGGTGGATGGCATATTCGATGAGGCCCTGCGCGGCCTCGCGCACATCAGTCATTACAGCCATGCCGCGTAAGCCCCCTTGTCAGAAATCGCGTAGTGGCGGGCAGAGCCCTCGCCAAGCCAGCCGTTCATCTTGGCAATGAAGGTGTCGACCAGCTCGAGCGGCACGAAGGCCTGGATGGTACCGCCAAAGCCGCCGCCGTGGATACGAACGGCGCCACGGCCGTCGAGCACATGCTCGGCAAGAGCAAGCGCGTACATGGAAGGCTGCTCGGAACCCAGTTTGGCAACAACATTCTGCAGATACATGGCAGAGCTGGCGCCGGACTCGCGCGTCAGGACCAGGAACTGGTCGATGTCGCCGGCGTTCAGGGCCGCCCAGCGCTTATCGACCAGGCCGTTCTCGTACCAGTAGTGAACGGCGCGCAGGCAGGCGCGGTCGCCCAGCTTGGCGCGCAGCTCGGGGAGCTTGGCGTCAAAGTCCGCCACGTTTACCTCGCACAGGCGTGCCTTGCCAAACTCGGCGGCGACGTCCTGCATCTCGCGCGGAACAGCGGCGTAGTCGTCGGTGGCTGCCACATGGTCGGCGCCAACTTTAACGAGCACGAGCGCATAGCCGTGATCCTCAAAGTTGAGCTCGAGCTTCTGGGTCTTAGGCTGAGCCTGGTCCTCAAAGTCCATGTAGGCGAGGCCGCCCAGGCACACGGCAGCTTGGTCCATCAGACCGCAGGGCTTGCCGTAGTAGTTGTTCTCGGTGCGCTGGCTCATCTGAGCGAGCGTGACGGGCTCAATGGCGGGCGCGCCCCAGAGCGTCTCCATGGCACGGCCGTACGCGGCCTCGACGGCAGCAGAGCTGGAAAGGCCACCGCCCGAGGGGACGGAGCAGGTGAAGGCGAAGTCGAAGCCCTTGGGCTCAACACCAAGCGCTGCGACCTCATGGGCCATACCGCGCACGAGGCTTGCGGACGTGCCCTTCTCGGACTCCTGAATGTCTACCGTGTCTAGCGTGATCTCAAACGTAGGATAGCCCTCGTCGGCGACGCGAATCTTGTTGGAATCGGTTGCCACGGCGATGCCGTCAACGGCGACATCGAGCGAGCCGGCGATAACGTGACCGCCCTCGTGATCGGTGTGATTGCCGCTGATTTCGGAACGGCCGGGCGCGTGCACGTAGAGCACCTGGCGGTCGCCGATGGGGCCAAACTCCTCCTCAAACAGCTTGGTGAGCGTGGCGAATGTCTTTTCGTCGGGGGTGGTCATGGGAGTCCTTTCCTTGGCGCGCACGGGTGAGTTTTGCGTCGTTATGAGTACGTTAACAACTTGAAGCGGCATGAATCACGTGTTCACGATGTCGCACGTTACGGGCTATGTTAACGTACTCATAACACATCGCTTGTCACTTTTTGAGAATCTGGTAATCGGTAGAAATTCAGCCGTGAACGGTACTGCCGTATGGACTTATAAAGCAGAAGAGATGCAGATAGAAAAAGTAGAGTACGTTAACATGCGTCCAACGATAGCGGGCTTCGGCGCGGGGTGTATTTCTGCCCGGGCCGGCATGCACGCTATTCAGATCTCGCAAGGGTGAAGGTGATCCTGTGGCAAGGCGCCCGTCCAACGATACCAGTTCGCGTCCGGTCTCCATGGCCGACGTCGCCCGCGCTGCTGGTGTTTCGCAGCAGACGGTTTCGCGCGTCGCCAACGGCTTGCCTAACGTCAACGAGCAGACGCGCCAGCGCGTGCAGGCCGCTATGCAAGAGCTCGGCTTTCGTCCGAGTTATGCCGGTCGCTCGCTGCGCGACGGCCGTTACCATTCAGTCGGCCTGTGCGTCAACGATGTCACCAAGTTTGGCAACCTCTCAATGATCGACGGCATCGCCAGCGCTGCTCGCGAGCATAATTGCGCCATCACGTTGGTTGAGATGTCCAAGACCGAGGAGTTTTCGCTTGCCGAGGCCACGCGTCGTATGGCCGCGCTGCCCGTGGACGGCATCATTATCGGCATGAGTCGCATGGCGCCCGATTTTGAGACGTTTGATCCACTGCCGGGCATTGGCACGGTCATCGTTACCATGTACGCGCATCCGCGCGTGACTACGGTCGATTCCGACCATTACGGCTGCTCGCTCTTGCTTATGGATCACCTGTTTGAGCTGGGGCACGGGCAGATTCGCTATATTGGCGGCCCGTCGTTCTCGGTCGACGAGCAATTTCGTCGAGCCGGTTGGCAGGATGCGCTCGAGCGTAAACACATCGAGCCGGCAGAGCCGCTCGAGGGCGACTGGTCTGCCAACAGCGGCTACGAGGCCGGCAGGTACCTGGCCGAGCACGATCGCACCATGACGGCGATTTACGCGGCAAACGACCAGATGGCAAATGGCGCGATTGCAGCGCTGCGCGATAGCGGATTGCGCGTGCCCGAGGACGTGAGCGTGGTGGGTGTCGATGACTCGCTCGACGACTTTGTAGCACATAACGAGCTCACGACCGTGCGATTCGATCTGCATCAGCGCGGACGCGAGGTGTTTGAGCATGCGGTTCCCGAGGCGGGTACGGCGGGCAAAACCGTTGCCATCCGTATTCCCGGCCAACTCATCATTCGACATAGTACGGCGATACCGCGTGCATAGTTTGTGCAGGTAAACGGCGATTTATCGCATTTCAACAACAATCGGTAAGGATGCTGGCAGATAGCTGTTGGGATGCAGCCGAGTGCTATGATAGACGGGTTCTTTTGTCTATCTAGGAGGCTTTGCCTGATGGAGATCACCAAGGATATCCGCTACATTGGCGTCAACGATCACGACATTGACCTGTTCGAGGGCCAGTACGACGTGTCCGAGAACGGTATGGCATATAACAGCTACGTTATCTTGGGCGATAAAATCGCTGTCGCCGATTCGGTCGACGCTGGCTTTGTCGACGAGTGGCTCGGCAAACTCGAGGCCGTGCTCGATGGTCGTACGCCCGACTACCTGGTTGTCCATCATATGGAGCCCGATCACTCCGCTGGCATCGCCGCCTTTATGGAGCGCTATCCCCAGGCCCAGATCGTGGCCAGCATGGGCGCCTTCCGCATGATGGTCAACTACTTTGGCACCGATTACCCCGAGCGCAAGATGGTCGTCAAAGAGGGCGACGTGCTCGACCTGGGCGGTCACAGCCTGACCTTCGTCGGCGCCCCCAACGTACACTGGCCCGAGGTGCTGTTCTCCTACGAGGCCACCGACAAGGTACTCTTTAGTGCCGACGGCTTTGGCAAGTTCGGCGCCAACGACATCGAGGATCCGGAAGGCTGGGCCTGCGAGGCGCGTCGTTACTACTTTGGTATCGTCGGCAAGTTCGGCAAGTTCGTGCAGGCCGTGCTCAAGAAGGCTGCCGATTTGGACATTCAGGTCATCTGCCCGCTCCACGGTCCCGTGCTGACCGAGAACCTGGGCTACTACCTCGACACCTACAACACCTGGTCGAGCTATCAGCCCGAGGACGAGGGCATTACGATTGCCTATGCGAGCGTCTATGGCCACCTGAAGGCTGCCGTCGAGGAGCTCGCCGCGGCACTCGAGGCTCGCGGCCAGAAGGTCTCCGTCTTCGACCTTGCTCGCGACGACATGGCCGAGGCTGTTGAGGACGCGTTCCGCTACGACCGTTTGGTGCTCGCTTCCATCACCTACCAGGGCGAGATCTTCCCGTTCATGAGCACCTTTATCCACACGCTCGCCGAGCATGCCTACCAGAACCGCACGGTGGCGCTCGTCGAGGCCGGCTCCTGGGCACCCGCGGCCGCCAAGGTCATGACCAAGGAGCTCGAGGGTATGAAGGACATCACCCTGGCGCAGAACAAGGTGACCGTGCTAGGCTCGCTCAACGACGCCTCGCGCGCCCAGATTGAGGCCCTCGCCGACGAGCTGACCAAGTAGCGATATTTCGCTTTTAACGAGCAAAACCACCACAAAGGCATCTTTGTGGTGGTTTTTGTTTAAGCGCCGGCGATGATGAGGACTGGACGTGCACTGTCGGTGGTCTCGGCGATCGATGTGGCGACGGCATCGTCGGGATCACGGTCCATCACGATGGTGTCAACGTCGGCAAGCTCGGCAAAACGGTACATGCCGCGTCCGTTAACCTTGCTGGCGTCCATGAGGGCGACGCTTTGACGGGCGGCACCGACCATAGCCGCTTTGGTCTCGGCCATCTGCGGGAAGTCGGTGGTAAAGCCGCAGCCGGGAACAAAGGCACCGGGGCACATGACGGCAAGGTCGGCGTGAACCATCTGCAGCGCCTGCATGGTGAGCGGACCGTACAGATAGCGGTGCCCTTTGCGCAGCGCGCCGCCCAACATGACGACGTCGACCGAGGGCATGCTCTCGTCGATGTAATCGGCGATCGTAATGTCGGCTGTGATGACGGTGATGCCGTCACGCTGATCGAGCAGGCGGACAAATTCGAGCGCCGTGGTGCCCGAGTCGACGAGCAGGGTGTCTCCGTCGCTGACGAGCGCAATTGCGCTTTGCGCGATGGCCTGCTTGGCGGCAACGTTGACGTTAATGCGCCGGTCCTGCGTGGAGACGGTCAGGCGCTTGTGGAGTGACACGGCGCCGCCGTGCGTGCGGCGCAGTTTGCCAGCCTCGGCGAGGGCGTCCAGGTCGGCACGGGCCGTGACGGAGGACACGCCAAAGGTCTGGGCGATTTCTGCCACCTGCACGGAGGCGTTATGTTCGAGCATCTCCATGATGGCGGCACGACGTTCGTCGGCGAAAGCGCGGGTTGCAGCTTGAGCCATGGCAGCTCCATTCTCGACGAAATTTGCAGGAATTGTGTTGAGTCTATTTTCGTTCATTTTCTTTTTGAGCAAGAAAACGCCTTTCGATTACTTATCTTTTCTATAAAAGAAAGACACTCAACGCTCAAAACTCAATATTGAACACGCGCACTCGGCCTCGATCCCTTCCGTTTGCTTTTCAAAAATGACGGCTCGACCTCGCGCGATGGCAATATCTCGCACATACAAGCCCGCCGAATTTCATACAATGAGCGCAGCAAAACGCAAGGTAAAACGCCTTGTGAACAACTATGCCCGATGTCCAAATGCGGGCGAGGGAGAGGAGCAAACGCTCATGGCACTTGTTACCACCGAAAAGAT
>URIE01000062.1 GCA_900547805.1 uncultured Collinsella sp.
GCCCAAACCGGCTGCTCCGACACCCGCGCCCAAGCCCGCCTCGCCCGCGCCCAAGTCGTCTGACCTGGGCAAAGCCCCCTGGCTACGCTCCGACAACCCTGCCGGCGCTCCTGCCACGGGTAAGCTCCCGACCGAGCCCGCGCCCCGAGCGCCCGAGCGCGCGTCCGCCCCCAAGGCTCAGCCTGCCGCGCCGTGGGAATCCGAGCAGGTGCCCTACGACGACGCCATGGTCGGCGGCTTCGCTGGCGATGCGAGCGGGGACGATCTGCCCCCGTTCGACGTGCCGGGTGCGGCGTCCGCGCCCAAGCCCGCTGCAACTGCCCCCAAAGAGGAGGACGCCCCCGCTGCCCCTTGGGAGTCCAACCCCGGCGCCGGCAGCCCCTTCGGCCACCAGGGTGCAGCCCCGAGCATTCCGCAGACCGAGGACGAGGCCAAAGCCCTCATCCGCAGCGTCTTCGGTCAGTCCACCATCTTCAAACCGGTGGAGTAGCTGTACGGGCGGGTATACTGCTCAAGAAGAGAACCCCTTGCCCGGGCGCATTTGAATTTCGGACATGTGTAGCGTGGTGCCGCGTGTCTCGCATTCGAGCAGGCAGATGCGTGACGGTCGGCCTAGGGTGCTGAGGTCGACACGATACGTCGCGCGGCTGTCCGTGTACTCGACTTGCTCGGCGTCGAGGGTTGCTCCGATTGTCAAGAAAGCGCCTGGTTCGGCACCGACAATCTTGGAGTCCTTTATCTTGACCTTGAACTCTTGGTAGAGGGACGGGCTGTTGTAGTAAATGGTTCGGGTTCCATCGGTGCACTCATCGGTCGCTTCCCATTTGACGGTGGGCTGGTCCGAGCTGGTTATCAGCAGTTCTGCTCCAAAGGCTATAGCATGGGTGATGACAACCAGTAATGCCCAGCCGACAAAGAGATAGAGAACCACATATGCAACGGGGTGTTTTGAGCGGATGTTTTGGAGCGCGTCGGGGGCATTCATGGGGGCACCTCCAAATTGCTGTCTGTGACAATCAAATTATACCCTGCCATCATGAGCGCCGCCTCGAGCAGCGGTTCGGCATTTTGTTATCTAGCTGGATGCAGAAAATGTCGGATTCCGGCTCTACAAGATTTAGCTTTCAATATTATGCAGATGCGAATTATTCAACTTCGCATAATCTTTGGGTGCGGTTTGCACTCCAGGACATGTATATCGACTGAGGTAGCGTGTCCGCCCCGCTTGCTTGCCCCGCGCCGTGGTACGATTTTTGAGTTTGAAAGTCCCGCCGTGCTCCGGCTGCCCTTGCAGCTCGGCGTGCGGCCGCACGTAAAGGAGCCGTCATGGCCGGTATGAACATGCAGCAGATGATGAAGCAGGCTCGCAAGATGCAGGAGCAGCTTGCCGCCGCGCAGGAGAACCTCAAGTCCCAGACCGTCGACGCCTCTGCCGGCGGCGGCATGGTCAAGGTGACCGTTAACGGCGAGATGGAGCTCGTCAACCTCACCATCGATCCCGATGCCCTCGATCCCGAGGACGTCGATATGCTGCAGGACATGATTATGGCTGCCGTCAACGAGGCCGTTCGCGGCGTCAACGAGCTCGCCAACAAGCAGATGGGCGCCATCACCGGCGGCCTCAACATCCCGGGCATGCCGTTCTAAGACGCGCATATATATGAGTGCCAACCATAGCCTGCAAAAATTGCTCGATGAGCTGGGTCGCCTGCCGGGCATTGGCCCTAAGTCGGCTCAGCGCATCGCCTATTACCTGTTGGAGGCTGACGCCGAGGAGGCGCGCCGCCTGGCCGAGGCCATCCTGGAGGTTAAGCAGGAGGTCCACTTTTGCAGCCGTTGCTTTAACTACGCCACGGCCGACGAGTGCTCCATCTGCCAGGATTCGATGCGCGACACCACTCGCATTTGCGTGGTGGGCGAGCCGCGCGACGTCCAGGCAATCGAGCGCACGGGCAGCTACCATGGCCTGTACCATGTGCTGGGCGGCGTGATCAGTCCCATGGACAAGATTGGCCCCGAGCAGCTGCACATTCGCGAGCTGCTGGCACGCTTGGGCCACGAGGACATCCACGAGGTCATCATCGCCACCAACCCCAATATTGAGGGCGAGACCACGGCGAGCTACCTGGCTCGCACTATCAAGCCGCTGGGCGTTGAGGTGTCGCGTCTGGCGAGCGGCCTGCCCGTGGGCGGCGACCTGGAGTATGCCGACGAGCTTACGCTTGGGCGCGCCATCGAGGCCCGTCGCACGATTTAGGTGGCGAGCCTGCTCCTGCCGTATGTTTTCCTCGCGACGCACGGGGTAGTCATAATTTCCCCGTGCGACTGTAAGTTTGTTGTGCAACAAAGATGCTTTGTATCCGCTTATCGCATGGATGCTTCCGCTCGCATCCTTAATTTGCCCATTCGTTGCGCAACCTTTTGGGTTCGCTGATACACTCAAATATGGATTCGAATGAATGCGCCGCTCCCGAGCGGCGTGTTTTTGTTGGAGGAGAACGCATGCGGCCCGGTGGCACTCAGACAAAGCGCGGCGCCGCGGTGCGCATGCGACGCCGACTGGGCTTGGCGCCTCGGGCGTACGCGCTGCTGTCGTGCTCGCTGGTGCTGGTCATAGCTGGCGTTTCTGCCTATGGCATGACCGTGCCGTCCATGATACAGGCACATGCCGCATGCGAACCGCGCGTAGGGCATGAGGTCAAAAGTGATCTGGGCACCACGACTGGATATGCTTGGGCAAGTGTGGTCGCGCATATTGTGTTTGGCACCGACGATGCGGATGGCGCCGAGGCCCCGGACAACGAAGTTACGCTTGCCAATGGCAAAACCATCGTGCTCACCAACACCAAGATCATCGATCGGTTGTCCAACAATAGCGTGGCGGCAACGGTGAATAAGGTCGAGCGGCAGAAGGAGCAGGACGCCCAGCAGTCCGGAAAGCCCGGTAGCTCGGATACTTCTGGCTCTGGCTCGGATTCATCGAGTTCGGGCGGCGGCTCTGGGTCGGGTTCCTCTACCGGAGGGCCTGGAAACGGCGGCTCGACGGGCGGCAACACTGACAACGATGCAAACTCCGGTGGCCTTTCCGCTGCTGAAGAAGAGAGCATTCACAGTTGGCTTGTGACCAAGTACAACATGCTCGACGGCTATGTTTCCCGTGCCAATGACGTGGTTTCGACCTATAACTCTACGGGAGATCCCAGGCCGTGCGACAGCCTGGTCGGGGAGATGTTTGTCATTCGAGCCGAGTTCGGTCGTCAGACATTCTCGCCCCGGTCAAAGTGGTATCAGCAGTATGCCAATCTGTGGGGCTGTTACACCAACCTATGTCAATGGGTTGGCCATTACGGCGATGATGACGTCGCGCTCGGTAACTTCAACAATAACGTGGCGGCGCTTGCCCTATGATGATCGATCTTGCATCCACCACACCACAATCGCTCGGTCGCGATCCCATGGTCGGCCTGCGCCTGGCGCGTGTCGACGGGTTTGAGCCGGCCATTGCGCTCGGTCAGGACGAACTGCCTGCCTATCTGCGTCGTTTTACGATGCTGTTTGCCGACGATGCCACCATGCGCCGTGGCGGTATCGGCCGCGTGACGCGTGCCGTCAACGCCCAAGGCGAGGCCGTGGCGCTCAAGCAGCTCATCTTGCCGGCGCGCGATGAGTTCGACGACGATGCCGCTCACGAGGCGCTGGTCGCCAAGTTCAAGGCAGCGTTTCGCGAGGAATACGAATGCCATCGTGCCCTTTCGGGCCTTAAGGGCTTTCCCCGCCTCTATGGCTGGGGCGAGGTCGACGGTGTGCCTGCAATTGTCATGGAATGGGTCGAGGGCGAGACGCTTGCCCGCTTGCGTTCGCGACTCGCCGTGGATGATGCCGGACGCCTGTCGCCGCTTGTGGCGGCGCGTCTGGGTCGCGACCTGTTCGATCTGCTCTGCCGTATGAGTCTGGTGGGTGAGGGCTTTGTCCATCGCGATATCTCGCCCGCTAATATTATGGTGCGTACGGCGCGTCTACCGCTTGACCGGCAGCTTGCCGAGGGCACCTTTGACCTGTGCCTGATCGACTTTGGCTCGTCGCTGGCGCTCGAGCCTGCGTCGGCCGTGGCCGGTACCGGCGGCAAGGCGTCGTTTACGGAGCGTTATGCCACGCTGCGTCGCGCGACGGTTGCCTATGCCCCGCCCGAGATGCTCACCGACGATATTCCCGACCTGCGCGCTTTGCGTATGTCGCCGGCGATCGACGTCTATGCCGCGGCAAGCACGGTTTACGAGCTCATTGCCGGCGTCGCGCCATACGAAGCCGCGCCGAGCACTTCGGGCACCTCGGGTTCGCGCAAAAAGACGCGCGACATCGCGAGCCCCTATCGTCTCAAGATGGACACGCGGCCCGACTATCCCATTGGTGCCCATGCGCCCGGTTGCGATTTGACTCAGCTGCTTCGTCGTGAGCCCGATGTGGCGCTCGCCGCGGCCGAGCAGGCCCAGCAGCTAGGGCTTGAGCCGGATTCCGAAGAGCTACGCGATGCGCTGGCGTTTGTCGATGCCCAGCTGTTCGACGTGGTGATGGCCTGTCTGTCCAGTCATCAAAAAGATCGTCCCGAGCCGGCGGCGGTCGAGGCGGCGCTCTCGGCGTTTTGTGACCACTATGCGCAAAATGTCGGTCGTTCGCTTCGCGGCGAGCCGCTCACGCCGTGCCCCATGGATGCGTCTGGCCGCGCGGTTCGTCGCGCGCTGATGGTCGGCGCGACGGTCGTCTGTGGCGTGGTTTGGGCTGTGGTCGTGGTTTCGGCCGCGCTGCTGGCGTCGGGCGCCCGCGTGACGGCGACTTTGGGATCGCTCGTGTGGTCTGGGTCGCTACCGGGTATTATTGCCGCACTGGCGTTGGCGCTGCCAGGCATAGCCGGCGTTACCGCGGGGGCACTTGCGTGCAATCGGCGCTCGGGGTTCCTGCAGGGTGTGCTTGCGCTTTCTGCCTGCGAGGTTCCGGTGCTGGTTGTGGCTGCATGTAGCGTATTTTCCCAACGCGCCGTGATGGGCGGCCTTGTTGCCGCTCTGGTTGCAACCTATACGCTTGCGTGGTTTTTGCTGGCGACTGGTTTTGCCTTTGAGCTGCCTGCTTTGGCACCGCGACGCACAAAAGGCCAGATGGCAACACCGCTTGCCGGTGGAGCCGCAGCCGCCCGCGTCTTCGGCGGACCCGTCGATGCATCGTCCGACTCTATTTCTACGACCAAGGAGGCCTAGGTCATGGCATCTCAAGTTGAGCTCACCCCATGCGGGGCCATGTTTGACATCTTTAAACGCGCGGCCCATCTGAGTCATATCGAGCTGTGCGGCTTGGTGCTCTCGTCCCGTCCGCTTGCCGACGGTCGCAGCCCTCAGAGCCGGGCCGCCGATCGCTCCTGGGTCTCGCGCTTTATCGTTCGCGCGCCGGTCGGTACGCTTCAGCAGCGTTTCTTTGCCGATTACGGGACCTCGGCCGCGCGCATTATGTCGCAGCTGGCACTGCGCCAGCGCAATCCCATGGACTCCACGGCCGTGATCAATATGGTGTGCGGTCCCGCTGGTGAACCGATGGTGCGTGCGCTCGAGGAATGTCACCAGGATACGAATCTCTATCGCAACGCGCTCGATCGTCTGTCCCAGGCGGGAGAGCTTATGCCTGCCGAGCGCGCCGAAGCCGTGCTGGTGCTGTTTGTCGCCGTGGGCTGCTCGGCAGATGTCAGGTCCTCGGTGACCTATGCTATCGACTATGCGCACGCGACCTGTGGCGGAGGCACGTCCACACCGCGTTCGCTTGGCATGTCGACGACCACGGGCGAACGCGAGCCCGCGCCGGCGCATCCGTTGGGCCTGCTGCGCGTGCAAAACGGCTTTGTGGTGAGTGCCCCGCGCTGGATTCAGCCGAGTGAGGAAGGTGTCGAGATCGGCGCGCTGGCAACGGGGGAGGGCGATATCACCGACGTCGGCGATGACGTCTCGGCTCGCCATGCCCACATCTGGTGTGATGCTCAAAATACCTGGCACGTCGAGGACCTGTCGTCTACCAACGGGACCGTGGTGGTAAACGGGGTCACGAGCGTCTGCATCCAGGTCGAGCCCGGCCGCTCCGCCCAACTTAATCCCGGCGACGAGCTCAAGCTCGGCGAATCCACCACCTACGCCATCCTCTTCGGTGCCCTCTAGCCAACCCTCAATAAGTTGCGGTGAAATACGGACTGTTTAAGGCTCTGAGCAGCAAAAACAGTCCCTATTTCACCGCAACTGCCGTATGGTTCCCGGGGGACATTTTGCTCGGCGCTGGGCATTCGATAGTCACCCGAGGTAAACCTTCACCCGTCCACCTATATTTGCCGAAATTACACTTGACGGCGGGGTACAATAAACCCGCATGCGGATTTCCGTTGCGGGCGCTTCCCATCGCCGGGGCGTGCCCGGGAGCATCCGGCATGCGGCCTTTGCGGCGCTCGGTCATGTGCAAGACGGGCGGTCGGGTCTGTGGGGAGCATCAGCTGCCCCTTGCCTCGGCATGTCTTCTCTCCACGCCATGTACCTGCTGCTGAGTCTGCCTGCCAGATGATTGGAAGCAACAACGAAAATCCCATCACGCCAACATCCCGGCGATCGCCGGGGCCTGTATACCTATATGAGAGGAGAGGGGTATATGGCGCGTAAGTTTAAGTCTATGGACGGCAACGAGGCGGCCGCATATGTTTCGTATGCGTACACCGAGGTAGCGGGAATCTATCCCATTACGCCGTCCAGCCCGATGGCCGACCATGTCGACCAGTGGGCGGCCCAGGGTCGCAAGAACATCTTCGGCACCCCGGTCAAGGTCGTCGAGATGGAGTCCGAGGCAGGTGCAGCCGGTACCGTTCACGGTTCGCTGGGCGCCGGTGCTCTGACCACCACCTACACGGCTTCTCAGGGTCTGCTCCTGATGATCCCGAACATGTACAAGATCGCGGGCGAGCAGCTCCCGGGCGTCTTCCACGTCTCCGCGCGTTGCGTCGCTTCCCACGCCCTGAACATCTTTGGCGATCACTCCGACGTCATGGCCTGCCGCCAGACCGGTTTCGCCATGCTCGCCGAGGGTAACGTCCAGGAGGTCATGGACCTCTCGCCGGTGGCTCACCTTGCCGCCATCGAGGGTAAGACCCCGTTCCTTAACTTCTTCGACGGCTTCCGCACCAGCCACGAGATCCAGAAGGTCGCCATGTGGGACTACAAGGATCTTGCCGAGATGTGCGACATGGACGCCGTCCAGGCTTTCCGCGATCACGCGCTCAACCCTGAGCACCCGCACACCCGCGGCAGCCACGAGAACGGCGACATCTTCTTCCAGAACCGCGAGGCCTGCAACAAGGTCTACGACGAGCTTCCCGCCGTCGTCGAGGGCTACATGAAGAAGATCAACGAGAAGCTCGGCACCGATTACGGCCTGTTCAACTACTACGGCGCTCCCGATGCCGATCGCGTCGTCGTGTGCATGGGCTCCTTCTGCGACGTGCTCGAGGAAGTCATCGACTACCTCAACGCTCACGGCGAGAAGGTCGGCCTGGTCAAGGTTCGTCTGTTCCGTCCGTTCTCCATCAAGCACTTCGTCGACGTTCTCCCCGAGACCGTCCAGAAGATCGCCGTCATGGACCGTACCAAGGAGCCGGGTTCCATCGGCGAGCCGCTCTACCAGGATGTTGTCTCCGCTCTCTACGAGGCCGGCAAGACGGGTATCAAGGTCGTCGGAGGCCGTTACGGTCTGGGCAGCAAGGACACGCCTCCCGCGTCCGCGTTCGCTGTCTTCGAGGAGCTCAAGGCCGACGAGCCCAAGCGCGAGTTCACCATCGGCATTGTCGATGACGTGACCAACCTGAGCCTGCCCGAGGCCGAGGATGCGCCCAACACCGCAGCCCCCGGCACCATCGAGTGCAAGTTCTGGGGTCTGGGTGGCGACGGTACCGTCGGCGCCAACAAGAACTCGATCAAGATCATCGGCGATCACACCGACAAGTACGTCCAGGCCTACTTCCAGTACGACTCCAAGAAGACCGGCGGCGTCACCGTCTCGCACCTGCGCTTTGGCGATTCCCCGATCCGCTCGCCGTACTACGTGACCAAGGCCGACTTTGTCGCTTGCCACAACCCCAGCTACATCGTTAAGGGCTTCAAGATGGTCCGCGACGTCAAGCCGGGCGGCACCTTCCTGGTCAACTGCCAGTGGAGCGACGAGGAGTTCGCCGAGCACATGCCCGCCGTGGCCAAGCGCTACATCGCGAACAACAACGTCAACGTCTACCTGATCGACGCTATCGACCTGGCCGCTAAGGTCGGCATGGGCAAGCGCACCAACACGGTGCTCCAGTCCGCCTTCTTCGCGCTGGCCAAGGTCCTGCCCGCCGAGGACGCCCTGCAGTACATGAAGGACGCGGCTACCAAGTCCTACATGAAGAAGGGCCAGGCTATCGTCGACGCCAACCACAAGGCCATCGATGCCGGCGCTACCGCCTTCCGTAAGTTCGAGGTTCCGGCCGACTGGGCTACCGCCGAGGATGCCGCTCCCGTCGAGCTCTCCGAGGAGACCAAATCCGCTATCGCCCAGCAGGTCAAGAACCTGCTCGAGCCCATCGATCGCATGGACGGCGACAGCCTGCCTGTTTCCGCCTTCGTCGATTGCGCCGACGGCCAGTTTGAGCTGGGCGCCTCCGCATACGAGAAGCGCGGCGTCGCCGTGGTCGTTCCCCACTGGGACGAGACCAAGTGCATCCAGTGCAACCAGTGCGCCTATGTGTGCCCGCATGCCACCATCCGTCCGTTCGCGATGACCGAGGACGAGGCTGCCGCCGCGCCCGAGGCTACCCGCACGCTCGACGCCATGGGCCCCAAGGCCAAGGGCATGAAGTTCACCATGGCTGTGTCCCCGCTCGACTGCATGGGTTGCACCAACTGCGTCAAGGTCTGCCCCAAGGGCGCCCTCGAGATGGTTCCCACCGAGCAGGAGATGGACCAGCAGCCCGTTTGGGACTACATGGTCGAGAACGTCTCCGAGAAGAAGGAGCTCATCGCGGCCAACGTCAAGGGCAGCCAGTTTAAGCAGCCCTACCTGGAGTTCTCCGGCTCCTGCGCCGGCTGCGCCGAGACCGCCTATGCACGTCTGGTGACCCAGGTCGCCGGCGACCGCATGTTCATCTCCAACGCCACCGGCTGCTCCTCCATTTGGGGCAACCCCGCTGCCACCGCTCCTTACTGCAAGGACAAGGACGGTCACGGCCCGGCGTGGAACAACTCCCTGTTCGAGGACAATGCCGAGCACGGTCTGGGCATGGCCGTTGGCTATGAGGCCGTTCAGCACAAGCTGATCGCCGCTACCCAGGACATCATCGCTGCCGATGGTCCGTCCGATGAGCTCAAGGCCGCCGGCCAGGCTTGGATCGACTCCGTCAACGACGCCGAGGCCTCCAAGACCGCTGCCGCTGCCTACGTTGCCGAGCTCGAGAAGTGCGGCTGCGACGCTTCCAAGGCGATCCTCGCCGACAAGGCTTACCTCACCAAGAAGTCCTTCTGGATCTTCGGCGGCGACGGCTGGGCCTACGACATCGGCTTCGGTGGCCTGGACCACGTCCTGGCTTCCGGCCACAACGTCAACGTCTTCGTCTTCGACACCGAGGTCTACTCCAACACCGGCGGTCAGGCCTCCAAGGCCTCGAACCTGGGCCAGGTCGCTCAGTTCGCCGCTGCCGGTAAGGTGACCAAGAAGAAGTCCCTGGCCGAGATTGCCATGAGCTACGGCTACGTCTACGTGGCACAGGTTGCCATGGGCGCCAACCCGGCTCAGACCCTCAAGGCCATCCACGAGGCCGAGGCCTACGACGGCCCGTCCCTCATCATCGGCTACAGCCCCTGCGAGATGCACTCCATCAAGAAGGGTGGCATGCAGAACTGCCAGGCCGAGATGAAGAAGGCTGTCGAGTGCGGTTACTGGAACCTCTTCCGCTTCAACCCCGAGGCTGCTGCCGGCAAGAAGTTCTCGCTCGATTCCAAGGAGCCCGCGGGCGGTTATCAGGAGTTCCTGATGAACGAGGCCCGTTACGCTTCGCTGACGCGTTCCTTCCCCGAGCGCGCCGAGGAGCTCTTCAAGGAGAATGAGCAGGCCGCTATGGACCGCTATCAGCACCTGCTGAAGCTCAAGACGGTGTACAACGAGGCCTAGGTCTCCCACCGCAGGATCTGAGGGCTAACCTTCGCGGACGTCCTCGGACATGAAAGAACCCCCGCTGCGCACTACGTGCGGCGGGGGTTCTTTCGTCCTACGG
>URIE01000063.1 GCA_900547805.1 uncultured Collinsella sp.
TGTCCCGCGAGACCGATGCGCCCGAAACTATCGTCAAGCTGGAGTGCGACATCGATGACGCGTCGCCCGAGGTGCTCGCCTACGCCGCCGACCGCCTGCGCGAGGCCGGCGCCCGCGAGGTGCACTGGCAGCCCCTCTACTGCAAAAAGGGCCGCCCCGGATGGCAGTTGCAGGTGATTTGCTCGCATGAGGATATCGAGCGCCTGCAGACGATTATCTTTTTGGAAACCACGACCAACGCCGTTCGTCGCCAGGTGATGGAACGCGTTTGCCTGCCGCGCCGCTTTGAACAGGTGGCGACGCCTTGGGGCGAGGTGTCCGTCAAGGTGGCCACCCTGCCCGACGGCAGCGAGCGCGCGGCTCCCGAGTACGAAGACTGCGCCCGTCTTGCCCGCGCGCACAACGTGCCGCTCCAGCGCGTGATGCGGGCGGCTCAGAGCGCGGCGCTTCGATTTGAGTAACGCGGCCGGTGGCACGCCGCGCCCAGCCCCATCAAACCCACCCGAAAGGACCACCATGAAATACCTCATCGCCTCCGACATCCATGGCTCGGCATACTGGGCCGAGCGCCTCTGCACCGCCATCGAATCCGAGCAGCCCGACCGTATTGTGCTGCTGGGTGACCTGCTCTACCATGGCCCGCGTAACGACCTGCCGCGCGATTACGCCCCCAAGCGCGTGATTCCGCTGCTCAACGCCCTGGCCGACCGCATCATCGCGGTGCGCGGTAACTGTGACGCCGAGGTCGACCAGATGGTCCTCGACTTCCCCGTCATGGCGGACTACGCCACGCTGTTCGACGAAGCCGGCCGCGAGCTGTTCCTGACACACGGCCACGTCTTTGGCGCCGGCATGCACAACAGCGTCGACCACGCGCCCACGCTGCCCGAGGGCTCCGCGCTCGTCTACGGCCACACACACATCAAGGTTAACGAGGTAAGCGAGGCGCACCCGGGCCTGTGGCTCTTCAACCCCGGCAGCGTGAGCATCCCCAAGGACGGCACGCACAGCTGCGGCATCTACGAGGGCGGAGCGTTCCGCCACGTGATCCTGGAGGAGGACTAACCATGGCGCAGCACATGGCTCAGCAAAATGCCGAGGGTTCGCGCGATCTGTCCACGCTGGTAGACACGTCGGCCGAGCTGCAGCATCTGGTACAGACCATCTGGCGCCTGCGTCAGCCCGACGGCTGTCCGTGGGACCGCGAGCAGACGCACCGCAGCATTGGCAAGAACATGATCGAGGAGGCCTATGAGGCGCTCGACTGCATCGAGGCCGACGATGCCACGCATCTGCGCGAGGAGCTGGGCGACGTGCTCATGCAGGTGGTGCTGCATGCGCAGATTGCGGCGGACGCCGGCGAGTTTACGCTGGCCGACGTGGCGCGCGATATCGATGCCAAGCTCATCCGCCGCCACCCGCACGTGTTTGGCGATGCGGATGCCGACAACCCCGACGAGGTGCTCAAGATTTGGGACGAGGTCAAGCTTGCCGAGAAGGCTGCCAAGGACAAGGCCGTGGCGGCGGGCGAGGCCGCGCCCGAGGGTCTGCTCGACGGCGTGCCCACGCATCTGCCGGCGCTGATGCAGGCTCAGAAGGTGTCGCGCAAGGCGGCTGCCGTGGGCTTTGAGTGGGAGACGGTCCAGGACGTGTGGGACGAGGTCGCCGAGGAGCGTGCCGAGTTTGAGGCCGAGGCTCCCGGCTCGTCCGAGCGCGAGATGGAGTTTGGCGACCTGCTCTTTGCCCTAGTCAACGTTGCGCGCAAAGAGGGGATTGACGCCGAGAGCGCCCTGCGCGCGAGCACGGCCAAGTTCCGCCGTCGCTGGGCTGCGATGGAGCAGATGGCGGCTGACGCTCACGTGGATCTGGCCGAGCTTTCGACCCACGGCCTCAACGACCTGTGGGATGCCGCAAAGGCGGAGGAGTAATACCGCGGGGGCGACGGGACGGACTTGTCCCATCGCCCCCATTATTTTTTAAAAAGATTGTATCCCTTGGCTAACTTAGGGCATAATGCAAAAAGTGCGACAAGGCTAACTTATGAACCTGCGCGCCGCTGTAGCGTGCAGGCCGTGTCGCCAAGCATTCAACCCGTTTCCAAGTGAGAGGGAGACAACATGAGCGATATTTTGGACGTCTACGGTCGCGAGGTGCTCGACAGCCGCGGCAACCCCACCGTCGAGGTCGAGGTCGTGCTCGAGGACGGCAGCTTCGGCCGCGCGATGGTGCCTTCGGGCGCTTCGACCGGCGCCTTTGAGGCATGTGAGCTGCGCGATGGCGACAAAGGCCGCTACCTGGGCAAGGGCGTTTCGCAGGCCGTCGAGCACGTCAATAACGAGTGCGCTAACGCCGTCGTGGGCCTCGACGCTTTCGACCAGCGCGCCGTCGATGCCGCGCTGATTGCCGCGGACGGTACCCCCAACAAGACCAAGCTCGGTGCCAACGCCATCCTGGGCGTGTCGCTGGCCGTCGCCCGCGCCGCTGCCGAGTCGGCGGGCCTGTCGCTGTACCAGTACCTGGGCGGCGTCAACGCCCACCTGCTGCCCACGCCTATGATGAATATCCTCAACGGTGGCGTCCATGCCGACAATAACGTTGACTTCCAGGAGTTCATGATCATGCCGGTGGGCGCCCCGAGCTTTGCCGAGGGCCTGCGTTGGTGCGCCGAGGTCTACCATACCCTCAAGGGCGTGCTGCACGAGGCCGGCCTGGGCGGCGGTGTGGGCGACGAGGGCGGCTTCGCGCCCAACCTCAAGACCAATGCCGAACCGTTTGAGTACATTACCAAGGCCGTCGAGAAGGCTGGCTTTAAGCCCGGCGTCGACTTCATGTACGCCATGGACCCGGCGTCCACCGAGTTCTACAACGCCGAGACCGGTATGTACGAGCTCAAGGGCGAGGGCGTGGAGTACACGAGCGCCCAGATGGTTGATTACTGGGAGAAGCTCGTCGACGCCTATCCCATCATCTCCATCGAGGATGGCATGGCCGAGGAGGATTGGGACGGCTGGGTTGAGCTCACCCGTCGCATCGGCAACAAGGTGCAGCTGGTGGGCGACGACCTGTTCGTCACCAACACCGAGCGCCTCAAGAAGGGCATCGAACTGGGCGCCGCCAACGCGATTCTGGTCAAGGTCAACCAGATCGGCACGCTCACCGAGTCGCTCGAGGCCATCGAAACCGCCAAGGAGGCCGGTTACGCTTGCATCGTGAGCCACCGTTCTGGCGAGACCGAGGACTCCACAATTGCCGACCTGGTCGTGGGCGTCAACGCCGGCCAGATTAAGTCGGGCGCCCCGTGCCGCAGCGACCGTATTGCCAAGTACAACCAGCTCATCCGCATCGAGGACGAGCTCGAGGGCAGCGCGCGCTACGCCGGCAAGGCCGCGTTCTACAACATTCGCTAAACGGGCGAATTTGGCTGGGGGGAGGCTGACTCGGTTCCTCCCCGCCTTGGCTGGATGCCGCAAAGAACTATGGGCGCTGGGCCATACGGCTCAGCGCCTTTTTTATGTCGAGCAAAGGCTGGCGAAGGCGGTGCGGGCGCTCGTGCTATAACTAAAGGACTTAGCGCAAACAAACCTCAACCGCACAAGGCGCACATGGATCAGATTTACGACAACAGGTACTATTCCGCCGGTTCGCGCGAACCGTCGTCTCGTCGTGCGCGTACCGCACAGCTTGGCGGGTCTGGTTATGCTGGCGCTGATCGCTCCAGGTATAGCTCGCCGGCGACTTCGCATCCCAATGCTCAGCCAAATAGTTCCTCGGATAGTCCGGTGCGCCCATCGCGTTCCAAGCATGCGTCGTGCCCTTCGACCCAGGCGTCCGACAAGCCGCGCCGTCCCTCAAGTCGTCTTTCCGGCTCGGACTTTATGCACTACGCCAACGACAACGCAGCGGTCAAGGCGATTTACGACTTTACCCACGGTCCTCAGCGAGGGCTATTCATCGGCATTGTCGTTGCCCTGGTGCTCGTGAGCCTGTATTTCCCCGTGCGCGATCTGTACGTGGCAAAGCGTTCGAGCGATATCTTGGCCAAGCAGGTCGAGATTCGTCAGCAATACAATGATGAGCTGCAAAAAAGCGTCGACAAGCTGCTCTCGGAGGAGGGTATCAAGGACGCGGCATCCGAGGACTTGGGCCTGGTGATGCCCGGCGAGAAGAGGATTGAAGTGCAGGGCCTGGACGACGATTCGGATTCGTCTTCGAGCAAGAAGTCGTCGAACGCCAAGAAGGCCAGCGAAGTTGCCAAGGAAATCGAAGAAGTCGGTAAGGACGCCCCGTGGTACATCCAGGCGCTCGACATGCTGTTTGGGTTTAACGGTGTCGAGGGCCAGACGGTCGTGTCCAACGGCAAATAGCGCCCGGAGGGGAGCCGGCAATGGCAGATTTCAAACGATATAAGGTAGCGGCGATCGATCTGGGAACGGTGTCGTCGCGACTGGTGTTGGCCCAGGTCGAGGGCGGGGCGATCGTGGAATCGTCCAAGCATACCGAGATCACCGACTTGGGCGAGGGCGTGGATGCGACGGGGCGCTTTTGCGAGGCGGCCGTTGAGCGCGTGCTCGCTGCGTGCCGGATGTTTGTGGATGAGGCACGTGCCTTTGGGGCCGCGTGCGTTTGCACCACGTGCACGAGCGCCGCGCGCGATGCGTCCAATGCCGCGCTGCTGCTGGACGGCCTGCGCGATCTGGGACTTGAGCCACAGGTGATTCCGGGCGAGGTCGAGGCGTGCCTGACGTTTTTTGGCGTGGCGCACGACTTTGCTGGCGAGCGCATCATTGTTGCCGATTCGGGCGGCGGATCCACGGAGCTCGCGACGGGCGTCTATGCGCCGGAGCGTGGGGTCTTTGCGCTGGAGGGTACGCGTTCGCTGGACATCGGTTGTCGCCGCGTGACGGAGCGGTTCTTCTCGGCGCTGCCGCCTGCGGACGGCGAGCTTGCTACCGCTGCCGCGTGGGTAGGCGAGCAGTTCGCCGCCTATTTTGAAGGCCTGCCCAGCGACTTTGAGCGCGCCGAACGCTTGGTCGCAGTGGGCGGCACGGTGACTACGCTGGTGGCTCTGATCCACGAGCTAGAGCCGTACGATTCGAGCTTTGTGCACCTGCGCGAGCTGTCATTGGACCAGGTTTCGGCCGCTATCGAGCGCATGTCCATGCTGGATGTTGCCGGCATCGCCGCGCTGCCGGGCGTTCAGCCCAAGCGTGCGGGCGTGATCTTGGCCGGCGCCGTGGTGATTCGCGAGCTCATGCGCGCCGGTGGCTACAAGGCGCTTACCGTAAGCGAGAACAGCCTGCTCGCCGGCATGGCCGCCACCATCAACGAGGCTCTCGACGGCGCCGCCCCCACCATCGCCTGGACCCCCAGCCTCAGCACCCTCTAAATAAGTTGCGGTGAAATACGGACCAAAATCGCCCTTTCGGGCACCAAACAGTCCCTATTCCACCGCAACTCAACAGCCGGCACTTGGGGACGTTTCTTTTCTGCCGGCACCTGGGGACAGTCCTTGGGTTGATATAAGCAGTCGCAAAAGCTCCGTCCCAAATTAGCTGTTCTGCGGATGACGGCATCTAAAAGAAACGAGCCCGCATCCCTGGGGGACACGGGCTCGTAAGCGTCATATGGTAGGGGCGGTGGGACTCGAACCCACAATCCTTGCGGCGAGAGATTTTAAGTCTCCTGCGTATGCCAATTCCGCCACGCCCCCGTGAGACTAGAAGTCTAGCACAAGCCGTCCGTTACGCGTTGACAGCCATCGAGTGTTGCCCCGACTTCTCCAGGAACTCCTGGAACTTGGCTTCGTTGCCCTTGTTCTTGTACTGCAGGGCCAGCAGGTATTCCAGACGGCAGCTCTTGACCTTGTCGTCACCGGCCTCCTTGAGCATGCGCTCCAGCTCGGGAATGTCGTTGTGGCGCTTGAGGATCATCGTGTCGTACATCAGCTGGCATTCGTGTGCGACCGCCTCGGCCTGACCGCCCTCAAAGCCCTTGATTTCGTGCAGCAGCTCCTTGGACTTTTTGCGGTCCTCCTGGCCAACGTAGTAGTTAAAAGCCTTGATCACCAGGTCGACGCGCTGCATTTTGGGCAGGTTGAGCCCCAGCAGCAAATCGAACATCTCGTCGGCGCGCTTGTGGTCCTCGCGCAGCAGATAGGAGTTCAGACGCAGGTAGTCGCGGTTGTAGCGCGGGTACAGCATGCTGGTGAGTTTGCCGTCGAGCAAGCGATCGAACTCGTCCCACTGCTTGGCAGCCATAAGCTGCTGCAGGCGCTTAAACGTGGTGCGTTTTTTGACGCTAAAGAATACCGACACGGCGATACAGATGATAACGACGGTGGTCCAGAGGGTGCGGGAATCGGGCATTTCAGAGTCCTTAGTCGCTCGTAAAGCGAGCGGTATGACAACACGTACTAGATGTATTATACGCAGCGTGCTAGCAAACTGGCATAAAAGTGCATCGAGGCCGAGCGCTATCGCTCGCTGCGGTACACTTACCTAAAGTAAACCATGAAGGGAGACATTACCTATGAAGAAGATTGTTTTGGCTTGCGGTGCTGGCGCTGCTACTTCCACGCTCGTTGCCCAGAAGGTCGCCACCATGCTCGACGCCAACGGTTATGCCGGCAAGTATGAGATCGTGCAGTGCGCCATCTCCGAGGCCAAGGACGCTTGCGACGAGGGCGCCGACCTGCTGATCGCCACCACCGTTGCCCCCGAGGGCCTCACCTGCCCGTACGTGAGTGGCGTGCCCTTCATGACCGGCATGAACCGCGTCGCTGCCGAGAAGGCCGTCCTCGACGTCATGGCTCAGTAGGCGCTACCTGTATGAATGAACAGAACGCCAGTCCGGTCGAGCTCTTTGGCATGCGCGTTGCCCATGTGGGCATCAACGCTACCGACCCGGCAGACGCCCTGGAGATCGCGGAGCTGTTCTCGACGATGATGGGCCTGCCCGTTATCGAGACCCCGGTTTCGTACTTTAACGATTCGCTGGTCGAGGTCATGAAGCAGAATGGTCGTGGCACCAAGGGCCACATCGGCTTTGCCGTCAATGACATTGATGCGGCCGAGAAGTGGTTTGCCGAGCGTGGGCTCGAGGTCAACGAGGAGTCGCGCGTGCTGCTGCCCGACGGCGGCACCAAGCTCGTGTACTTTAAGCGCGAGTTCGCCGGCTTCGCCGTGCACCTGTGCCGCGAGTAGCGTACAAGCTGCCATAGCTAACTAAAAATGGGGTAAGGCCACGTGATCTTGCCCCATTTTTAATGCCGAGAGGGTGACTGACGGGCTGCCGTAAATCGAAGGTGAATGGCTTTCCGCGAAGTGAACGAGTGAAATCGAACCCCTGGAGCATCGACACTTTGGAGGCGCCGTTTCCTGCGGTTTTGTCAGGTTTTTCCTGCGATTTTGGCGCCAAAAAGTGCGGATGCTCCAGGGGTCCAAAATAGGTCGTTCACTTCGCGGAAAAGCATTCACCTTCGGTTCGTGAGAGACGCCCCTACCGCGGCAGGCGAATCGTAAAGCGGCTGCCGACACCCTCGACTGAGGTCACACCGATGACGCCGCCGTGGCTGTCGACGATCCACTTGGCGATGGCGAGCCCCAGACCCGAGCCCTGCGCGCCGGCATCGCGCGCGTTGTCGGCGCGGTAGAACCGTTCGAATGCGTGAGCTGCGGATTTCTGGTTCATGCCGATGCCCTCGTCCTCAACACTTATGTCGATCGTGCCCGCGCCCGCATCCGGCGTCACGCCAAACGAGATGGATGTGCCCGCGTCCGAATACTTGGCGGCGTTTTGCACGATCACGCGCAGAGCCTGCTTCACGAGCGCCACGTCGACGGGCGCGTCGCAGCGCGGGTCGCTGGCAAGCAAGGCGTCAAAAGCCAGCCGATACGTGTGCTCGGCATCGATCATCTGTGACTCCTCGCATACCTCGCCGACCAGTGCGGCCAGGTTGGTATTCGCACGCCGCAGGACCGTGCGCCCGGCATCGCCGCGCGCCAAAAACAGCAGCTGCTCCACGAGCTCCTGCATATGCTCGCTTTCGGTCTTGAGCGAGGCGATGGACTCTGCTAGCACGTCCGGGTCGTCTTTGCCCCAACGATCGAGCATGTTTACGTAGCCCTGAATCACCGCGATGGGCGTGCGCAGTTCGTGACTCGCGTCGTTGACAAAGCGCATCTGCTGCAGCTTGGCCTCTTGCATCTGACGCAGCAGGCGGTTGAGCGCGACCTCGATGCTCGCCAGGTCGGCGTCGCCGGTGGTGACGCTTGGCGAGTCGACGCTTGCGCGCTCGATGGCCTGCTCCAGCGTTTCCATCTTGCCGCTGGAGAGCTGCATACGGCCGAGCTCGTCCACGCGTAGAGCCAGGTCGTTGAGCGGTGCCATGGTGCGGCGTACGCGTCGGGCGCCGCCGAGCATGTTGAGCACGCTGGTGACCTGCCAACCTACAACAACGATATAGAGGGGCCACAGCGCGGCGAGGTTCTGCGCGAGGGGGAAGGTCTTGGTGGTACGCGCAAGCTCGACGGTATAGGTGAGCGTTGTCAGGTCCCAGCCGCGCGCGGGCTTCAGCGACATGCCGCGAACGGTGGCGCTGGGGATCCATCCTGCGGTAAACGCGCCGTCGGGCAGCGTCTGGTTGTATCCATAGACGAGGATCGCCGCCGCAATCACCGTCAGCAGCAGATCGAGCCAGACGTAGCTCACCAAGCGGCGCCACATGTAGCTCCAGTTGATGGCGCGGGCGATGGAGGTGACGCGCTTGGCCTCGGCGTTACGCACGGCAGACATAGCCCACCCCGCGCACGGTCTGGATGATGCGGGCGCTGCCAGCGTCCTCGATCTTGGCACGTAGGTGCGCGATGTGCACGTCGACGTTGTTGGTGTCGCCCACGTATTCGTAGCCCAGCGCCTCGTGCGCAATGCGCTCGCGCGTGAGCACGGTGCCGGCATGTGCCATAAGCAGGGCGAGGACGTCGAACTCGCGGGCGGTCAGCACGATGGGCGAGCCGCCGACCGTGACTTCGCGGCGGTCGGGATCGAGCGTAACCGAGCCCACAGTGAGCGCGGCGGGGGAGGGCGAGGCGGAAACCTGGGCCGAGTCGCCGGCCGGGGGCATCGCAGCGGCGCTCCCGTCCGCCCCGGCACCGGCACTGCCAGCGCCCGAAGCCGTCCGCACGGCCTCCGAGCGCTTCAGCGCAACGCGGATCCGTGCGAACAGCTCCTCAATGGCAAACGGCTTGGTCAGGTAATCGTCGGCACCGGCGTCGAGCCCGGCAACCTTGTCCATTACGGCATCGCGCGCGGTGACCATGATCACCGGCACATCCTTGTGCTTGCGGACGCGTCGCAGCACCTCCATGCCGTTGAGCTGCGGCAACAGGACATCGAGCAGAATCAGATCATAGTCGCGCTCCAGCGCCAGGTCCACGGCAGTGCGGCCATCGGCGGCGTGTTCCACCTGGTAGCCCTCGTGCTCCAGCTCGAGCGTCACAAAGCGGGCGATTTTCTCCTCGTCCTCTACGATCAGGATCCGTGCCATGCGTGCCCCCGTCTGCGATTACTTGTCGTCGTTCAGATTTTGCTTGATGTCGTCCGCGGCATTGGCAGCGCTGTCCATCAGGTTGTTGATGCTGCCGGGTACGTCGCCGTCGCTATCGATGCGGTAGCGCATGCCAAAGAACAGGCCAAGCAGCATCAGCCAAATCGTGGCGCCCCAGGCGAACAGCGCGACGATGGGGATCAGGATGGGGATGTTGAGGATGATCGCATCGCGGCGCGTGGCGATAAACTTGGTGTCCAGACTCAGGCGGAAGAGCTTTTTGAGGTACTCCCACACGCTGTCCATCTTCTTGGAGAAGTCGGTCTTTTCGCTCGACTTTTCGTAGGCAGCCTGCGCGGCGACCATCTCGGCCGAAGGCTCGTCGACCGGCGCGGACTCGGTGGCGGCGTGCGCCGACGTGGTCTGGGTCTTGCCCTGCGACTCGAGCCAAATGATGGCATCCAAAACGTTGCCGTCGGCAGCGTCGAGCGCCGCCTTGGCATCGGTGTAGCTCACGTTGCACTTGGTGCGGATGGTTTCAACTTTTTCGAGGTCGTCCATGACCTGTCCTTTCGTTCGATGGGCGCGACGCCGGGCGACCTGCCCGGGCGCGAGCGTTGCGTTCGTCGGCCTGCGTTGCGCGGTGCCGCCCGCCCTTGGTCGAACTCTATAGTGCAGGTTATAGAT
>URIE01000064.1 GCA_900547805.1 uncultured Collinsella sp.
ACTGGGACCTGGACATGGCCGAAAAGGGCGGTTATCCCGACTTTATGCTCAAGGAAATCCACGAGCAGCCGCGCGTCGTGCGCGACACGCTGGTCGGTCGTATGACGCCGGCCGGCGAGCTCGACATCGACGAGCTGGGCCTTTCGCTCGAGGAGCTCAACGACATCGACCGCGTCTACGTGATCGCTTGCGGAACCAGCTATCACGCTGGCCTCATTGCCAAGAATCTCATTGAGGGCTGGGCTCGCATCCCCACCGAGGTGGAGGCGGCCAGCGAGTTTCGTTACCGCAATCCCATCATTACGCCGACGACGCTTGTCGTTGCCGTGTCCCAGTCGGGCGAGACGGCCGATACCCTTGCCGCTATTCGCGACGCGCGCATCAAGGGTGCCAAGGTCTTCGGCATCACCAACGTGGTGGGCAGCCCCGTGGCGCGTGAGAGCGACGGCGTCATCTACACCAAGGCCAACAAGGAGATCGCGGTCGCCTCGACCAAGAGCTTTATCGGCCAGGTTGTGAGCCTGACGCTGCTGGCTTTGCTGCTGGCGCAGGTCAAGTACCGTCTGACCACCAAGCAGGCGCGCATGCTGTTCCGCGAGCTTTCCGATACGGCCGAGCAGATCCAGTGGATTTTGGATACCCAGACCGAGGCCGTGCATGAGGCCGCCCTGCTGTGCAAGGACGCGCAGTCGGCGCTGTTCGTGGGTCGTGGCATGGGCGCCGCCATTTCCTACGAGGGCGCGCTCAAGCTCAAAGAGGTCAGCTACCTGCACGCCGAGGCCTACGCCGCCGGCGAGATGAAGCACGGCCCCATTGCCCTGATCGACCCGGGCTTCCCCGTCATTGCCGTGGCCACCAAGAGCGCCACCTACGACAAGACCGTGTCGAACCTTATGGAGTGCAAGGCACGTGGTGCCAAGGTCATCGTCGTTGCCACCGAGGGCGACGAGGAGATCAACAAGATCGCCGACTGCATCATCCGCGTGCCGGCCGTCCGCGACGTGTTCAGCCCCATCACGGCGAGCGTCCCGCTGCAGCTGCTCGCCCGCGAGGTCGCCATCCTGCGCGGCTGCGACGTCGACCAGCCCCGCAACCTGGCCAAGAGCGTCACGGTAGAGTAGTTGGTTCCGCCGTTCTAGCGACTAAGGCTCGGCTCCGCATCAAGACGGAGCCGAGCCTTTTTTGCATTTGACCAGATAAAACCTGCCAAAATGAACCTGTCCCTTTTTTGGCAGGTTAGCGGAGCTTGCTGGTCTCGAAGTACTCGGGGAACTGGTCCAGAACCTCGGTCTGGTTGCGGAACATCATATGCAGGTGCTTGCTGACCAAAAAGCTCGCTTCGATGGGGTCGCGACCGGCGATAGCGCGGCGAATCTGCTTGTGTTCGTTCACGATGTCCTGATTGTCGAGAACCTGCGTGGCAGCGCGCAGCCAGCGGAAGCGCTCCAGGTCGGCATTGGTCTCTTCGAGCCACGACCACACGGTGCTGCGACATGCGATGCTAAAAATCATGTGATGCATGAGGTTGTCGCTCAAAAAGAAGCCGATGCGATCCTCTTCGGCCATGGCCTTTTCCTGCAGCGCGATGGCGCGGTCGAGCTGCTCGATGCCGGCCGACGTGGCGCGCGCGCAGCATTCTACGATCACCTGCTTTTCCAGATGTTCGCGGATGTAACAGGCACTCTCGGCAAGGGTGAGGTTGATGGGTGAGACGTAGGTACCGCTCTGGGGCACGGTGCGCACCAGGCCCTCTTGCGCCAGACGCACCAGTGCCTCGCGCACAGGGGTGCGCCCCATATCCAGGTCGTCGCAAAGTTGCTTGACGCCCAGCTTTTCGCCCGGCTTGTAGTCCAGGTAGACGATTTTGCGTCGAATGGTGTGGTAGGACTGGTCCTGTAGGCTCGTTTCCTGCTCGCCGACGTGCATCGATTCTTCCATAGCGCCTCGCAACTGTTCTATCAAACTCATATGTCAGTTGTTAATTATGCCGCGAATCAGCTCTCCGCGGTGGGTAATTCGGCTGTTGCCTGAGAACTATTGCGGCATCTTAGTCTGTGTTTGCGCAAGGCTGTGCTCAATGTTGCCGTATCATAAGCCGTCGCAAACGTGAAATAGAAAGAAGGAATCCCATATGCAACTGGCAAATATCGTACGCGAGCGCTGGAAAGGCGTCTTGTTCTGCCTGATCATCGCCATTCCCGCGACGTGGCTCGGCAAACAAATTGAGGTGGTCGGCGGTCCGGTATTTGCCATCCTCTTTGGCATGGTCCTGGCGCTCGTCTTTCCCAAGAATCGTCGCGAACAGCTCGCCGCCGGCGTCACCTATACGTCCAAAAAAGTCTTGCAGTACGCGGTTATCCTGCTTGGCTTTGGCATGAACCTCTCCCAGATTCTGTCCAAGGGCGCCCAGTCGCTGCCGATTATCGTGGCGACAATCTCGACCTCGCTTGTCATCGCCTTTGTGCTCTGCCGCGTTATGAACGTGCCGGGTAAGATAGCGACGCTTGTGGGTGTGGGTTCGTCGATTTGTGGCGGTTCTGCTATCGCCGCGACCGCACCCGTCATCGACGCCGACGATCGCGAGATTGCCCAGGCCATTTCGGTCATCTTCCTGTTTAACGTTATCGCGGCGCTCGTGTTTCCAACGCTCGGCGGCATGCTCGGGCTGACCAACGAGGGTTTTGGCCTGTTTGCCGGCACCGCCATCAACGACACCTCGTCCGTAACGGCTGCGGCGAGCGCCTGGGACAGCATGCATCCCGGCGCCAATGTGCTCGAGAGTGCCACGGTGGTCAAGCTCACCAGGACGCTGGCCATTATTCCCATCACGTTGGTCCTCGCATGCTGGCAGATGCATCTGGCGCGCAAGGCCGGCGGTGACGCCAAAAGCACGTTCTCCCTTAAACGCGCGTTTCCCATGTTTGTGCTGTTCTTTGTGCTGGCGAGCGTGATCACTACGGTGTTTCAGCTTCCCGCGTCCTTTACGGCGCCCATCAAGGAGCTGTCGAAGTTCTTTATCGTGATGGCCATGGCGGCTATTGGTTTTAATACCGATATCGTCGAGCTGGTCAAAAAGGGCGGTAAGCCCATCGCGCTGGGCTTTTGCTGCTGGATTGGCATTGCGTGCATGAGTTTGGGAATGCAGCACGTGCTGGGAATCTGGTAGAGAAGTAGCTTATTTGCGTGCTGCGTGCTGGTGAGCGTATGCCTGCGGTGGAGCGATAGGAGCTCTTGCGGGTATGGCTTGTCCGCAGGTTTATAAGTCCCGAAGAGCTCTTATCGCCCCGCCAGGATGGCGATGCGGGGCAACACCTATACTCGCAGGACGGCGCTTTCTGCCCTATAGTGTTTGGTGAGCAATATCGTTTAATTTTGAAACACTCGGTCGTGCGACCGTCGGCGGCTGCATGTCGCCGCGGACAGGGGCAAATCATGGATAGCGATGCCAAGCTGAACATCTTGACCGAGGCCCTGGCTGCTGCCGGGGCCTCGGCATTGGCAATCGATGCGCGTGGGGACGTCGCGATCTCGACCATGAATGACGCGGCTCTTGAGCGGGATGTGGCGGCTTTTGTCGCCGAGCGCCTCGACCGTATAGGAGACGGCGCGCGTCTGGTTATGGGGCGTGCGGGTACGCGCCTGAGCCTGACCGTTCGCCCCACCGACAAAGAGGGCGGGGGCCTTTGGGTCGTCGTGGTCCGCGAGGTGCGCGGTGCCGCGGCGCATGCGGGCATCGAGTGGCTCAACGCCGACGAAGTTGAGGCCCGCTATGAATCGAGCGCGTACGGCATCGTTGAGGGTGCCGCTGCGGTAGCTGCACCGGTTTCCGAGAGCTATGCGCGCGGCGTGCCCCTTATGCTCGAGGGCGAGCTGGGCGCGGGCCAGATCGAGATCGCCAAGCGCCTCTATCTGGACGGTCCTTTTGCCGATCAGCCCTTTGTTTCCGTCGCGCTCGATGAGCTCACCGATCGCGGTTGGCGCCATGTGCTCAAAAGTGCCGAATCGCCGCTGTTCCAAACGGGGCTGACCCTTTGCATTGAGGGCTGGAATGCGGTTGGCCCCCAGCGCCTCCGCGAGCTTGTGTCCACCATGGGCGGCACGGCGCTTGCTGCGCGGTGCCACGTGGTGCTGACGGCAAATGATATGCCGGGCGGCGGCGAAAGCGATCAGGCGGCCTTTGTGACCGAACGCTTGGCCTGCGCGGTGAGCGTGGCGCCGGCGATTGCCGAGCAGGGCGGCGCGACGAAAAAAATCGCGCGCTATTTGGGGTATTTGGCCGATATGTTTGGAACGGCAGCCCCCATGCTGGCGCCCGCGGCGGTAAAGACGCTCGATGCCTACCGGTGGCCGCGAAATTATCTACAGCTTCGCGAGGTCTCGGAACGGCTGTATATATTGGTGGGGGCAGGCACGGTGGATCGCACCGTGGCAGAGGAAGTGCTCGCCCAAGAGGACGTGATTAAGACCGCAACCTTTGGCGTTCCGACGCTCGACAGCGATCTGTATATCCTGCGACCCCTGGCCGATACCGAGCGCGATATCGCGCGGCTGGTCGTAGACCATCTCCACGGCAACCGAACCCGTGCGGCGGAGGTGCTGGGCATAAGCCGTACAACGCTGTGGCGCTTGCTGAAGGACGATGACCGTTGAGCGAGGCGCCCGTGACCGCGCGCGACGCGTGTGCTACAGTCCAAAGCGTTATTGTTTCGATTTGGTTACGGCGTGCGAGGGCATATGGCTGAGACTTCAAAACCGAGCCGCAGAAGGCGGAGTGCCGCGCCGGTCAACCGACGCACAACATCGGTGACGTGGGGTAAACACGCCTCGGGGTTTGATGGCTCGTTCAAGCGCACTAAATACGGCTATCCTTCGGCAAGCGCCCGCTTGGCAATGCAGGCAGAGTCCTCACTGTGGGGCCGCAAACGCGTGGTGGGTTCAAAGCTCAAGCACGACGGAACGCTCGGTTACATCAGCCGCGGGGCGGCTCGCCGCAGTGGGCTCAATCCTGCTGGTTGGCATCGTTATGTGCCGATCGTGGCCGTCGTTGCAGTGATCGTCATCGCACTCGCTGCGCTTGGCTACGCCGGCGGTGGCGCCAACTTGGACGCAGTGTTTAAATCGCCCGAGCTCGCGCATGCAGGCACAGAAGTTGTCGAGGGCGCTCAGAACCAGATGGGCGTCGCGCTCCAGCGCGGCATCGTTGCGGCGGCCTCCACCATCGCCGATGCGCAAAAGGACGAGGACGAACAAGGCAGCGAAGCCGAAACGACTCACACGAACGAAACGACGACAACGGCGACGTCAATATAAGTTGCGAGCGGGACAGCAAATTTTGGACGGGGCCTTTCAGCGGGTCCGCCGTTCGTTAGAACGGCAGAACTAATTACCTTACGTACACCACGTTGTCGCGGCGCGGCTTTGCCTCGGGTAGCGTGTCCTCGGCGTAGCCCAGAATGCAGTGACCGACACCGCGCAGACTGCCGTCGGCGGGCAGGCCCCAACTGGCCAGCAGCTCCAGGCCCTCGGGCGAATCGAAAACCTCGTGGGCGCGATGAATCCAGCACGAATCAACGCCCAGCGCATAGGCGGCGTTGAGCAGGTTGCCCATGGCGAGCGAGCCGTCTTCCAGATGTGTGGGCACGCTGCGGTCAACCAGCACCACCACAACGGTATTGGCGCCATAGAAGGGGTCGCTGTTGCTGCCCATGACCTGGGCGTTGAGCTGCGAGAGACGCTCGACGGTCGCGGGGTCGGTGACGGCGACAAACGTCACCGGCTGGCGGCCCATGCCGCTCGGTGCATATTGGCCGGCTTCGATAATACGTGCAAGCTTTTCGGCCTCGACGGGACGATCGCTGTAGTTGCGGCAGCTGCGGCGGTGAATGAGTGCTTCGATAGTCTCCATGGTGTCTCCTCGCGGTGGCGTTGCAGATGCCCCGTTCATACCCGTCGGGCTTAAACGATAGACGGTCAATTGCCCGGCCAAAAGGATAGATTCCAATTGGGAAAGTAGGTTTGCATAAAAGTACCTTCAGAATGTGACAAACAAATGGGATGGTTAAACGTTTTATCCCGTCTACCCTGCGGTTTTTTACCACTTGCCTAAATGACGAACGCATAACCTCTGATAAAGGTTTTACTAAAGGAGTACCAACGTTTATCAACGCGCCATGGTGGCGCCGGGCCAGGAGGTAACATCATGTTCCAGGCTGGAGATGTCGTCGAGACCGACTTCGAAGGATTTCTGAAGCTGCTGCGTTCCAAGACGCGCGCTTTTGTGACGATCGAAGATCACGAGTATTACATCACGCACACCGATGGCTATTGGCGTGTTCAGGATTGCGAGGCCCTCAACGATAAGGGCCACTTTACTGACTGTTCCGAGCTGGTCAACACGGTGTGCGAGGTCGTCGAGCTGCCTTGGATCTGCGGCAAGAGCCTACACGACAGCTTCTCGGGCGCCACGGTCTACGAGGCCGTCGCTGCCTAACAGGCAATACAACTAGATTTTCTCGTGACCGCCGGCGCCGCCCCCGCGCCGGCGGTCTTTTTCTAGCTATAGGTCATGAAGCTGCGTCCATTTTCGGCACGCCTGTTGACGATAGTCAAAACTCGGACTAATCTAGAGACACGAATTGGTCAAAACTCGGACAATCGAATGGTGGGATAGATGAATAGTGCGGTTACGCTGGTCGACTTCGACCGGATGCTCAACGGACTCGACCATATCTATTCGGAGTTCTCGCGTACCTGCGGCCTTTCGGACTGCGCCTACTGGATGCTCGTCGATACCGGAACGGCGGGCGGCAGCATTGCCGTAAGCCGCCTGACGAGCGAATGGTTCTACAGCAAGCAGACCATTAATTCGGCAATTAAAACTTTGACGGCGCGGGGTTTCGCGACATTGGAGTTTACCGAGGGCAGCCGCAAGAACAAGGTTGTACGCCTGACCGAGGAAGGCATGCGGTTTGCCGAGCAGTATGCGTTGCCGGCACAAGGGGCCGAGCAGCGTGCTTTCGAGACACTCGAGCCCTGGGAACAGCGCGAGATTATGCGCCTGATCGGCAAATTTTCCCAGGCGCTCGGTGACGAATGCGACGCATTCAAGCAGCAGGTGGCAGCCGCAGGCCAAGCCGAGGATCAACGTGAGGGGGAGTCGTGCGACTCTTAATGAGGTTTATGAAGCCGTACCGTAGGCTCGTTGCGGTGACGCTGCTGGTGTTGCTGGTAGACAACATCGGCACCCTGCTGGTGCCCACGATGCTGGCGAACATGGTCAACACCGGCATTACCACGGGCGATGTCGACTACATTTTGCGCAATGGCTTCTACATGCTTATTGCGACCGGCATGGCCAGCGGCGGCGCGGTGCTGGGCTGCTATCTTTCGGCCCGCCTGGCGGCAAACGTGGCCTGCGATATCCGCAACGCCGTGTACGATAAATCGCTCGAGCTGTCTGCCAGCGATTTTGAGCAGTTTGGCACGGGATCGATGATCACGCGCTCGCTTAACGATATCAACGTGATCCAGCAGGCGATTTTGCAGACGATTCAGCTGGTGCTGCCTGTGCCGTTCTTGGCCGTAGGCGGTATCGTCTTTGCATGGTGTATCGACCCGGCCATGGGCACGCTTTTGGGCGTAGTGGTCGCGATCGTGCTGGTGGCGGCGGTCTTTACGGTTGCCAATGCGGCGCCGATCTTTATGCGCCTGCAGAGCTTCATCGACCGCATGAACGTGGTGCTGCGCGAGAACATCGTGGGCGTGCGCGTCATTCGCGCGTTTAACAAGGAGCGTCACGAGGAACAGCGTCTGGACGAGGTGTTTAGCGATTACGCGACCAACGCCATCAAGGTTAACCATCTGTTTGTGGGACTCGACAGCTCGAGCTTCTTTTTGATGAACATCGCCGAAGTGGCAGTGCTGTGGGTGGGCGGTAACCGTGTGGGCGCCCATGCTATGCAGATCGCGAGTATCTCGGCGGTGCTTGAGTATGCGCTTCTGATTCTGTTCTTTGTGATGATGGCCCAGATGGTGGTGCTGACGCTGCCGCGCGCCGCCGCGTGTCTGAACCGTGCGCAGCAGGTGCTGGAGATTGAGCCGAGCATCATGGACGGCAAGCGCACGCTGGGTGAAGGTGTGCCCGGCTCCGAGGACGGCGCCGACGCGGTTGCCGTGTTCGACCATATGTCGTTCCGCTTTGACGATGCCGACGAGGACACGCTGTGCGACCTGAACTTTGCCTGCCGCCGCGGGCAGACCACGGCGATTGTGGGTTCGACCGGCTCCGGCAAGTCCACGGTGGCAAAGCTGCTGCTGCGCTTCCACGATGCCACGAAGGGTGCCATTCGCCTGGACGGCGTCGATCTGCGCGAGCTTTCGCAAGACGAGATTCGCGGGCGTATTGCCTACGTGCCGCAGAAGGCGTGGCTGTTCTCGGGCACCGTGGCGAGCAATCTGCGCTTTGGTAACGAGGATGCGACCGAAGCGGATATGCTGCACGCGCTCGAGGTTGCCCAGAGCACGTTTGTGCTTGAGCAGCCGCAGGGGCTCGATACCCCGGTGGCCCAGGGCGGTACGAACTTCTCGGGCGGTCAGCGCCAGCGTCTGGCGATTGCCCGCGCGCTCATGAAGCGCGCCGACCTGTATATCTTCGACGATAGTTTTTCGGCCCTGGACTTTAAGACCGATGCGGCCCTGCGCCATGCGCTGCAGGACGAGACGCGCGACGCGGCGGTGCTCATCATCGCGCAGCGTATCTCGACGATTTTGCATGCTGATCAGATTGTGGTGCTCAAAGACGGCGAGGTCGTGGGTCTGGGCACACACGGCGAGCTGATGGAGACCTGCGAGGTGTACCGCGCCATCGCGGAGTCGCAGATGAAGGGAGGTGAGTAGCATGACCGAGGAGCTCAAGAAGCAGGGTGTCATTGATGACGCCGCTGTTGCAGGGGCAGTCGAGGAGACGGCGGCCGTGCCCAAGCTGGACGCCGCCGCCAAGGCCGCGGCCGAGCGCGAAGCCCGCCGTCAGGCGCTGTACGAGGAAAACGAACGTGCCGAGGACGAGCGCGCCCGCGCCGAGACGGAGCGCATGCGCGACGTGGACGACGAGGACGAGGACGAGACGCCCCGCGATACCTGGGCGACGGTGCGACGCCTGTGGAGTGAGGCCGCCGGCGATCATTGGCGCTTCTATATCGTGTTCGCGAGCATCGTGTTCTACGTCATCTTTAACACCGCCGCGCCGGCGTACAGCGCTCTTGTCATCGACGAACTGTGGGAGCGCATACAGGTGGCGTTTGCCAACAACACCACCTTCAGCATTACTTGGGAGAACTGCGGTAGGACCATCTTCGTCTACTTTATGATCTGGACGGCCGCCGGCTCGTTCTATGCGCTGCAAAGCTTTTTGATGTCGAGTGTTGCCGAGCGCCTCAACCTGCGTCTGCGTAACCGCATCGCACAAAAGCTCAGCCGCCTGCCGCTCGCCTACTTTGATGCGCATCGTCCCGGCGAGGTGGTCAGCCGCGCGACCAACGACTTGGACAAGATGTCCGAGAGCATGCAGCGCGGATTGCTGCAACTGCTGGTGTCGATCGGTACCGTGTCGGGCGCCATAATCATGATGTTCGTCTATAGCGTTCAGCTCACGCTGGTCTTTTTGGGCTTTACGGCTGTGTCGCTGCTGGTGACCAAGGTGGTCTCGTCCCGCACGCATGCGGTGACCGGCGAGCGTCAGGAGTGGGTCTCTAAGATCACGAGCGCGGTCGAGGAGGGCTATTCGGGTCGCCTAGTGATTCGCGCGTTCAACCGCGAGCGCCAGAGCTCTGCCGAGGTGCACGAGGCCTCGGGCCTG
>URIE01000065.1 GCA_900547805.1 uncultured Collinsella sp.
GCCCAAGGCTGTTTGGGAGAGGTGCAACGGCTGTCTACCCGTCCCGGTGGGCAAGGTGCTCAAGAACGTTGAGATCTCCTGCGATCCCAACAACATGACCTATGAGCCGGGGGACACCATTTCGCTCGAGGGCATGAGCGTCGAGCTCGATTACCCGCATACGGTATCGATTTGGAACTACGAAGCGCTCATAAAGGAAGAGCTCGGCGAGTACCTTACGGCGACTCCCTGCGACGGTGATGTCTTTGACGAGTCGATGGACGGACAGCCCATCAAACTCGTGTATGACGATGGCTATTCGCATTTTGAAACCCAGACCAAGGGCACGCTACAGCTTAAGAAGCCTGAGCCGACGTCGTTCCAGATCTCCTATGCCCAAACGATCGATAAAGGCGAACGCAAACTGATGGACGGCGTTGAGCTGCCCGATGTTTCCGGCGCGACGACGATCGATGCGGGCACCGAGGTCACGCTCGATGCCGGTGCTTTGGGGATGCTCAACGACAACCTTACCTTTAAGGGCTGGTATGACACCGAGTCCGGCAAGTACATCTCCAAAGAGACGGTCTACATGTTTACGCCGGATAAGGATCTGTCCCTGGAGGCTCGCTTTAAGCTCAAGGACTATGCGGTGCATGTCAACGATGCGCAGGCGACCGATTCGTCGCAGGACTATGCGCACCTGAGTGTTACCGCTCAAAACTGCTATCGCAATGCCGGTGAGACGGTTGAGGTTTCCGCCGTCACGGATAACGCGCTGTTCCTGGGCTGGTATCTGGGTGAGGGCGATGATGCCTACGCCGTGAGCGATCAGCTCGACTTTACCTATACGGTGGACAAGGCAGATGCGATTGTGTCCGAGGACAAGACTGACGCTAGGATCGAGATCACACCGCGCTACTGTGCCCCGCAGGCGAGCGTGGTCCTGAGCGTGGACGGGGTCGATGAGAACGGTCAGCCGCTCGGACAGTTCCTTTCCACCGGTCTGTACGGCATCGGGTCACGCGTAACGGTCGTAGCGGTCCCGTTACCCGGCTATGTGTTTGACTACGCGACCGATGCCCTCGGCAACATCGTCTTTACCGGCGACGATGGTCCGTCCTACACGTTTGTGCTCGAGGGGGATGTGCAGTACACCGCGCATTTCCGTGAGGCGACTGGCCCCGACGAGTCGCTCGCGGCGCTGAAGGCCGCGCTCATCGCCGCGATTACGGCTGCGGCCGTTCTCGCTACCATGTATGGCTTGGGCGAGATTGTCGACCCCATCGCGGCCGACGCGGTGATTGAGATCGGTATGGCCGACAACATTGAGGATGTTGCCGCTGTGGGCACCAAGGTGCTCAAGGAGATTAAGGACATCATCGACGACCACAAGAAGCCCAAGCCTCATGGCGACCATAAGATTGAGATTATTGCCACCGCGCAGCCCGAGGTGGGCGGCGTCGTTACCGGCGGCGGTATCCACTATGAGGGGACGGTCGCCACGCTCGAGGCTGTCGCAAATCCCGGCTATCGCTTCGTATGTTGGAAAGAGAACGGCGTCGAGGTCTCGACATCTCCTCTCAAGACGATGACGATCACGGACCTGACGCCCGAGGTCGTAAAAATGACGGCCGTTTTCGAGAAAAAAGTCGAGATTACGGCGGTTGCCGAAGCCGACGGTATTCAGGCCGATTTTTCGACAGGCTGCACCGCAAGCCCCGTAAAGCAGAGCATTACGCGTGGCGATCAGGCTGTGGTCACTGCGAGCGAGGGTCCCGACTATGCCTTTGTGGGATGGTTTGAGGACGGCATCGAGGTTTCGCCCGAGCGCACGTATATCTTCAAGGCCGAGGTCGACCGCCATCTGGTTGCGCGCTTCCGCAAGGCGGACAAGACCATTCTGGTGAATACCAATCCCTTCGATAGCGCCGAGGTGCTGTGCGATGGCGTACCGGTCGTGGATGGCAAGGTTCGCGCGAAGGATGGGGACATTCTCACGTTTACGGTGCGCCCCAAGGTACGCCCCGACAATCCGGAGAAAACATACCGGTTTGTAGAATGGCGCGAAACCGATGCACAGGGCATCACGATTGCCAACAAGCAGGAAGTTTGCGAATACCGCGTTAACGGGAATGCTCGGATCGAGGCTGTGATGGACGGCAGGAATGCGCACACTGTGCGTGCCGATGCCGACCCGCTCGAGGGCGGTACCGTTACGCTGAAGCGCGGCGAGACTGCCGGCATGGTGCTCGAGGTTCCCGAAGGCGAGCGCGTGACCGCGGAGGCCACGCCATCCGAGGGCTATATCTTTGACGGCTGGTATCTGAGCAACGGCGGCTCGGATGCCACCTCGACGCTGGTTTCGAGCGAGCGCTCCTATACCTTTGAGCCCATTACTGACTGCGTGATCCAAGCAAAGTTTACGCGTGCCTGCAAGGTGGACGTGGTCGTTGAGCCTGCCGCGGCCATGGCGGGCAAATATATGGTGCACGGCGAGGGCTATTGCATGAAGGGCGAGCCTGCCACGCTGAGCATTGAGCTCACGGCCGAGGCGAGCAAACATTTTACTTTTAAGGGCTGGTACGACGCCAAGACGGACCTGCTTTTGGGCACCGACCCCAGCTACCTCGAGTTTTATCCCGAGGACGTGGAATGCACCGTGCGCGCGGTGTTTGAGGAAAACACGTATACCGTGACGGCGAAGGCAAAAAAGACCTTTGTGGAGCGCGGTACGGTTGAGATCGAGGGCCACCCGGGGGCGTCTTCTGTTACCTGCGGATACGGCGATACGGTGATGCTCAAGGCGCAGGCCAATGACGGCTACCGCTTTGACCATTGGAAGGATGACTCCGGTAAGGAGTACGAATCTGCCGAGCTAGTCGTTAAGGTCACCAAGAGCGATACCTATACCGCGATCTTTACCGACTCAAAACCCGAGGTCATGGTTACGGCCGATTCGTGGCTCGGCGGTACCGTGACGTGTAATGGGACCGTGGTGAAGCCTACGACCGATACGTTCAAATTAGGGGAGACCCTTCATCTGACGGCTAAGGCCCATCCTGGTTTTTTGTTCTGGGGTTGGTACGTCAATGGTCGCCTGAAGAGCCTTAAGCACGAGACCTCGTTGGTTGCGAAGGCTCGCGGTAAAACCGGACACTGCGTTATTACCGCGGCCTTTGTGCCGATCGATACCGTCTGCGTGCCTCTCGCCGATCCTGCGGAGGGCGGCACCGTCAAGGCGAGCCGAATCCTTGCCGACCGCGGCGCGGAGGTTGCCCTTAAGGCGACGCCCAATCTCGGTTACGTCTTTACTGGTTGGTATACGGCCGACGGCACGTTTGAGTCTGCCGATGCGGAGTTCACCTGCCACCAGGAGCGCAGCCATGTGCACGTCGCTCGCTTTATGGCAAAAAGCTACGAAGTCGACGCCACGACGGTAGTCGATTCCGGCACCGGTTCGCTGGTCGAATCGAGCGTCGCCGGCTGGGTCGAGGGCACAGGTACCGTTGAGGCGGGGCATGCCGCCACGCTGACCGCGCATGCGCTTTCGGGCTATGCGTTTGGGTATTGGGCCGATGCCTCGGGCGCCGTGGTAAGCCGCGACATCACCTATCACGTGGTGCCGACGTCTGACACGGCGCTCCAGGCCGTGTTCTCGGCAAAACAATATACGGTGGACGTCTCGTGTGAAGAGAGCATGGGCACGGTCGAGGGCGCGGGGACGTATGCCGCCGGGCAAGTTGTCACCGTGCGTGCCATCGCCGCCGAGGATACGGCTTTTGTGGGCTGGTTCCGTAACGGCACATGCGTGAGCTCCAAGAAAACCTATCGATTTACCGTGCGTGAGGATACGTCGCTCTATGCCGTCTTTGCGTCGGGTTCGTATGTCGTGCATACCGTTGCTTCGCCTGCCGAGGGCGGAGCCGTGAGCGGCTTTGGTGGCTATGAGGCTGGCGACCGCGCAACGCTTCGTGCGATCGCCAACACCGGGTATTCGTTTGCGGGTTGGACGGACGACAAGGGCGAGACAGTCAGCGAGAACGCCGACTATACCGTTAAGGTCGCGGGTGACGCCACCTATACGGCGACCTTTGCGCCTAAGTCCTATCAGGTCGTTTTGAGCGCGAGTGACGATGGCGTGGGCACCCTGAGCGGCGAGGGCTCCTATCAATTCGGTGATACGGTCGAACTCAACGCTACGCCTATGGGAACCAAACGTTTTGCCGGTTGGTATGTCCTAGATGCCGAGGGCAACAAGTTGCTGCTGAGCTGCAACGCCCATTGCTGGGTTAAGCTCGACAAGGATATGGTCGAGGGGCTCGAGGACGATACGTTGGAGCTCCAGGCCGTGTTTGCCGATCCGTACGAGGTGACCGTTACGGGCGAGGTCGTGGTGAAGGACAAGGCTTCGAGCAGGGGCTGCCGTGTTACGGGCAGCGGCAGCTTTGCCGTAGGCGATCAGGTGGAGCTGACGGCTGTGGCCGGTATGGGCTATCGCTTTGTGGGCTGGAGCACCGATAAGGAGGGCACCTCGATTGTCGAGACCGCGACGACCCTCGATGTGACCGCCACGCAAGACATAACGTACTACGCGCAGTTCGAATCCGATGGACAGGTGACCATCACCGTCACGGGGTCGTCCATCTTCCGCGGTACGGCCCTTCTGGTCGACGGCATTCCTGCCGGTAGCAGGTCCTACGACAGGGGCGACATGTTTATGGCGATTGCGATCCCGTGGAAGAAGTACCACTTCTCGCATTGGGTCGACGATGCGGGTGTTACGGTGAGCTACAGCGCTTTCTATATCGGTACCGCCAAGGAGAATAAGCAGCTTACGGCCGTGTTCTACGAGACGGGCTGCGATGTTCAGGTCGCTACGTATCCTAAGGATGCTGGCTTTTCGATGGTAGCGCTCGGTACGGGTGGCTCCTACCACTCCGCGGCGATTATGTTTACCGTGCCGCATAAGGGTTGGAAGTTTAAATACTGGGTCGATGAGAACGGCATGCCCGTTGGCTTTACGCCGGTCATTAACCGCGTGGTGTTTGGCAACCGAACCTTTACGGCCGTTTATGAACGGGCGACGATGTCGGTTACGGCGGTTGATCCGCGTCAGGGCGGACACGTCGAGGGCTCCTCCGAGGACGAATCTCTGGGCTATGCCGTGACCAACGAAGTCGAGAACGGTGAGTCCACGACCCTGACTGCCGTTTCCGATGCGGGGTATGTGTTCGATGGGTGGTATGCGCGCAATGATGACGGGTCGTTGGGCGATGAGCCGCTGAGCACGGATGCAGTTTGGACGTTTGTCCCCGAAGACAACATGACCGTCGAGGCGCGCTTTGCGGAGGCACCCAGGTACAAGGTGACGGCGCAGGCGGTCAACGGATCGGTTGATCCAGAGACTGCTTCGGTCGCTACGGATGGCAAGGTGACGCTTTCGGCGACGCCCGATGAAGGCTGTTACTTGACGCGCGTGACCGTTGCGGAAAAGGCTGGCGAGGACGGTTCGGCCGGCAATGCCTATGACCTCGATATTTCCGACTACCGGGGCGGGGCGTACGAGGTCACGCTGAGCGATGTTACCGCATCGCAGGAGGTCACGTTCGAGTTTGCGAAGGCGGACGCTCCGCGTGTGGTCGCGCAGCCGCAGGACGTGAGCGTCCATGGGGGCGATTCGGCCGTGCTCTCGGTTGCGGCCGAGGCAGGCAAGAACGTCGCTGACCACGCGGCCTCGTCCACGGGTTGCGCTGCCGAGATTGAGCTTTCCTATCAGTGGTTCCGCATGGTGGATGGCGAGGCCGTGGCGCTCGAGGGCGAGACGGGGGAGACGCTCTCGCTCGCGGACCTCGATGGCGAGCAGGTCGGCGAGTATTTCTGCCGCATTACTCAGCACTACCTTGGTATTGAGAAGCAGACGGACAGTGATTGTGCCTCCGTCTCCATCGTGCCGTGGGACACCCTTGTGTTTAACGGCGACCTGCTGCCGGCAGCGAGCACCCACAGCACGTACCTCGCAACGATTGCCGGGGCCACGGGCGGCAAGGCTCCATACGAGTACGCATGGGATAAGACGAAGCTCCCCGACGGGTTCAAGCTCTCCCGTACTTCGGGCGGCCTGACGCTCTCCGGTGTTCCGTCCAGGACGGGCGTTTCCACCTTCGATATCACGTGCACGGATGCCCGTGGCGAGGCCGTGACTGCCTCCTTTGCGCTCGTTGTCCAGGCAAAGCGCGTAAAGCTATCGTTCACGGATGGCGACTTTACCTTTAATGGTGCGCCGCAGGCGCCCGAAGTTTCCGGTGCCCCCAAGGTCTGCAAAGGCGACCTTAAGGTCTGGTACTTCGGTACCGGAAGCACCCAATATTCCTCGACGGAGGCCCCGACCGATGCCGGCACGTACCGCGCTGTCGCCACGCTGCGCAGCCACGGCTACATCGGTGCCGCCGCCTGCCAGTTTGAGATCGCTCCGGCAAAGCTCAAGGTGAAGGTTGACGACGCCGAGCGCTTCGAGGGCGAGGCGAACCCAGCGTTTACCTCGAGCCTGGAGAGTGCGGTTGACACTTCGGGTGTGAAGGTCGAGTACTCCTGCGATGCCGATGAGGACTCTCCTGCTGGCGAGTACCAGATCGGCGCGACGGTCACCGACCCGAACTTCGATGTCGAGGTCGTGCCCGGAACGCTGACGGTGAAAAAGAAGCAGGAGCCCGTCAATCCCAACCCGGTGGTTCCGGATCCGGACAATCCGGACCCCGATCAGCCTGATCCGGATCCCAACCCCGACCCGGATCCCAACCCTGAACCTGATAATCCTGATCCGGGCCCCAAGCCGGATCCCGATAATCCCGACCCTGATAACCCCGAGCCCGATAACCCGGACAAGCCAGAGCGCTTTGAGGTGACGGCAGAGGCGGTCAACGGTTCGGTTGACAACGCTTCCGTCACCGTTGACGCGGGCGGAGATGTGACGCTCTCGGCGACGCCCGACGAGGGCTGCTACCTCGAGCGAGTGACGGTCACGGAAGCCGGCTCGGACAAGGCCATCGATCTCGATATCTCCGGCTATGAGGGCGGAGCGTACGAGGTCACGCTGAGTGGCGTCACCGCGTCGCAGGAGGTCACATTCGAGTTCGTGAAGGCGGACGCTCCGAAGATGATCGCCCAGCCGCAGGATGCGAGCGCCCACGAGGGCGATGCTGCCGTGCTCTCGGTTGCTGCCGAGGCGGGCAAGGGCGTCCTCGACCACGCGTCCTCGTCCACGGGTTCCGCCGCCGATGTCGAACTTTCCTATCAGTGGTTCCACATGGTGGGCGGCGAGGCCGTGGCGCTCGAGGGCGAGACGGGGGAGACGCTCCTCATTGAGAACCTTGATGACGATTGCGCCGGCGAGTATTTCTGCCGCGTCACTCAGCGCTACCTAGGTACCGAGACGCAGGTGGAAAGCGATCGTGCCGTCGTTTCTGTTGTGCCCCGGGATACCCTCGTGTTCAACGGCGGTCTGCTGCCGGTCGCACGTGCGCATAGCACGTATCGCGCGACGATTTCGGGTGCCGCGGGTGGCGAAGCTCCGTATGAGTACACGTGGGACGACGCTAAGCTCCCCGACGGGTTTAAGCTCACCCGCACATCGGGCGGTCTGACGCTCTCGGGCACCCCGTCCAAGGCCGGAGTGTCTACCTTTGACATCACGTGCAAGGACGCTCAGGGCAAGACCGCGACCGCGCACTTCGTTCTGGTCGTTCAGGCGAAGCGGGTCGATCTCGCATTTGCAGGCGGCAACTTCGTCTATAGCGGTGACGCCCAGGCGCCCGAGGTCACGGGGGTTCCCAAGGCCTGCGAAGGTGACCTGAGGGTCGGGTATTACGGGACGGGCGGCACGCACTATTCGTCGAGTGGGGCCCCGACCGATGCCGGCACGTATCGCGCCGTTGCCACGCTGCGAAGCAACGGGTATATCGGCGCCGCCTCGCGCAAGTTCAAGATTGCGCCGGCGAAGCTTAAGGTGAAGGTCGACGATGTTGAACGCTTCGAGGGAGAGATGAATCCCGCCTTTACCTCGAGCCTAAAGAGCTCGGCTGATACCTCGGGCGTGAAGGTCGAGTACTCCTGCGTCGCCGATGAGAGTTCCCCGGCGGGCGAGTACCAGATCGGGGCGACGGTCGCCGACCCGAACTTCGATGTCACGGTTGAGCCCGGTACGCTGACGGTGAAGAAGAAGCAGGAGCCTGTCAACCCGGACCCGGTGGTTCCCGATCCGGACAAGCCCGATGGACCCGATCCGGACAAGCCGGACCCGGACAAGCCCGAGCCTGACCAGCCTGATCCGGGCAAGCCTGGGCCCGACAAACCGGAGCCTGATCAGCCGGACAAGCCGGACCCGGATAACCCGGATAAGCCTGAGCCTGACAACCCGAGCAAGCCAGAGCCGGAAAAGCCCGGAACGCCCGATTCCGACCAGCCGGATTCAAAGGATCCGACAAAACCCGGTAGCTCGGATGACTCCGCAGCCGATAAGGCAAAGGCATCGGGCGCGGAAAACTCCGGCAAGAAGGAGTCTTCCAAGTCGAGCGCTCAGCAGCTCGCCGATACGGGCGATCGTGCGCCGTTGGCTGTCGCTGTGGCCGCGGGTGCTGTTGCGCTTGTCGCGCTGGGGCTCGAGCTGCTGCGCCGTCGTCGCTCTGACGCGTAGCGGCTCTAAAGGGGCGGCAAGATTGAAGCTTTGCGCGATTTAGTCTGCTAAAGCGTATATACTTGCGGGACGGGTCTTTTGCCCGTCCCGTTTTTGTTTTGACTCGAAAGGTGGTCCCATGGCTTCATCCGCTCCGCGCGGTCTGCGCTCCGACCATGTCGTCACCGTCGGCATCGCTCTGTTCTCGATGCTCTTTGGCGCCGGCAACCTCATTATTCCGCCGCTGCTGGCGCTGCAGGCAGGTTCCGCCACGCCGGTCGCCATGTTCGGCTTTCTGATTGCCGCCATCGGCCTGCCCGTCATGGGCTTTATCGCCGTGGCGCTTGCCGGAACGGCGCGCGAGCTTGCTGGCCGCGTGCACCCCAAGTTTGGCGAGTTCTTTGTCGCGGCGGTGTATCTGGCCATTGGCCCGTGCCTGGCCATTCCGCGTACGAGTTCCACGGCCTTCGAGATGCTGGTGCCGCTGTTGCCCGAGGGCGTCTCGCTCGGCACGGCGCGCCTGGTGTTTGCCGTTGGCTTCTTTGTCGTCGCGTTTGCGCTCACGCTGCGCCCGGGTGTCATCACACGCGTGCTCGGCCGCATTACGGGCCCCGCACTCATTGCGCTCATTGTGCTGGTCGTGGGTGCTGCCGTGATCTCGCCGCTGGGACCGGCTGCCGCGCCTCAGGCTCCCTACGATGCAGGCGCCGCCGTGCAGGGCTTTCTGACTGGCTATCAGACCATGGACCTGCTCGCGTCGCTCGCCTTCGGCATCATCATCGCCGAGACCATCCACGAGTTGGGTGTTACCGATGACAAGCGCGTGGCCTTCGAGATTTCGCGTTCCGGTGTGATCGCCGGCGTGCTTATGGCCATCATCTACTGCGGCTTGGGCCTTGCCGGCATGCAGCTCGGCACGGTTATGCCCGACGCCACCAACGGCGCTGCCATCCTTGCTCGCTCGGCCTCCATGCACTTTGGCCTTGCCGGCACGGTTGTGGTCTTCGCCATCTTCTTCCTCGCCTGCATGAACGTGTGCATTGGCCTTATCAGCTGCTGCTCGCGCTACTTTTGCGAGACGTATGTGGTCGAAGGGGGAGCAGAGGCTTCCGAGGAGGTCATGCGCCGTCCCTTTGCGGTTCTCGCCTTTGTGTTCGCAGCGTTTTC
>URIE01000066.1 GCA_900547805.1 uncultured Collinsella sp.
CCGGCGCCCAAAGCTCCACCGTATCTATGGCAATCGATGTAATCGTCCAGCACGAAGACGGCGCTCACCGTTGTATGACAATGGGCAATGAACCTACCATTGTTGTAGGATTCAGCGTATTGACATCCTCGAGCGAAAGGCGCACACGTGCCCCAAGACCATCCGACCGATAATCCCATCCTCAATGCCGCGAGGCGCGAGCTGGCAGAACGCGCGAAAGCGACCGCTCCCCTGCGCACGGCAGACGCCGCCTACAACGGACCCGCCCACATCGTCTCAATCAACACGTCGGCACACAAGGGCACGCGCAAGTCGCCCGTCGCCGATGGACACGACACCGTTATAGAGCAATTTGGTCTCGCCACCGATGCGCACGCCGGACATTGGCATCGTCAGGTTTCCTTTTTGGCCGCAGAGTCCATCCAGACGGCGCAGGCTCGCGGACTCGATGTGCGCGAGGGTGACTTTGGAGAAAACTTCACCACCCAGGGCATCAATCTACTCTCGCTCCCTTTGGGCACGCAGCTCAAGCTTGGCAGCGAGGTGCTCGTCGAAATCAGCCAAATCGGCAAGGTCTGCCACACCCGTTGCGCCATCTACTATCTCGCCGGCGACTGCATCTTTCCGCACGAGGGCATTTTTGGCGTGGTACTAAAGGGCGGAGAGGTCCATATCGGCGACGATATCCAGGTAGTCAAACTCGGCGACGGCACCTGTTCGTTCACCCCTGCCGAAGCCCTCGAAGAGATTGAGCAGGCTCGTCAGGAGGGCGCGCTGTGGCTGTAAAACCCCACGTTGAGATAGCTTTTACAGCCCTAAACTCCTCTCAAACAGGCCCCCGTAACGTTAAAGTTGAACTCTATGGTTTCTCAACAATTCATCATAACTGCAGGTCAAAGCCAAAGCCTCAAGTTCAACTTGACCCTTTGGAACCTTTAAGGTTCAAGTTGAGGTCGAAAGCAGTAGTAGAATACCGTTCGAACCATAACCTACGATTGATTGCAGAGGGACTGGATGCAGCATTCGAATCATCGCACCGCAGCGCTCATTGCGTCGAAGCCGGCTCGTATCATCACGAGCGCCGCGCTCGCCGTTGCGCTGACGGCCTCGCCGATGCTCTCCCCCGTTGCGGCGTATGCCGCCTCGCAGGCAACGCAGGACCAGCTTTCCGCAGCCCAGCAGAAGATCGAAGCCGCCACGAGCGCCTACAACGACGCCCGCACCAAACTCGATGACCTGCAAAAGCAGATTGACTCCAATGAGGCAAGCATCGAGGAAATCGAGGCCAAGCTTCCCGAGCAGCAGGCCAAGGCAAGCTCCGCCATGCGCGATCTGTACAAGTATCAGAAGGGCACCAATCCCATCGTGAGCTTCCTGGTCAACGCGCAGAGCCTGGGTGAGTTCATCACGACCTGCAAATACACCAACCAGATCACGAGCTCGAGCGTCGACGAGATCGAAGAGCTCAATAACATGCAAACCGAACTCGAGCAGAACAAGGCCGAGCTCCAGCAGGCCAAGTCCCAGCTTGAGGCAGAGCAGAAAAACGCCGAGGATGCGCTGGCGCAGGCCCAGCAGCTCCGCAGCGAGGCACAGGCAAAAGCCGAGCAGGAAAATGCTGCCGAGCTCGCCAAACTTGAGGCCGATAAGGCCGCTGCCGCCGAGAAGCTCTCGGGCGAGGGCGTAAGCGGCAGCAATTCCAGCAGCCAGGCCACCAACACCAACACCACCATCGACACCACGGTGAACAACGCCAATACCGGTAGCTCCGATTACGATTCGTTCATCAATGAGTGGACGAGCCGCATCGACAATTATCTCGCCGGCTCCCCCATGGCAGGCCAGGGCTACAACTTTGCCGTCGCCGCTTGGAATACCGGTGTCGACCCCCGTTGGTCCCCCGCCATCGCCTGCATCGAGAGCACCAAGGGTGCTTATTGCGCCAATTCTTACAACGCCTGGGGCTGGAGTGCCCGTGGCGGCGGTTGGCGCAGCTTTGGCAGCTGGAGCGAGGGCATCTCCGCTCATGTCGCCTATCTGGGCGCCAACTACGGCTCCACCCTTACCCCGGCAGCGGCCAAAAAGTACTGCCCGCCCACGTGGCAGGACTGGTACAACAAAGTCGCCGCTCAGATGAACCGCATCTAAGTGCAACTGCAAAGGGCCCCAATGGGGCCCTTTTCTTTTAGGTAGCGGAGGTATCGACGACGCCGGTCGCATTGACAACCGCGACTATGACGATCATGCATAGGAGCAGCACACCCAATGCCTTGAGCCAGAGTTTCGCGAGCTTCTTGCCGCGATAGCTGTCGAGCAATGCGAATCGCCGACGAAGACGGCGCTTATCGAGCAGCGCAAAATGCATAAGCACCATAAGGCCATCGACAAAGAAAAAATACTCGATGATGAGAAGCCACGTCGGGTAGCTTTGGTTTGCTCCGGTGAGATGAAAGACAGCAAAGTGACTACCGGCAAAGAACACGAGCAGCGAGAAGCAGACGAGCGTATTCCAAATACGCCCCAGAGACTCCGGAACGCGAGAGAGCAGACCGCATGCAGCGGAGGCGGCAGGCCTAGGAAGCCCTGTGGGGTTCTGGAGCCCTTGGGGCGTCAACACCGTCTCCGAGGCCGGAGTACGGACAAGCACAGCCGCAGGAGGCCGCACGGGGCGACTCAGATCGTATGCCGCGCGCGTCGCCCGTCCCAACGCTTCCGCGCTCGCAAAACGCTTGGCCGGGTCGAGTGCCATCGACATGCAGACGGCATCGGTAAGTGAAGTGGGAATGCCGCGCGCCTCGCATTGCTCGCGCATGTCGAGCCCCGGTTTAGGGTCGACTCCCGTCAAGCAGAAGAACAACAGGGCGCCAAGTGCGTAGACGTCGCTGCGCACACTCGTCTGCCCAAACCCATACTGCTCAGGCGGCGCATAGGGTCGCGTGCCAAACTTGACGGTGTCGGCATCGGCGCCATCGCGCCATACGCGCGCGATCCCCAAGTCGATAATCACCAGCGATGAAAATGTCAGGCCGTCATCAGGCGTATAGTTGGCACCTGTCACGATGATATTCGACGGCTTGAGGTCGCGATGGATCACCGGCGCCGACGTCTCCCCCGCTATTGCAAAACCGGCGTGGAGCTCGCCCACGGCATCGCATAGGGCAGGATACAATTCACGCGCATAATCGGGAGCGGCTCCCAGACGGTCCACCAGCGCCCCGAGCGTCTCCCCTTCGATGTATTCCATAACCACGTTGAGCTCGTCGCCCACACGACGACAATCGACGATTCTGGGCAGGTGCTCAAAACGCCTGCCTGCCCGCTGAGCGGCAAACAGACGCTCGTATGCCCCGCCGATTTGAGCCGAAGCATCGATGCGTTTACGGACAAAGGGGCCGAGCGAACCGCCGCCGGTTCCTTCAAAGTACACAAGCTCGGTTGTTTCAACGGACGAGCGCTTAAGTACACGCTCCACGCGATAGCTGTCATCACGATCGAGCGACGCCAGGTGCTCGGCAAGCGCTGCGGTCAGCTCGTCATCGGAATATGTTGGGGTCTGATTATCCATAGCCTCCATCATAGCGCAGGGCGCAGACACCCCATGGCATCCGCGCCCCGTTCGTTTGCGTCGTTGTTCGGCAGCTCCGCCAGCTCAGATATCAACCGCTAACTCACCGTCTCCTCGCCAAAGCGATACAGCTCCTCGTTGACCTTTTGGAGGCTGCACCCGCGATCGATACAAAAGATGATAATCGCATCGCGGCGGTCCTTGCAGTTAAGGACGCTTACCCCTGCAGCCGTCAGCGCACGGTTGGTCTCTTTGAGCGTCAGCGCCATCGCAAAGGCAATCTGCAGCACCTTATTACGACTCGGATGACGCGCACCGGTAAAGATCTGATAGCCAAAGGTCTCATTGAGATCGGCCATACGAACCACGCGCGAGCGCTCCAAGCCCTTTTCCTGCAGTAGCTGCTTCAGGTAGTCCGAAAGCGACGGGGCGGCAAAGTCGTGCTCCCTGATATAGCCATCGATGTTCGGCGCATCGAGAAGCTCGTTGAGCAACTCCTCAGTCAGCTTTTTATCGGGCATACGACTTCACCTCCCCCAGTGCATGCAACATGCTAGAAACCGTTTACGTCCGAACGCTCCCAGCTAGCAACCTGGTCGGGAGACACCGTACCCAGCGCCTCGAACTTCCAGGAGCCGCCTGCCTTCAGATGATTGGTGTTTGCAAGAGCCGTTCCAACCTGGTTGCCATCGGCATCATACAGAACATATTCAATCTGAATGTAGCTCTTTTCCTTGTCCGTGTTATTGGTCAGCGTGCCCGTGATCTTATAGGTAAACTGATTGGAAGTGTCTTCAGCCTCGTCAGCAATGGTATACGGTTCTTGCGGTTCTTTTTGCTCCTCAGCCTGCTGTGTCGTCTCGGCAGGTTTTGCCGAATCGCTCGCAGACGAATCGGTTGAGTTGCCGCCCATAGAGCCCACGGCACCGGCAATAACCAGCACCACGATGATGCCTAGGACAATCTTGCCGATCGGCTTCTTTCCCTCTTTTGCCATTATTCATCCTTCCTACGATCCGGCTACCGTGCCGGTACACAGCACATCGTAGGAAGGATTGAACTTGAATTCATTAGCTGAGAGCTAAGGCTGCGGTAAACGACCAATGCAGTTATCCAAACGCCGAGCAAACGCACTGCGCGCGACCGTCTGCTGGCAGTGCATCAACCCACCGTGACGGATTCCCCGGTAAAGGCACTGATCATCAACAGGACAAAGAAAACAAGGTAGCTGGCACTCAGCAGGTACGCAATGATCAGAAAGACGACCCAGCCGACATTGGTTTTACCGTCGACACGGCGTTGCTCGCGATTGCGGCAGAGCCAAATCGTCACGCCGATGGCAGTGATAAACAGCACGAGCGCCGCCGCGGCAAGCCCGGCAAGCGCAAACATCACGCCAATGCTCACGGCAATAACCGGAAGCAGCAGCAAACCGCACCCGCATCCACCCGGACTATATACGGCAGACTGTCGGCGTCGCCTCATCGCCGCGCCACCCCCATCATCTTTGAGCACTACAGTGCGATAGCCTGCTGAACAGGAACGATCTTGTCGAGTTCCGGTTCGATCCGCCTTTTCTCGGCCTCAAGGTCAAACGCCACCTGAGCGCGCAGCCAATAACCATCCGTCAGGCCAAAATAACGGCAAAGACGGAGGTCGGTGTCGGCCGTCACGCGACGTTTTCCCAAGACAATCTGCCCGATACGCTGAGCCGGAATCCCGGTCTCTTTCGCAAGGCGATATTGAGAAATGCCCATGGGAACAAGAAACTCCTCTTTGAGAAGCTCACCAGGAGTCACCGGCGACAGCAAATCGGCCGAAGTCTCATCACTTGTGATAATCGACGATTTCGACATTCCAAGCCATCTCCTGTCTCCACTCAAAGCAGACCCGATAAGATGCAATCATAGCATCGCCTTACGTTAATAACGTCAAACGTTTCTATAGACTTACATCTCTATTATATCGTACGTTTGTTCGTGTTTTCTAGAACAAATAGTCCTTCACGCCTTAGTCAAGCAAAAGCAATCGTTTGTAGACATCGAGACCTTTGAGTAGGATTTCCTCGTCGAAGAGCATGCTATCGGTATGCAGAGCGCTTGTGGCATAGGCGGGGCAGCCATCCGAATCACTCGGGTTGTCTTGGTCCTCTGGCATACCCGTGCCCAGCAGGAAAAACACGCCCGGCAGATGGCGCTGATAGAACGCGAAATCCTCGGCGATCAGCAGCGGCTCGTCCACAAGTTGCAGCTCGGGCAAGGCAGGCGCAATGTGGGCAAACAACTCGGGGTCGTTATCGACTGGCGGATAGCCCTCGGCAAAGTCGAGATCGTACGTACAGCCCGTTGCGGTGCACGCCTCGTCGAGCGCACGGCGTACGCCCTCGCGCGCACGGTCGAACATGGCGTCCGTAAACACACGCAAGCTACCGGCAACATGGGCCTCCCCCGCCACCGCATTGCAGACGGTGCCTGCCTGCAGCAGGCCGAACTTGCCAATGCAGGGCTCATCGGCACCCAGCTCATCCATCAGTTCGCGCTCGGCAATCAAGAACCTGGCAGCCGCTAGCGCCGCATCGTGCGACTCCTCGACCGGAACGCCATAGGTCTTAGCGATATGGATGCTCGTCCCGTGAATATGGATATGCGTCTCGCTCGAACGCGCCAGCAGCGGACCGGAACAACTCGCCAACGTGCCGACAGGCAGATCGGGCCACACATGGAAGCCAAAAATGCGGTCGGCCCCATAGCGCTCGAACACACCACTCTCGCATACCGTCTTGGCACCACCGGTCGTTTCCTCGGCCGGCTGGAACACAAAGAGAACGTTGCGCCTAATGGCGCCCGGCTGTTCGCGAATCGTACGGTCAACATACGTCGCGGCGGCAAGCGCCATGGCCATGTGTCCGTCATGTCCGCAAGCGTGCATCTTGCCGGGATGGGTTGAGGCAAAGGCCGCTCCCGTCGCCTCCACGATGGGCAGCGCATCCATATCGGCGCGAATCGCCGTGGCATGCGCGGCATCAACACCGGCGTCGAAGAAAGCACAGACGCAGCTGGGGCACGGATGGGTCACCTCGCAAGCGAGCGGTGCCAGCACGCCCTCGATATAGGCAATGGTTTGCGGAAGATCGAAATCGAGCTCCGGAATGCGATGGAGATCGCGGCGATAGCGACGGAGTTCTTGGAGCTCGGTCATAGAGGATCCCTTCGTGAGGCACATCTGTTGCAACTTATTGTGATACAGGATTGTGGCGCACATGTTTCCAGCATATCCCTGCATTTTTTAAACGTTATATACGAATACTCTTGTTTGGTAAAGTGCAACGTGATAGGGTCTTTACCACTTGATAGAGGCGCGGGCACGAAGAACCGCGGGCGAGTCGGCAGACTTTGACCCCGTGGGGAGGCGAAACCCGCCGAACTGGGCTTTTCGGGCACGAACGGCCTGGTGGGCCTGCGGGAAACACCCGCAGGACTGTCTGCAGCAATGCGGGAGCGCTATCCGGACATTGGGTCCACGCTATGCGGATTCGATGCGCAGGTGGCGCCGTCTGGATAGCGAGGTTTACGGGACATGTCATTGACCCCCAACGAGGCATATGCGGCCAAGCAGCCGTTTGTGAACAAGGAGACGCTCGAGCACATCGTCGAGCAGTTCCCCACGCCGTTTCATCTATACGACGAGGCGGGCATCCGCCGCAACATGCAAGAAGTGCGCGACGCCTTTGCGTGGAACCCGGGCTTTAAGGAGTACTTCGCCGTCAAGGCCAATCCCAACCCGGCGCTCATTTCCATCCTTAACGAATACGGCTGCGGCTGTGATTGCTCGAGCTACACCGAGCTCATGATCGCCCGTTCGCTGGGCATCACGGGGCATGACATCATGTTCTCGTCCAACGACACGCCGGCGGCCGACTTTGCGCTCGCCGACCAACTGGGCGCCATCGTCAACTTTGACGACATCAGCCACATTGAGTTCTATGAGCGCGTCGCCGGCCCGATTCCCAAAACGGTCAGCTGCCGTTTTAACCCGGGTGGCCTGTTCCAGCTTTCCAACGGCATCATGGACAACCCAGGCGACTCCAAATATGGAATGACCACCGAGCAGCTCTTCGAGGCTTTCCGCATGCTCAAGGCCAAGGGCGCCGAGAACTTTGGCATCCACGCATTCCTTGCCAGCAACACCGTCACCAACGACTACTACCCCAAGCTCGCGCGTATCCTCTTTGAGCTTGCTGTACGCCTGGAGCGCGAGACCGGCGCACACGTCGCCTTCATCAATCTGTCCGGCGGCGTCGGCATCCCCTACCTGCCCGAGCAGCAGGCCAACGACATTCGCGCCATCGGCGAGGGAGTACACGCGGCATACGACGAGATCCTGGTTCCCGCCGGCATGGGCGATGTGGCCATCTGCACTGAGATGGGCCGCTTTATGATGGGCCCCTACGGCTGTCTGGTCACCAAGGCTATCCACGAGAAGCAGATCTACAAGGACTATATCGGTGTCGATGCAAGCGCCGTCGATTTGATCCGCCCTGCCATGTATGGCGCCTACCACCACATTACGGTGATGGGTCAGCCGGGCGGCGCCGACAAGGCCACGGCGCCCGTCACGAACACCTATGACATCACGGGCAACCTATGCGAGAACAACGACAAGTTCGCTATCGATCGCAAGCTGCCGCATATCGACATGGGTGACCTGCTTGTAATCCACGATACCGGTGCGCATGGCTACTCCATGGGCTACAACTACAACGGACGGCTGCGCTCGGCCGAGGTCCTGCTGCGCCCCGATGGCGCGGCCGACCTCATCCGCCGCGCCGAGCGCCCGGGCGATTACTTTGCCACGCTCGACGTGCTGCCGTGCGGCCGAGAGCTGCTGGCCAAGTCGCGCGCCGAAAGCGCCCGCCGTCGCGCCCAAGACGAGCGCCTGGCAGTCGCAGCTCAATGGAACAAACGCATCCAGATCGCGGAGGCGAAGGAGAAGAACATGGACATCCGCAATCTCGAGGGCTCAATCGTCGCCCTGGTTACGCCGTTTAAAAAGGACGGCAGTGTCGACTTTGACGCGCTCGAGCGCCTTATCGATTTCCACTTGCAAAATGGCACCGACGCCATTCTCACCCTGGGCACCACCGGCGAGAGCGCCACGATGACCGATGACGAGGACAACTCCGTCGTCGCCGCCGTGGTCAAGCATGTTGCAGGACGCGTCCCCGTCATCGCCGGCTCGGGCTCCAACTCCACGCAGACCATGCTCACCAAGTCGCTTACTTACCAGGGCTTGGGAGCCGACGGCCTGCTGCTCATTACCCCCTACTACAACAAGTCCAACGAAGAGGGTATCTATCAGCACTTTAAGACCGTCGCCGATGCCGTGGACATCCCCTGCATCCTGTACAACATCCCCGGCCGCTGCGGCTGCGGTATCAGCGAGCGCAACGTAGAGCGCCTGGCCGCGCACCCCAACATCATGGGTATTAAGGAGGCCTCGGGCAACGTCGCCTACGCGGCCAAGATCGCCCACCTGCTGTCAGACGACTTCCGCATGTACTCGGGCGAGGACGCGCTTACCGTGCCGCTCATGAGCCTGGGCGCCTCGGGCACCATCAGCGTGTGGGCAGACGTGCAGCCGCAGCTCGTACACGACATGTGCCGCGCTTATCTGGACGGCGACGTAGCGCGCGCCCGCGATATCCAGATTGCCGGCCAGCCGCTCATCAACGCCCTCTTTAGCGAGGTCAACCCCATCCCCGTTAAGGAAGCGCTCGCCCAGATGGGCATGATCGAGGCAAACTACCGTATGCCGCTGTGCCCCATGGCAGACGACACGCGATCCGCACTTACCGATGCTCTGAAGGGAGCTGGTCTGCTTGATTAAGACCGTCATTATGGGAACGGGCCGCATGGGCTCGCTCATCCGCACCACCGCCGAAAGCATTGTCGATGCCGCCGGGCAGCCCGTTTTTGATATCGTGGCCCAGATTGGCTTCGATTTGAGCGAGCTCGAGAACGCACCGGCTGCCGATGTGATCATCGACTTCTCGAACGTCGCGACCTTTGACGCCGTCGTTGCCTATGTCGAGCGCACGGGCGCTGCACTCGTTTCCGGCACCACGGGCTACACGCCTGAGCAGATGGACCGCCTGCGCGAGCTATGCCAGAACGCCCGCGTCATGCACTCCGGCAACTACTCCATCGGCATCGCCGCCCTGCGTCATCTGGTAGCACAGGCCACACGC
>URIE01000067.1 GCA_900547805.1 uncultured Collinsella sp.
GAGATCTACACCTCTCTATTCGTCGGCAGCGTCAGATGTGTATAAGAGACAGGTGCAAGGCCATGCATGGTGAGGCCGTGGCATTTGGCCTGGTGGTGCAGCTGCGCCTGGAGCGTGCGCCCGAGCTTGATCAGGTGCTCGAGTTTTGCCAGCGCGTCGGTCTGCCGACGACGCTCGCGGAGCTGGGCCTTGGCGGGATTTCCGATGCTGACCTGATGAGCGTTGCGGATGCGGCCTTTAGAAACGAACGCAATATGGCCAACGAGCAGGCCAAGGTGACCAGGCAAAAGCTCGCCGAGCTCATGCGCGAGGCATAGTTTGGCGCTTGATTGATCTTGTGCAATCGAGACGGCGATAGGCCATGGGCTATTTGCCGCAAAGATGCTCCGCGTGTAATTTGCCCGAGGCGTGGGCCGATAGCGTATCATTATCTCTTGCTTGTTTGCACTGCTCAGGGAGGGGCCGCGCATGGCGCAGGAACACGATCTGTTTGATGACATTATCGAGATCAGCAAGGGTTTCGACTTTCTTAAAAACCCGCTTGGCGGTGTGACCGATGCACTCGATCCGTCGGCGCCGCAGTGGAATCCTGCCGACTACAAGGAGCGTCCGCGCGGCAACACCATTCCGTGCCTGACCTGCAAAAACGAAAAGAGCGGTTGCACCGCGTGCATGGACGTGTGCCCGGTCAACGCTATCGAGGTCGAGGAAGACGCCATCGAGATTCTCGACTCCTGTCGCAAGTGCGGCCTGTGTGCCGCTGCCTGTCCGACCGAGGCAATCATCTCGCCGCGCTTGGCGCCCAAAAACCTGTATGACGATATCGTCTCTGCTGCTACGAGCCACGAGACCGCCTACGTTACCTGCACGCGTGCCCTTAAGCGCATGCCGCGCGAGAACGAGGTCGTCGTCGCCTGCGTGGGCGATATTACGGCAGAGACTTGGTTTTCGGTACTGGCCGACTATCCCAACGTGAGTGTGTACCTGCCGCTGGGTGTGTGCGATAAATGCCGCAACACCGGCGGTGAGGACATTCTGGGCGAGGCAATCGCTACCGCCGAGGAGTGGGCCGGCACGGGCATGGGCCTGGAGGTCGACCCTAAGAGCCTCAAATGCCATAAGCGCCGCGAGTACGAGCGCAAGGAGTACATGGAAAAGATCGCCCGCACCACGGGCCTGACGGTGACCAAGCTCAATCCGGCGACGGCGGCGCTGGCCTCGGTGACGCAGAAGCTCAAGGCCCATCGCCATCAGATTACCCAGTTGGAGCGCACACTCAACACCATGTGCGGCACCACGACGACCAAGCGTCGCCGTACGCTTACACACGGGCGGCAGCTGGTGCTCTCGACGCTGCAAAACCACCCCGAGCTTGCCCAGAACATGCAGGTGAGCACGCCGGAGTGCGATTTTGACAAGTGCACGTCGTGCGGCGAGTGCGTCAATGTATGCCCCACGTTCGCCTGCGATTTGGTGGGAAGCGGCCGCTTTGCGTTGGAGTCCACGTATTGTTTGGGCTGCGGTGCCTGTGTCAAGGTGTGCCCTGAGCATGCGCTCAAGTTGGTTGAGCACGACGCGTCCAATCTGGTCGTCGTCGATCCCGAAGCCGAGGAAAAGGCCGCCCAGAAGGCGAAGGCCCACGAAGAAGCCCAGAAGGTCAAGGCCGAGGCAAAGGCCAAGCTCAACAAGATGCTCGACCAGGTAGAGAAGCTCGCAGACTAAGCCCGCGACCCCAATCTCTGATTCATTTGCGCCGCCGTGGTGTCTGGGTTCGCCCGGATGCTGCGGCGGCGCTATACTTATGCAGTTTAAAGTACCTGTACCTAAAGGAGCTGCTGTGTCCCTTTCCATCGGTATCGTGGGCCTGCCCAACGTGGGCAAGTCGACGCTGTTCACCGCGCTTACCAAAAAGACCGGCCTTGCCGCCAACTACCCGTTCGCCACGATCGACCCTAACGTGGGTATCGTCGACGTGCCCGATAGCCGCCTGCAAAAGCTTGCCGACATCGTTAACCCGGGCCGCATTGTGCCGGCTACGGTCGAGTTCGTTGACATCGCAGGCCTGGTGAAGGGTGCTAACGAGGGCGAAGGCCTGGGTAACCAGTTCTTGGCAAACATCCGCGAGACCGACGCCATCTGCGAGGTCGTGCGCTACTTTAAGGACCCTAACGTCATGCGTGAGGTGGGTCGCACCGGTGAGTTCGTCGACCCCGCCGGCGACGCCGACACCATCATGACCGAGCTCATCCTGGCCGACATGGGCACGCTCGAGAAGCAGCTGCCCAAGCTCGAGAAGGAGGCCAAGCGCGACAAGGAGCTTATGCCCAAGTTTGAGGTCGCCCGCCGCCTGCTCGCCTGGCTCAACGAGGGCAAGCGCGCCGCATCGATGGAGATGACCGACGAGGAGCGTGCCGCTGCCAAGGGCCTGTTCCTGCTCACCATGAAGCCCATCCTGTATGTGGCCAACGTGGATGAGGATATGCTCAACGACGACCTGGCGCCCATCGATGGCGTCAAGCCGCTACCGATCTGCGCCAAGATCGAGGCCGAGCTTTCCGAGCTCGATCCCGAGGACGCAGCCGACTACCTGGAGAGCCTGGGCCTGGAGCAGCCCGGCCTGGACGTGCTCGCACAGGCAGCTTACAAGCTGCTCGGCCTGCAGTCGTTCTTTACGGCTGGCGAGATGGAGGTCAAGGCCTGGACGGTGCGTCAGGGCGCGACCGCCCCGCAGGCCGCCGGTGTCATCCACACCGACTTTGAGCGCGGCTTTATTAAGGCCGAGGTCATTGGCTATGACGACTACATCGAGCTCGGCGGTGAGCAGGGCGCCAAGGCCGCCGGCAAGCTGCGTATTGAGGGCAAGGACTATGTCATGGCCGATGGCGACGTCGTGCACTTCCGCTTTAACGTGTAAGGACGACGCACATGTTTAAATATGGCAAAAAAGCCGGTTACATGGGTATTGCGCTACTCGTGCTTGCGGTGATTCCGCTGGTGGTTGCAGCGTGTGTTATCCCCAACATTGGTCCCGAGGTGGCAACGAAGTTTAACGCAGCCGGCGAGGTTACGCGCTGGGGCAAGAGCTACGAGCTGCTGGCGCTTCCGATGCTCAACCTGCTGCTGAGCGTGGCAACGTACTTTACGGCGGGACGCCAGGCCAAGAACAATGAGGACTCTGCCGCCATGGCGCGCATCGTGTGCGAGCGCTACCTGCGCAACGGTTGCATCACGGGTGTGTTCCTCAACGTGATCAACGTTTACTTTATGTACTCGGCGATTACTGGAACGGGCTTTGGCTTTGGTTTCTAGCTTGTCCTTTTAGGCAACGAGCCTGCACACATATTCAATGGCTGCTGCGAGGCCGCCGCTCGATCGTGGTTTAAAGACCATGTCGGCGGCGGCCTCGTTTTCGTATCCGGCGCCGCGAAGGGCAAGTGCGGTACCGGCTTCCAGGAGAAGGGGCAGACCGCATGGGCTGGTTGCAATTACGGCAGCCTGATTGAGCGAGCAACTGTGCGTCTGGCATTGGATGGCAAGTTCGCCTTGCGCCGGGCAAGGGACCAGAACAGCGGCGACGCGACTTGATAGCAATGCAAATGCCGTGCGCTCATCGGGCGAAAGGCATTTTGCTTCAACGACGACGAGCTTGGGCGGTGCGCTGTTTGTGCGAAGCGTGGCTCGGTACATGCGGACCGAAGAACCCGACATAGAAAACTCCTGTGTATTCGGCAAAACGTAAACTATAGTTTACGTTTATGTTCGGCTCCATTTCAAACTCGGCTGCATGGACGAACGTGCGAAACAGATTCTTGGCAGGCGGGTCGAAGAGACACGCAGGGACCTTGGTATCTCCAAGGTTGATTTTTGTGTGGCGACAGGAATCAGCCGACCCTACCTCGACCGAATCGAAGATGGGACGGCAAATTTCACGCTCAAGGTTCTATTTAAGATCGCGCCCGCACTCGGCATGACGGTGTCAGAGCTTCTCGAGGGTATCGAATAGAAGATGCCTATTGACCGGTGGTTACACCATCGGGATACGGTCGTGGTTGACTTGGCTGTAGAACAGGCGCTGGATTTCGGCGGCATCGCGTGACTGGCCGAGTGCCCACATGGTCTTGGCCACGAGCGTCTCGGTGGTCATGTCGTCGCCGCGCAGAATGCCCGGATGATCGGCGTAAGCACGGCCGACCTCATAAACGCCCAGATCGAGGCCCTCTTCGGGGACCTGCGTGGTCATAACGACGGTGCGGCCCGAATCGACCCAGCGGAAAATTGCCTCTTGGAATGACTCGCCCGACTCACCAAACTCGGGGATACCGCCAATGCCAAAGGTCTCAAGAATTACAGCATCGTAGCTATCGGCTAGGGCGTCCAGGATACCCGGGTTCACGCCGGGCGTCAGCTTAAGGACAAACACGCGCGGGTCGATGCTGTCGTAGAAACGCACCGGGTTTTCGCCCTGATGAGTGCCGTGGAGCCCATTGCGCACGATGCGGTCGTTGCGAATGTAGGCAATGGGCGGATAGTTGACGCTAATGAACGCGTTAAAGCTCATGGTGCGCTGTTTGCGGGCGCGCGTGCCGGCAATGGCTACGCCGCCAAACACGATCGAGACGTCGTGCGAGTGTTCGTCGAGCGCATAGAGCAGGCTCTGGTACAGGTTGAGTTTGGCGTCGGTAAAGGGATTGCCCATGGGCTTTTGCGATCCGGTGAGCACGATGGGCTTGGGGCTGTCCTGAATCAGGTAGGAAAGCGCTGCCGCGGTGTAGCTCATGGTGTCGGTGCCGTGCAGAATCACGAAGCCGTCGTGGTCGGCATAGCCTTCGACGATGACGTCGCGGATACGCATCCAGTCACTGGGACGCATATTGGTGCTGTCGATGTTCATGGGCTGCACGACGTCGAGCTCGCAGAGGCCCGAGATCTCGGGGACGCTCTGGGCGAGCTCCTCACCGGTCAGGGCGGGGGAGAGGCCGTTGCCGTCCTCGGTCGATGCGATGGTGCCGCCCGTGGCGATGAGAAGTATGCGCTTCATGCTGGTATTCCTATCGTATTTGCCGCCGCAGAGGCGGAGTCGTTCGGCAGTATTGTGGCACAGGGCGTCCAATGTTCAAACGTATTACATCATCTGTAACGTTTGGTAACACTTCAATTGCCGTCAAATAGGCCCCGGTCGTGCGTTTGCCGTGCGCTGATGGCTGCGAGGGACGAGAAACCCCATATAACGTGTACACTATGGGAGTTATTTTCGTTCATTCACGCGGGTGGGCACCGGCTCCCCGCCAACAAGAGGGGGAAACCATGGATCAAAAGGCTTCCGCAAAGGTCCTCGTACTCGACTTTGGTGCGCAGTACGGTCAGCTCATTGCCCGTCGCGTCCGCGACCTCAACGTGTATTCCGAGATTGTCCCCTGCGACATCTCGGCCGACGAGATTCGCGAGATGAACGCCTCTGCGCTCATCCTTTCCGGCGGCCCGGCTTCTGTGTATGCCGAGGACGCTCCGTCCATCGATCCTGCCATCTTTGACCTGGGCCTTCCCGTCCTGGGCTTTTGCTACGGCCATCAGATCACGGCCGTGACGCTCGGCGGCAAGGTCGGCCACTCCGAGGTGGGCGAGTACGGCCGCGCCACCATCACGCGCACGGCCGGCGCCAAGCTCTTTAACTCCACGCCCATGGAGCAGACCGTGTGGATGAGCCACCGCGATGCCGTTTCCGAGGTGCCCGAGGGCTTTACCGTTACCGCCAGCACCGACGTGTGCCCGGTTGCCGCCATGGAGTGCGTCGAGCGCAAGATTTTCACCACGCAGTTCCACCCCGAGGTCAAGCACTCCGAGTACGGTCAGCAGCTGCTGAGCAACTTCCTGTTTGAGATCTGCGGTCTGGAGCCCAACTGGAGCATGGACAACCTGGTCGAGACCATGACGGCCGAGTTCCGCGAGAAGGTCGGCGACGACCGCGTGATTCTGGCCCTGTCCGGCGGCGTCGACTCCTCCGTCGTAGCTGCGCTGGGCGCCCGCGCCGTGGGCAAGCAGATGACCTGCGTGTTCATCAACCACGGTCTGCTGCGCAAGGGCGAGCCCGAGCAGGTGGAGGAGGTCTTCACCAAGCAGTTTGACGTCGACTTTATCCACGTCCACGCCGAGGACCGCTATGCCGAGCTTCTGGCCGGCGTGACCGAGCCCGAGGAGAAGCGTCGCATCATCGGTACGCAGTTCTGGAAAGAGTTCTTCGCCGTGGCGCAGCAGCTCGAGACCGATGGCAAGCCGGTCAAGTACCTGGCTCAGGGCACCATCTACCCCGACATCATCGAGTCCGGCGCTCGCAAGACGGGTGGCAAGACGGCTACCATCAAGAGCCATCACAACCTGATCCCGTTCCCCGAGGGCGTGCACTTCGACCTCATCGAGCCGCTCGATCACTTCTTTAAGGACGAGGTCCGCGCGCTTGGTCTGGCGCTGGGCCTGCCGGGTCATATCGTGTTCCGCCAGCCTTTCCCGGGCCCGGGTCTGGCCATCCGCATCATCGGTGCGGTCGACAGGGAGAAGCTCGAGATCCTCAAGAACGCCGACGCCATCGTGCGCGAGGAGCTCGACGCCTACAACCAGCGTCTGTTTGAGCAGACCGGCGAGCGCAACTCCGAGCACAGCTGCTGGCAGTATTTCGCGGTTCTGCCCGACATTAAGTCCGTGGGCGTTATGGGCGACGAGCGCACCTATCAGCGCCCGATCATCCTGCGCGCCGTCGAGTCCAGCGATGCCATGACCGCCGACTGGGCCAAGCTGCCCTACGATGTGCTGGCCCGCATTTCCGGCCGCATCGTTGCCGAGGTTCCCGGCGCCAACCGCGTCTGCTACGACATCACGTCCAAGCCGCCTGCGACCATCGAGTGGGAGTAGGACGACAGGGTTCTGACCTGCGATTTTGAGTGCCGCACTATGCCGCTGAGTTTCGTTTCGTACGAGAGTCATGACAAAGCCACCAGCGACGGAGATGAGTAAAAGCGATTAAAGAGCCTCCGTTCCCTGCGTTGGGACGGAGGCTCTTTCTTTGCCGTTTTACTCCCTTGTCTCCGTTCGGGGATTATTTCCTGCTCATTTAGGGCTATTCGCGCTGAAAGATTTTGACTAGCTTGGTGTCCTTTATTTCGTAGACAATGTCTGCGACGTTCTCGACCAGCCTCTTATCGTGGGAGACGAACACTATCGTTCCGGCATAGGCGCTCATCATCTGCTCGAGGGCTTCGGCGCTCTTGATGTCCAGGTAATTTCCAGGCTCGTCCATGAGCAAGATGTTGTATCTGCCCAGCAGCATCTTCGCGAGTAGCAGCTTGATGACTTCGCCTCCCGAGAGAACGCCAACGTCCTTTGTCAGGTCGCGCGGTCCGATTCCCATAGAGGCGAGGATGCCTCGAATTTCGGTCATGCTGTACTCGCAACCATCCTGCATGAACGAGATCGCAGACTGACGGGCGTCGAACTTGTAGCCTGTTTGCTCGAAGTAACCGATCTCTGCCTTGGGAGAGATGTTGATACCGTCGGCGCGTCGAGCGATTGCCTTCAGCAGGCTGGTCTTTCCTGTACCGTTGCCACCGGTGATGGCCACTTTGGCACCGAGCGGTATCTCGAATTTCGCGTGGTCATAGAGCATGCAGTTGCCGAAGCTCAAGCTGAAATCGTCTGCCGAGATGGGAAATTTACTATGCAGTTCCAGGGCCTTGCTCTGGCGGAAGCGCACGGCGCGAATGCTATCTGGGGCCTCGATCCCTTCGAGCGCTTCGAGGCGCTTCTCCATGTTCTTAGCTGCCTGATGCATTTTCTTCTGCTTGGTGCCGGTTGTTTTCTGATGCCCCAAGCGACCTGCATACTCGTTGCTTTTTTTCGCACCCTTCCGCTTGGCGTCGACCTGCCGTGCTTTTTTCCGCTGTTTTTCGATGGCGGCTTCGAGGCGATCGCGCTCGCGCATCGCCTCTTCGTATCGAGTCGCCTGAGCTTTGCGCTCTTCTTCTTTCTGTCGCAGATAGTCGGAGTAGTCACCCCAGAATTCGGAAATACCGCCGTCTTTGAGCTCCCAGATCTTGTCTACCACCTGGTCGAGAAAATGACGGTCATGGCTCACGATGAGCAGAGCCCCATCAAATGCCTTGAGTTGTCCGACGAGAAGGCGGATGCCGTCTTGGTCGAGGTGGCTCGTAGGCTCGTCGGCGAAGATCGCGCTTGCATGCTGGGAGAGCGCAGAGGCAATCTTGGCGCGTGTTTCCTCCCCGCCGCTCATCGTCTCCTGCGCCACTCCGGCGACGTTGAGACGGGAGAGCATCTCACCACTGTCCTGAGCCGCATCAAGGTCGAGTTCATCGAGTTGGCCGATGAGGGCAATGCTGCCGAAGCGCCTGACGTCGGCGTCCGCAATGGTAAGATTGCCGCTCAGAATTTTAAGCAGGCTGGTTTTGCCTGCGCCATTGTCTCCCACCAAGCCGATGCGATCGTAGGAGTAGATTTCCAACTCTTCGATATCTAGGATATCGCGGCCGGCATATTCCAAAAAGATGTCTTTAGCTTTGACTATGAGTTCCATAGGTTGAACCGCCTTTTGTGTATTAGCGTTTTACTGGAAGCGCAGCCATGCCAAAAAAGATTGCTCACGTCGATTTTTCGCCTTTGCCCAATTGCCGGCGCGAGCGTTTTGACCTTGCGCAAGCCGGCAAATCCGAAAATGATAGTTGGCGACGAATAAGGAGCGCGATGCGGAATGTCGGTGCAATACCTCGTCGTCGCAAGGGCTTGAAGGCTGACGCTTGAACCGATGGCTGCTGCCTCTTTTTTTCGAATACTTGGGCTATTGAATCTGCCCGGTATCTCTTTTCCCCGCGTTTCGGACGCTCGGAGCAAGCAGCATAGCCATCGCAAGCAGTACCATGGTCGCTCCAGAGCCGACGAACCATAACGGAGCTCCAAGCAGATCCGCAAAAACGGAGGGGGCTGCGAGGCCCATGGGCATGGCCCACGCCATGATGGTTCCGTAGAGGCCGAAAACGCGGCCTAGGTACTCAGGAGGTATCTGCTCCTGCATAAGGGCAGTCTGGGTTCCCGCGTACAACGGGGAGCATGCGCCCATAAGAAAGCTCACCGGCAGGAAAGCAGCGAACAATGACGGGCCGAGCGATCCGGATACGATTGCGGCAATGCCGAAGCCGGCAATCGCGGCGACCATGGTGAACGACCTATTGCGGAACCCTCCCGTGGCCGCCAAAATGCCGGACCCAGCCAGCATGCCTGCGGAGAAAAGGACCTCCACCAAAGCAGCATCCCCCGTGCTACCGCCAAAATGTCCCAAGGTCATTATTGGGAACAATGCCGCGAGCGGAGAGAACGCGAAAGCGAAGACGAACCCGCACCAAAGAAGGGCGAACAGCCCCCTGTATCCCCTGATCAGCTTGTAGCCGTCCGAAATCTCAGAGAAAAGTCCTCGAACTTTATTGGAAAAGGACGAGCTGCGGTCGGCTTCGTCGAGTCCTCCTGCGTCTATCTGAGCGGCGAGGACAGCTAGAGAAGCGAAAAGCGCCCCCAGCACGTCGAGGGCAATCATGGCGGTAATGCCCGCCACAGGATAAATCACTGCCGCGAGCGCGGCGCCAAGAATGTATCCGGCGGACTGAATCGCTTGCATCACTCCCGATAGGCGAACGAGATGCTCTGGCGGGGCGAGATGG
>URIE01000068.1 GCA_900547805.1 uncultured Collinsella sp.
AATACGGACTGTTGAGCGACTCCAGGCCGATAAACAGTCCGTATTTCACCGCAACTCATAAGATGGCAGCAGCCTTAAATCTGATCCAAAAGAAAGTTGCGGTGGAATAGTTCCTGGGTGCCGGGGTTGGGCGGAAATCAGGAACTATTTCACCGCAACTGAGGAGGGGATGGGTGGATGGTGGGGTAGCTTAAAGAGCCCCGTCCCAAAATGACTACTTTGGCTTATTCGATGTCCATGCTGGCGATTAGGTTGATGTTGGTGTCTAGGAGGTTGGGGAGGATTATGTCGCCCATGCGGATGGGGGCGTTGACGACTAGGCCGCGGATGAGATCCATGGCCTGGGCATGGAGCGCTAGCGGGATGGCTTCGGCGGTGCGTACGGGCAGCAGCGCCTCGTCACCGCCGGAGACGGCTACGGTGGTGGTGAGCACACGCATGGGGCAAGTGAGCTCCTGATGTGCGAACTTATCGCCGCGCGGGCAGCTGTTGCCGGTCACGGAGCGCACCCTCGCCACGTTGCCGTTGACATCGCGCTCGATTTCTACGGTCAGGAGGCATTCAGACGGGCAGGTGGTGCAGTTGAACTGCAGCGTCTCAATCGCGTTGTCACTCATGGCTTTATGCCTCCTCTACGGGGTCGACGGACAGGACGAGTTCGCTGGCGCCAAGGTCGAGTGCACGCTGGATCACTTTTGCCGGCACTGGGAAGCTCTCCATGACGCTCGGCTTAAATGGACGGACTTTGCCGGCAAACAGTTCTTCGCCGTTGGCCAGGATGCGCACTCGAGCGGCATCGACTGGCCGGCGCACGCGGAAGTTGAGCTTGGTGAGTGCTACCGCCGTAATGCGTCCGGGCAACGCGTAGCCCGCAATGCCGGCGGGGGAGACCGTGAGTTCGCAGCTAGGCGTCACACCTGTGCTACCGCCCAGCGCGTACGCCGCCGCAGCCGCGCCGGCGCGCTCGGACTCGGTCGTTACGTTATCGGCCAAGTCGTGCACGTGCAGCACGTTGCCGCAGGCAAAGATGCCCGGCACGCCCGTCTGCAGACTCTGGTCCACCACGGCACCGCGCGTGCGCGGGTCCAGCTCCACGCCCGCGGCCACCGATAGCTCGTTCTCGGGAATCAATCCCACCGAGAGCAGCAGCGTGTCGCACGGAACGATGCGCTCAGTCCCCGGAATGGGCGCCTGGTGCTCGTCGACTTGGCTTACCTCGACGGCCTCCACGCGGTCGTGCCCGATCACGCGCGTGACGGTGGTCGACAGATGCAGCGGAATGCCAAAATCGTCCAGGCAGTTCTTCACGTTGCGGCGCAGACCGTTGGCGTACGGCATGAGCTCGTACACGCCCTCGACCGAAATCCCCTCGAGCGTGCAGCGGCGTGCCATGATCAGCCCGATGTCACCCGAGCCCAAAATGACGGCGCGCGAGCCGGGTTTGAGGTTTTCGATATTGATGTATCGCTGCGCCAAGCCTGCCGTAAACACGCCGGCGGGCCGGCTGCCGGGAATCTTGATCTCGCTGCGGGTGCGCTCACGGCAACCCATGGCAAGGACGACCGCGCGCCCGGTGAGTTGCAACATGCCGGTGGCGCTCATGAGCATGACGGTGTGGATCGCGGCGTTGCCTGCGTCCGCTGCGCCTGAACCCCCGTCAATCCCAATCACCATGCTGTCCAAGAACAGCGCAATGTCGGCTTCGCGCACCTGGTCGATAAACCGCTGCGCGTATTCGGGGCCGGTGAGTTCCTGCTTAAAGTGCGACAGACCAAAGCCCGGGTGAATGCACTGGCGGAGGATTCCGCCCATGTGCCGCTCGCGCTCCACAATGGCCACCCGCGCGCCGGCCTTGTGAGCGGCAAGCGCGGCTGCCATACCGGCAGGTCCGCCGCCGATAACGACCACGTCGAAGGCCTGCGTCGGCACGGCGCCCGCGGCAGCAATCTCGGCGTCGCGTTCAGCGTCCATCTCGATATCCGTCGCCATCCTAGCGCACCCCCTTCAAAGGTCCCTCGACCAGCCAAGAACCGGCATCCTCCAGCAATACCTCGCTGGGCTCGCAGTCCAGCTCGCGCGCCATAATCGCCACCACGCGGCTCTGGCAAAAACCGCTCTGGCATCGACCCATGCCAGCACGACAACGGCGCTTGACGCCTTCGACCGAAACGGCACCCGGCTGGCGATGAATCGCGGCAACAATCTCGGCCTCGGGCACCGTCTCGCAGCGGCAGACGATTTGTCCCCACGCGGGGTCGGACTCGATTAGTTCTTCCTTGCGCGCAAGCGGCGCACGGTCAAAGTCGTCCGGTGCGCGGCGAATCGGATTCCAGTCGGCCCGTTCGCGCAGCTCCACACCAGCCTCGCGCATCACCTGCTCCATGTGCTCGGCAATGGCCGGTGCACTCGCCACGCCCGGCGACTGAATGCCTGCCGCTTGGAACAGCCCCGGCACTACGGTCGACTGCCCAATAAAGAAGTCGTTCGTCCCCTTAATGACCGGACGCCCGCCGGCAAATGCGCGCACCACGCGGCGCGTGTCCAGATCGGGCACCAGCTTGCGTGCGCCGGTTAGCAGTGCGTTCACATCGCCCGCGTAGGTCTGCGTGTCGCCCGGCTCGCGAATGGCGGCCGTCGCGGTGATCACTGTGTTTCCGTGCACGGTGCCCGTGACGATGACGCCCTTCGACACCGGCGTCGGCACGGGGTAGAGCGGCATGAGTGTGCGCGGCTCCTTGTCCAGCACCACGATGTTGCCCTGGCGCCAGACCATCTGGAACTCCTCGGCGCCCGTCATATGCGAGATGTCGGCGGCGCCGTTGCCCGCGGCGTTGATGAGGTAGCGGCAACGCACATCGCCGGTGGGCGTCACTAGCGTAAAGCGCGCAGCACTATCGTCCTCGCCGTCAGCAACCTCAATCGACTCCACCGGCGTGGATCGCATAAACGTCACCCCGTTGGCGACAGCGTTTTCCAGCGCGGCGATGGCAACCTCAAATGGGTCGACAAAACCGGTCGAGGGGCACCACAGCGCGCATGTTGCCTCGGCGCTCGCGCGCGGCTCCAACTCGTGGATGCGCTCGGGCCCGATGATCGACAGCTCGGGCACGCCGTTCGCCAAGCCGTTGCGCCGCAGCTGCTCCAGATGCGCGCGGTCCTGGTCGTTAAAGCCCAGCACCATCGACCCGGTGCGGCGGAACAAAAAGCCCAGCTCCTGCGCCCACGTACCGTAGAGTTCGCAGCCGCGGGCGTTGACCTGCGCCTTCACCGTGCCAGGCGCTGGGTCGTAGCCGGCATGCACCAGGCCGCCGTTGGCCTTCGACGCGCCCAACGCAATATCGTTGGCCGCCTCGACCACGCAAATGGACAAGTCATACCGCGCGAGCTGTCGCGCGATGGCGCATCCGGTGATGCCCGCGCCCACAATCGCGATATCAAACGTTTCTGTCACAGTGCCTCCAAGACCAGTTGACAGGCTGTCAATAAGACTATCCTACGGTCTGCACACCCCCAGCGCGGCGGCAATGCGGCGAACAGCCCCGCAGCATCCGCCAACGGCAGCCGAGGGGAGAGCCAGCGAGGATCTCGTCCTTGCCAGACCGCGGGCACCGCCACCCAAGCTCGCGGTCGATGCCGTTACCCGTTACAGATCGAGATGCTGAGTCCACGGTCGAACGTTCGTCTCGTTCTGTAACAGGAAGAGGGGGATTTGGGGTCTAGATGTTACAGATCGAGACGTTTGGTCGGCTGGTTCACCGTTTGTCTCAATCTGTAACAGGTAGACCCGTTTTTGGTGAGTAACTGTTACAGATTGAGATTTTTGTCTGATGGAGTGACCGTTTGTCTCGTCCTGTAACAGGTGGAAGGGTTTCTGGTCCCTAGTTGTTACAGATTTAGATTTTGGGATTGGACGTTTCTCTTTGTCTCAATCTGTAACAGTTAGAAGGGTTTTTGGACCCTAGGTGTTACAGATTTAGATGAACGGTCGGGATGGTTTTCGTTTGTCTCGATTTGTAACAGTAAGGTGCGGATTTGGGGTCTAGATGTTACAGATCGAGACATATGACTGGCGGGGTCATCGTTTGTCTTGATTTGTAACAGTAAGGAGGGAATATCAGGCCTAGGTGTTACAGATTGAGATTGAAGTCGGGTAGGGAACGGTTTGTCTCGATCTGTAACATCTGGGACGGATTTTGCCGAGTTACTGTTACAGATTGAGACATTGGCCCGGCGGTCCGACCGTTCATCTTCATCTGTAACAGTAAGAAAGGTTTTAGGACTCCACCCGTTACAGATTGAGATGTTTCTGTCCGCCCACTGCCCCGACCTGCCAAATCGTTGACCCCCGTGTTACACTAACCCGAGCTGTAACTACCCCGAAAGGTACACCCCAATGTCCAAGTACATCTCCGAGCTCATGTCGCCGCAGCTTATGGGCGTCGTCTATGCCTTCGTTGGCTTTATCATCGCCCTGTATGTGCTGTCGGTCGTCTATGTGTTCATCGACGCTCGCCGCCGCGGCGCCAGCGCCTACGTGGCATGGGGCATCATCGCCCTCATCCCGTTTGTGGGCCTCATCGCCTACCTGGTCCTGCGTCCGCACTCCTACGCGGCCGACCGCGAGGAGCAGGAGCTTGACATGGCCCTGCGCGAGCGCCAGCTTGCCCAGTACGGCACCTGCCCGCAGTGCGGCGCCCCCATCGAGAAGGACTTCGTCGTCTGCCCGGTGTGTGATACCCAGGTTCGCAACGTATGCCCCAGCTGTCATCGCCCGCTCGATGCGCACTGGAAGGTCTGCCCCTACTGCCGAACTCGCATCCAGTAACGCATCCATCGCCGGGCCGGCCGCAAGCCACGGGCACCGCGCGTCCCGCGCAACCGCCACGCGTCACGGGCACGCCGCAAGCCACACGCGCAACCCGCCCCACACGATGAAGCATGCGTAGAAAATCGCCCGCCGTGCCATTAAGGTGCGGCGGGCGCTTGTATACCAAGGCAACCTGCCTATAATGATGCAAGTCAAAAACGCCGAGCGCATCGCACGCACTTGCATCAGGCATCCGAGAGGAGAAAACATACCCATGAAGGCACTCTACAATGACGGTTCGGTGGCCGAGCTCCCGCAGGACGAGGTCACGCACGTCATCCGCCACTCCGCCGCGCACATCATGGCGCAGGCCATCAAGCGTCTCTATCCCGAGGCCGACTTTGCCTACGGCCCCGCGACCGACAACGGTTTTTACTACGACGTCGACTTGCCCGAGGGCGTCAAGATCAGCGAGGACGACTTCCCCGCGATCGAGGCCGAGATGAAAAAGATCGTCAAGGAGAACCTTAAGTTCACCGTGTACGAGAAGCCCCGCGCCGAGGCCATTGCCCTTATGGAGGAGCGCGGCGAGAAGTACAAGGTCGAGCACATCGGCGACCTGGACGACGACGCCCGCATCACCTTCTACCAGCAGGGCGACTACATCGACATGTGCGTCGGCCCCCACATCTGCTACACCAAGGCCCTCAAGGCCTTTAAGCTCACTGGCGTCTCGGGCGCCTACTGGAAGGGCGACAAGGACAACAAGATGCTCACCCGCATCAACGGCGTCGCTTTTGCCACCAAGGAAGAGCTCGACGAGCACATGCACATGCTGGAGGAGGCCAAGAAGCGCGACCACCGCAAGATCGGCCGCGAGATGGACCTCTTTATGATGCGCGACGAGGCCCCCGGCTTCCCGTTCTTCCTGCCCAACGGCATGATCCTTAAGAACACGCTGCTGGACTACTGGCGCGAGATCCACCACAAGGCCGGCTACGTGGAGATCTCCACGCCGCTCATCATGAACAAGCAGCTGTGGAAGACCTCGGGCCACTGGGACCACTACAAGGACAACATGTACTCCACCGTCATCGACGACGAAGAGTACTGCATTAAGCCCATGAACTGCCCGGGCGGCGTGCTGGTGTACGCCTCCAAGCCGCACTCCTACCGCGAGCTGCCCATCCGCGCCGGCGAGATTGGCCTGGTGCACCGCCACGAGCTGCGCGGCGCCCTGCACGGCCTGTTCCGCGTGCGCTGCTTTAACCAGGACGACGCCCACCTGTTTGTGCGTCCCGATCAGCTGACCGACGAGATCGTGGGCGTGGTCAACCTTATCGACTCCGTGTACCAGAAGTTTGGCTTTAAGTACCACGTTGAGCTTTCCACCCGCCCCGAGGACTCCATGGGTTCCGACGAGGACTGGGCGCGCGCCGAGGAGGGCCTGCGCACCGCTCTGGAGCAGCTGCACATGGACTACGAGGTCAACGAGGGTGACGGCGCCTTCTACGGACCCAAGATCGACTTCCACCTGGAGGACTCGCTCGGCCGTACCTGGCAGTGCGGTACCGTCCAGCTCGACTTCCAGATGCCCCTCAACTTTGACCTGGAGTACGTGGACGCCGACGGCACCAAGAAGCGCCCCATCATGCTGCATCGCGTGTGCTTTGGCTCCATCGAGCGCTTTATCGGTATTCTGATTGAGCACTTTGCGGGCAAGTTCCCCACCTGGCTGGCTCCCGTGCAGGTCAAGGCGCTTCCGGTTTCCGAGAAGAGCCGCGACTACGCCCACGAGGTGTGCGCCAAGCTGGAGGAGGCCGGCATTCGCGTGGTCTGCGACGACCGCGACGAGAAGATCGGCTACAAGATCCGCGAGGCCCGCAGCATCGACCGCGTGCCCTACATGCTCATCCTGGGCGAGAAGGAGGTCGAGGCCGGCAACATTTCCGTCCGCGATCGCTCCAACGAGACCGTTCAGATGAGCGTTGACGAGTTTGTTGCGAAGGTGACCGAGGAGATCAAGACTCGCGCCTAAGGCAATTCACACAACAATTAACAAAGGCGACTGTCCACAAAGGACGGTCGCCTTTTTTCATGTCCAAATAAGAAAAGCCGCTGGTTGAGCGGCTTTTTTTGTTGCACAAAAAGGTACAGGTTTTTGTATCTTTCTACAGACGTCATTATACGAGCAATTAATCAGCATTTGCCCAGATTACGCAAAATGTACTGCTAGTAGGTACATCTCCATACCCCTCTACAAAAATCTGTACTTTTGCGACTGCGCCTAGCTGCGAGCGAGAAGCCTGTTCTAAACGCCCACTGCATTTGCGTGCATCGCAAAGCCAAAAGAGGGGGGCGAGAACATGGAACAGACGGCACGGCGCCAAGAGCAGCTGCCGGGCGCATTTAATGGCGCCACCACCAACAGCCAGCACGGCCGCGTCCGCTGGTATCTGGTCCACACCCCCAATGGTAAAGAGCGCGAGACCTGCGAAAAGGTCCGCCACGTTATTCCGCACGGACTGATGCAGGACGCTTTTGTGATGCAAAAGGAGTTCTGGTTTAAGCGGGACGGCGCCTGGTCGCTCCAAACCAAACCCATGTACAAGGAATATTTCTTCGTCGCCACGCACGATGCCGCCGCGCTCGATAGGGCTTTGGCCCAGTTGAGCTTTGGTTGCCGTATCGCCGGTAGTAGGGAGCGGGCGTACATGCCCATGCCCGACGATGCGCGGGACTGGTACCGCAGCGTGCTGGACGACGACGGCGTGGTGCGCAACAGCGTCGCACGCATAGAAGACGGCGTGTTGCACATAGAGCAGGGACCCTTGGTGGGGCAAGAGGCCCGCGTTAAAAAGATCGACCGTCATAAACGCTGGTGCCTGGTAGACGTGGGCGAAGGTAACTCCGCATTTAGGGAGCTGCTACCGCTCGACGTTCCCAGCAAAACGTAAGGGAGACGTTGCATCAGCTATTCATTCGCTTTTTTGAATTTACCGATTGGGGGATCCCTGGGGAACGGGGACGTAAGTTTGACTGTGGCTGCTAAAGAAGTAACAGAGAGTAAAGCGCCTGTGGGGGCGGCGCTGATTGCTCAGGCCATGGACCGGCGCGAGGGCGCCGGACGCTACAAGGCCATGCAATCCATCATGGACTGGGACCGCTCGCGCCTGGCCTATAGGGCCGTCAAGCGCGCGTTCGACATCGTGTTCAGCGGTGTCGTGCTCGTCGTCATCGCGATCCCCAGCCTGGTGCTGGCGGCGGCCATCCGCATGGAGAGCGAGGGCAGCCCCTTCTACAGCCAGATCCGCGTGGGCCATACCCGACCCGACGGCAGCCTGACTACCTTCCGCATGTGGAAGTTCCGTTCCATGTACAAGGACGCAGACGAGCGCCTCGCCGAGCTCAGGGAGCAGAACGAGATGGCCGGCGCCATGTTCAAGATGAAGGACGAGTTCCCGCAGTTCCTGAACGTGTTCCTGGGGCAGATGAGCGTCGTCGGCCCGCGCCCGCCGCTGCCGAATGAGGTGGCGGAGTACACCGAGTACGACCTGCAGCGCCTGGCCGTGAAGCCTGGCATCACGGGCTGGTGGCAGGTGACCGACCGCAACTCTACAGGTTTCGATGGCATGGTTCGTCGTGATCTTGAATATATAGCCAACCGAGGGGTTTTGACCGATCTTAAGATTATTGTCTTAACGGTAATCGAGGTCGTTACCGGCAAGGATGCGTGCTAGATGCGCATCGCGATGATTGGACACAAACGTTATGGCTCCCGTGAGGGCGGTGTTGAGGTTGTTGTGACCGAGCTTGCTCGTCGTATGGCGGCGCTGGGTCACGAAGTTACTTGTTACGACCGCTCTGGTGCTGACGTCATGACTGGAAATGCCACGGAGAATCGAGAGCGTACTGTGGACGGCGTTCACGTTGTTCCCGTTAAGACTATCGATAAAAAGGGACTCGCTGCATTGAGTTCCTCATATTTCGCTACCAAGGCGGCTATCAAGGACAGACCCGATGTGATTCATTATCATGCCGAGGGGCCCTGCGTGCCTCTGCCCTTGGCGAAGCATGCCGGCATCAGAACCGTGGCAACTATCCACGGTCTGGACTGGAAGCGTGCCAAGTGGGGGAAGCTTGCCAGCGCCTACATCAAGATGGGTGAGAAGGCTGCGGCAACCAAATCCGATGGCCTCATTGTCCTGTCAAAATCGGCGCAGTCCTATTTCCAGGACGTATATTGCCGCACCGCTACCCTCATTCCCAACGGCATCGCTCAAAAGCGGTTGACGCCTGCTAACTTAATTAAACAGAATTGGGAGCTCGACAAGGGCTCCTACCTGCTCTATCTTGGCAGGCTTGTTCCTGAGAAGCGCCCCGAGCTCCTGATTGAGGCCTTCAGGGGGCTCGTTACTGACAAGAAACTCGTTATCGCGGGCGGCGGCTCCGATACCTCTGGGTACGAGGCGTTTCTGCGCGAAGCCGCCCAGGGCGATCCTCGAATCCTTTTCACCGGCTTCGTTGACGGTGAGCTCCTGGAGGAGCTGTACTCCAATTGCTATGCGTATGTGCTGCCGTCCGATGTTGAAGGTATGCCCATGAGCCTGTTGGAAGCCATGGCCCATAGCTGCTGCTGCGTAACGAGCGACATCCCCGAGTGCGCGGATGTGCTTGCTGGCAACGGCGTTGCCTTTACGCACGGGAACGTTGAAGAGCTTGGTTGCGCCCTTGCAGGTCTTTTGGCTGAACCTGCAAGGGTTGCTCGACTAGCTTCTGCAGCGCTTAAGCG
>URIE01000069.1 GCA_900547805.1 uncultured Collinsella sp.
CATCAGGTCGGTATCGGAAATCTCGCCAAGGCCCAGCTCCTCAAGCGTCGTCGGTAGGCCGACGCGTTGGCAAAACTCGAGCACCCGATCAAGCTCAGTCGCGCGCTCCAGGCGCAGCTGCACCACCAGGCCAAACGCTACGGCCTCGCCGTGCATGGCCTTGCACTCGGGCAAAATCGTCAGGCCGTTGGCAATGGCATGGGCAAGCGCCAAGCCACCGCTCTCAAAGCCGACGCCCGAGAGCAGAATATTGCACTCGATCAGGCGCTCAACCGCTGGCGATGTACGGCCCTTTTTGAGATCGCGCTTGGCAGCGACGCCGCACTCCATGAGCGTGTCGTAGCAGGCACGTGCTGTGACCAGGGCCAAGTGTCCCGGCGTGCCACCGTGCTCGTTGGCGCCGTGCGCCGCGGCGCACGAACGCGCCTCGAAGTACGTTGCCAGCGCATCGCCCATACCAGCGACCGTCATACGCAGCGGGGCTGCCGCGACCACGTTGGTATCGACCACGACCAGGTCTGGATTCTTCTCGAGCATCAGGTAGCGGTCGAACGACCCATCCTCGTGATACAGCACCGAAATCGCGCTGCACGGACCGTCCATCGAAGCCGCTGTGGGGCATACGCACAACGGGAGCTCGGCAAAATGCGCAACGGCTTTGGCAATGTCGAGCATCTTGCCGCCACCGATACCGACCACCATGTCGCAATACTCGGCCTGGGCCTCCTTGGCCATTTCGATAACGGCGTCTTCCGTACACGGACCTTTATAGATCTTAAAGAACGGCTCTCGCAAATCGTCGTCTTGGAATCCATCGACGATCTGCTTGCACAGCCGATCCTCGGTGCCCTGGTCAAACAAGACATAGGCAGCGCAGCCCAACCATGACAGGTATCTGCCCTGACGGGAAAGTTCGCCCGGCCCCTGAACATACCGGCCGGGACCGCCATAAACCATGGGAAGCGCCATACGAGAATCCGCCCTTCATCAAACAACGATTGGTGCAAAGTAACCTGCCCCCCTGCACCAACTTGTGCATTGGGGACAGGTTACTTTGCACCATAGCAAAAAGGGGCAAAGCCATCTGCCGGCTTTGCCCCTTCCTTACCTTAGTTTACTCATCCATAAGGTAATAATGACCCAGCGCGTCGGCACCCAGGATGGCGTTGGCGACCATCTCGGGCGTCACCTCAAACGGCATGTTGCACATGGTGTCATCGGGCGCGCAGGCGGCCTCGGCAACAATCATGGCCTGCTCGCGCGTAAGCTCGGCAACGCCAAGTTCCTTCATCGTAACCGGCAGGCCCAGCTCAATGCAGAAGCCCAAGACTTCCTCGAGCTTCTCGGTCGGGGCATCCTCGAGTACCAGCTGGACGATGGTGCCAAAGGCGACCTTCTCGCCGTGATACATGCCGTGGCTCTCGGGCAGCATCGTCAGACCATTGTGGATGGCATGAGCAGCAGCAAGGCCCGAGCTCTCAAAGCCAATGCCGGAAAGCAGCGTATTGGCCTCGATGATATGCTCCACGGCAGGCGTGAGCGCACCCTTCTCCAGCGCGACCTTGGCCTTGACGCCATCGGCCATAAGCGTCTCGTAGCAGAGCTTGGCGAGCGCCAGGCCGGCCATTCCGCCCTTGCCGCCGGCGCAAGTGCCACCGTCGGCATCATGCGTCGCCTGGGCCTCAAAGTAGGTTGCGAGCGCATCGCCCATACCGGAAACCGTCAGGCGCACCGGGCTCGCCGCGATAACCGTCGTATCCATCAGGACAATGTTGGGGTTTGCCTTAAGGAAGAGATATTTATCGAACTGGCCGTCGTCGGTGTAGAGCACCGAAAGTGCCGAGCACGGTGCATCGGTCGAGGCGATGGTGGGGCAAATGATAACCGGGGACTCCAGGTAATAGGCGACGGCCTTCGCGGTGTCGAGGATCTTGCCGCCACCGACGCCGACAATGATGTCGCAACCGTTGTCGCGAGCGAGCGCAACCAGGCGATCGACCTCGCCCTTGGAGCACTCGCCGTTAAAGTCCTCAAACAGCAGCTCGGCCTTAGCCTCGGCAAAGCCGCCCTCGATCTTGGCGCCGACGCGCTTCTTGCCCGAAGGCGTCACGATAACGAGAGCCTTAGCGCCGAGCGGCTCGACATAGGAACCGAGCTTGGCCAGCTCGTCCGGGCCCTGGATGTACTTGCTGGGGCTATTGAAAATTGCAGCCATTTTTATCCCGTTCTCTAATTAAAAAGAAAGGGGCTCCGTACGGATACGTGCGGAGCCCCTCGTTACGATAACAAGAGTCGATTAGAAATCGATGTCGGTGTCGTAGTAGCAGGCCTTGAGAATCTTCTCGAAGTCGGCAGCCTTGGTCTCACGCGGGTTCTCGGGCGTGCAGGCGTCCTGCTCAGCGTTCGCGGCAATCTCGGGCAGCTTGGCGAGGAACTCCTCCTCGGAAACCATCTGCGGGTTCTCGGCGTCGACCTTCACGCCGCCATTCGCGTAATCCTTGATGGACTGCGGAATGTTGAGCTGGTCGTTGAGGTCGCGGATCTTCTGGACGAGCGCAGCGATGAGCTCCTCGTTGGTCTCGCCGGGAAGGTGCAGGATCTCCTTGGCCACGTAAGCGTAACGCTCGGCAGCACGCGGGTCCTTGGAGTTCCACTGGATGACCTTGCCCAGGTACATGGCGTTAGCAGCACCGTGGATGATGTGGCCGTTCTCGAAGGCAGCACCGGTCTTGTGAGCCATGGAGTGAACGATGCCGAGCAGGCCCGAGGAGAAGGCGATACCGGCGATGCACTGAGCCTCATGCATGTGCTGACGGGCCTCATGGTCGCCAGCATAGGACTTGGGCAGCCACTCGACGATCTCGCGGATGCCGTGCAGAGCGTTGGCGTCGGTGAACATAGAGGCGAAGGTAGAAACGTAGGCCTCCATGCAGTGGGTCAGAGCATCCATGCCGGTGTGAGCGCACAGCTTGGCGGGCATGGTGTAGGTGAGCTCGGGGTCGACGATGGCGACATCAGGGGTGATGTTGAAGTCGGCCAGCGGGTACTTGATGCCCTTGGCGTAGTCGGTAATGACGGAGAACGCGGTGACCTCGGTAGCGGTGCCGGAGGTAGAGGAGATGGCGCAGAAATGAGCCTTCTGACGCAGCTCGGGGAAGCTGAACGGCTGGATGATGTTATCGAAGGACTCCTCGGGATACTCGTAGAAGACCCACATGGCCTTAGCGGCATCGATAGGCGAGCCGCCGCCGATGGCGATAATCCAGTCGGGCTCGAACTCGCGCATGGCCTCGGCGCCCTTCATGACCGTCTCGATGGACGGGTCGGACTCGACGCCCTCGAACAGCTTGACCTCGAAGCCGCCCTCTTTGAGGTCGGCCTCAACGTCCTGCAGGAACCCGCCGCGGCGCATAGAGCTGCCGCCAGAAACGATGATGGCCTTCTTACCCTTGAGGTTCTTCACCTCGTGGCGAGCGCCCTCACCAAAGTACAGATCGCGAGGATTGGTAAAACGTCCCATACTGTGCCTCCTAAACAAGCCCCTCTTAGACTTGCGTATATAACGGAGCACCCAATTGGCTCCGTTAGGACCGGTTTGCGCGTTGCCGGCGATGACAATGCGCGATGTCTAAACGTCTCAACGCTCGGACACGCACTATTTTACCGTTCCGGTTGGTCAGTTATTCATCTAAAGCTGCCAATGATGAAACGTTTTTTCTATCCCCGAAGACCCTTGTGCGGCATTCATACTCCCAAGCTGGGCAAACGTTTTATCAAGGTTGACTACATATCCCGGGCAGGACGGTGCCCCTCCAAAATATGCACCGTTCGCCGCCAAAAATCGACCGTTTGCGGCACCGTGATACCACTCGGTCGTCCAAGGTACCGACATTTGTGCGACATCCGTCTTCGTGGTGCAAAGGTGCAAGTCCAAGTGCGGCGCCCCCGGTGTGCCACATGCGGGTAAACTAGAACTTTATATAGAGATATTTGAACCCTAACCGCAGCAAAGGAGGCCCCATGGCATTCGATCCCATTCAAGAGGATTGCCATCGCCTCGTTCTTGAGGCCTTGCGCCGCGACAATATCCCGCTCACCGACGCTGCCGCCGTAGAGCGTCTGATGGAACAATTCACCCGCAACCCCGCACCGCTCATCGTGCACGACCGCGACCGCGCCGGGCACCTCATTGCCAAGGTGGTCGAGGCTGTCGACTACCGCATTCCCTTTATCCCCGACGACACCCAGGCCGAGCAAGAAGAGGCAGCTGCCGAGAACATGCTCCGCGAGGCAGCCGCGCTCGATCCGGCCAACTGGGATGCCCAGCGCATGCTGACGGCGCTCACCGCCGAATCCAACGAGGAATACGTACAGTACTTGGCATCCAAGCGCGATGAAGTCGAGCACGACCTGGCACTCAAGATCGCCTCGGCGCAGGACCCCTACGAACGCGAGGCCGCTGGCGACCTTATGCGCCGCCCCTACCTGCGCTGGCTTGCCGCCCTTGCGTCACGCGCCCTCATTAGCGGCCGCTATCGCATGTCGCTCGAAGCCGCAAACCGCAGCCTCGACTTTGCCCCCAACGATCCGGCCGGCGTCCGCCACACCGCGATGCTCGCCATGGCAAAACTCGAATACCCCGCCGAGGAGCTCAAGCGCTTTCGCTCCGCTCACTCCGTGCCGTACCTCGCGAATACCCCGCTGCGCCGCCGCTCCAAAGATGCGGAGCGTGACTTGGACCCGTGGACGCTCATCGCGCTGATGAGCGCTGCCTGGCGCGAGCTGGACTACGAGGGCGCCGAGCACTACTTGCGCATCCTTGCGCGCTCATGTCCGCACGCAGCCGAGGCACTCTACTTCCAAACCGAGTTTCCCGATGGCGTCTATGCCCGCGTCAACGTGGGTGTGGGCTCCACCGACGAGCTTGTCCTTGCGCTGTCCGAGGCGACGCCGGTGCTGCAGGAGGGCCTGGGCGCCCCCGACAACGCCAGCTTTGCCGCCTGGGTCGCCACCAACGATATCGTGCGCTCCCAGATCGACGAGCGCATCCTGCGGGCGGCCGAGCAGGGCTTGCCGTTTAAGGGAGGAGACCTCTAATGGATCCGAGCGTCTACATCCCCGCCTACCTGGAGCGCACCTACCTGGCGTCGCACCCCGAACTCACCGATGCAGCACGCGAGCTTGTTCATAACGACATAAGCGCAAATCCTCAAAAGTATGCGCAGACCGAGCATGCCCAAGCGCTGCTGTCCTATGCCGGCGTTCATCGTCATTTGCTCGACGAGCTTCACCGCATCGAGGACATGGGCAGCGACGAGGAGTTTGAGCAGACGCGCAACCGCCTGTTCGACGATATGCGTGATGAGCTGCTCAAGATCGTCCGCGTCGATGCGCATGTCCTCGATGCCCAGCTGCTCGCCATCATTTTGGCGGACACGCCCGTCGACGCCTGCCTGGGCGATCTGATGAAGCTCGAGGCGACCACGGCCGATTACCTGCAGCAAAGCGTGCCCGGGTTCGACATGGAAGCCCCGCACTACTGGGTCAATAATGTTTTGGCCGATGGTGTCACCGCAGCAGACCTTACCGTGAGCGAGCCGGCTCTTATCGGGTGGCTTCACACGCTCGAGGCCATCTCGCAGCTGTGCATGGCGAGCGCCCGCTACCGTGCTGCCGCCAACTACGCCCGCCGCGTCCTTAAGGCGGAAGGCTACCCCACCCGAGCCGCAGGCACTGTGTTGCTCGCCCTCGCTCGTCTGGAAGACGAGGACGGCTTTTTTGCCCTAGCCCACCAGCTCGAGGAAGAGATCGGGGCTGACGCGCTCGAGAACTCTCCTTGGTATCTGCTCGCCCGCACGATTCTGCTGTTCAAAACAAACAAGATGCGCCCGGCGACACGCGCGCTGCGCGAGTTTGCCAACCGCTGCGAGGGCGGCGCGTTCTTCTTGCTGAACCCCATGTACCAGACGCCGTACCTTCCCTGCCGGCCCGAGCCACGCGATCCCTGGGATCTTTCGCACCAGGCCGTTTGGGAAGCGGACGGTATTATCTCGGACACTCCCGACTTTGCCCCCTGGGCCAATGCCTGCGAAGACGTGTCGCAGCTTGCCCAGGAATTTGCGCGCCGCTACGGTTTTTAGTGACGCACTCGACCCGACCATGTCGTTTACGTTAGGAACGGTTTCATGAACCTCCGCTCATCTCTTGCCTGTACCTCGAGCGATATCGCCCGCTGGGGACTGCGCTCCGTCCTTAAACGCCAGGGCGGCGTACTCCCCGGCCGCATCGCCATGAAAATCGACCCCGAGCTGCTGAGCGACCTCGCGGGCCTTGTCGACCGCAGCGTGGTAATCACCGGCACCAACGGCAAGACCACCACCTCCAACCTCATCGCCGACGCCGTTGCCGCCAGCGGCGCCACCGTGGTGTGCAACCGCGCCGGCAACAATATGGAGCCTGGTGTGGTGGGTGCTCTGCTCGAGGCCCGCGGCGGTCTTAAGCACACCAGCAGCGGCAAGCGCGTGGGCGTTTTTGAGTGCGACGAACTTTACACCGTACGCGTTCTGCCCAAGCTCAAGCCGACGTACTTTGTGCTGCTCAACCTGTTCCGCGACCAGCTAGACCGCTACGGCGAGATCGACCATACCCAAGACGTCATCGCCCATGCGTTGGAGCTCTCTCCGACGACAACGCTCATCTACAACGCCGACGACCCGTTGTGCGCCTCGATTGCCGCGCGCGTTCCCAACGCAAGCATTGCCTTTGGCATCGACGGCGCCACCAACACCGAGTCCGATCGCATTAGCGACTCGCGTTTTTGCTCGCAGTGCAACGCGCCGCTGGAGTACGACTATGTGCAGTACGGACAGCTTGGCGCATACCATTGCCCCTCGTGCGGCTGGGGTCGTCCCGCGCTGGTCCGTCGCGTGACGAATGTGAAGCTCAGTCGCGACGGCTATGGTTTTGACCTGGTGTTTGGATCTGATTCCAGCGCGCCAGCCGCGCACATCGACACGCGCTACAACGGCTTATATATGGTCTATAACGTTGCCGCCGCATTCTTTGCCGCACATGAGTTAGGCGTGGATACGGCGCACCTGCAGCCCACGCTCGATGCCTACGTGCCTGCCGGCGGACGCATGGGCCGCTGGGATATTGCCGGTCGCACCGTCGAGGCAAACCTGGCCAAGAATCCCGTGGGCTTCGATCGACAGATCCAGTCCATCAAGACGGCAGGCGGCAGACTCTGCGCTTTCTTCCTCAACGACAACGATGCCGACGGCCACGATGTATCGTGGATCTACGACGTCGACTTTGAGCGCATCGCTGACACGCCGGGTCTTGTCGCCTTTGCCGGAGGCACACGCGCGCACGATATGCAGGTGCGCCTCAAGTACGCCGGCATCGATGCCGCGATTATCTCGGACGTCGCGCAGGCAATTGGCGCCGTGGCGGATGAGGCCGCCGGCGACACTTTCTACGCCGTCGCCAACTACACGGCCTTCCCGCCGCTGGTCAAGGAGCTCGACGGACTGAAGGACTCCACCGCCGACGCTGTTGCCGGGCGCGCCGTGGCCCGCGCCGATGGCAACGCCATCCCTTCCGTCGTCGCGCCGGTCGAGCTTTCGCGCCCGTTGCGCATCGTCTACCTGTATCCCGATGCGCTCAACCTCTACGGCGACGGCGGCAACGTTATCGCGCTCGAGCGCCGCTGCGCCTGGCGTGGCATTCCCGTGCGCGTGGACGAGGTCCGTATGGGCGAGTCGCTCGATCTCACCGACGCCGACATCGTTATGATGGGCGGTGGCTCCGATCGTGACCAGCTGGCAGTTGCACATGAACTGCTCGCTCAAAAAGACAAGGTCGCGGCCTATGTTGAGGATAGCGGCTCGCTGCTCGCTATCTGCGGCAGCTATCAGCTGCTCGGCCGTTCGTACTATATGGGCGAGGACCGCATCGAGGGCCTGGGCGTCATTGCCGCCGAGACCGTACGCGGCTCCGACCGCCTGATCGGCAACGTCGCCGTCAAGACCGACCTGGCACCCGAGCCCTTTGTGGGATTCGAGAACCACGGTGGCCGCACGCTTTTGGACGCCGATGCCACGCCGCTCGGAACGTCCGTCGTCACGGGCACCGGCAACAACGGCGACGATGGCTTTGAGGGTCTCATCTACAAGGGCGTCATCGGCACGTACCTGCATGGCCCGGCGCTGCCCAAGAACCCCGCGCTCGCTGACTGGCTCATCGCCCACGCCCTCGAGCGCCGTGGCGACGCACAGGCCGCCGCCCTGTTGCCGCTCAAGCCCCTCGACGACGCTTACGAGCACGCCGCCCACGACGCCGCGATGAAACTCCTCCCCTAACGCCCCGCCACCACAAAGGGGACAGGCACCTTTGTGGTGGTTTTGACCAGCCACGGTAGTTTGTCTCGATCTGTAACATTTAGACCGTTAAAAGTCGTCGTACTGTTACAGATTGAGATGTTCGTCCCGACGCCCGCCGTCTGTCTCGATCTGTAACAGATAGAGCCGATTTGCCCGCCTAGATGTTACAGATTGAGATATTTGAAAATCGGAATAGAAGCCTACCCCTGTGTGGTGGTTTTTCAATCTGCCAACGATATACGCGCCGGCAAAAAAGTCTGCTATACTCTTCCCCGCTGTCCCCATCGTCTAGCGGCCAAGGACGCCACCCTTTCAAGGTGGATATCGCGGGTTCGAATCCCGCTGGGGGCACCATTTAAACTGAGAAGCCCGTTGCCCTTGCGGTAACGGGCTTTTTGCTATTCATGTGCCGGGATTCGAACCCGGCAGGGTGCGGAGCTGAGGAAACGCAGAGCGTTTTCCAGCGCAGCACGCAAGGAGCGGAGCGACGCAGCGGAAGCGGGCGGCGCCAGCCGCACGCGGACATCCCGCTGGGGGGCACCAACTTTAAAATGTTCGAACCCGCCGGATGTAAGGTCCGGCGGGTTCGTTCTTTTTGCCGTTATAAAACGAAAAGTACTCAATGCCCTTGCGCTAGATGAACAGCTCGCATTCTTTTCGCTCAGAGCAGGCTTTGCTCAACATCTTGGTAGCCGCAGAGAGCATGACGGGATTTACCGCGCGAGCGACCCGCGGACATACGGCAACGCAGCGCATGCAGGAAATGCAGGCCTTTTTGTCCACCCGCTTGGGATCGTCTTTATCGATAGCGCCAACGGGACACGCTGCGGCACAAGCCCCGCAAGCGGTGCACTCTTTTGTGGCCTTGGGCACCATACCGGTGCCCCCTGCCTTCTTATACGGACGATCGCCCGGAATTGCCGGCTCAGAAGCATCACCTGCAGATATCTTTTGCTGAATCTGATTCGCAAACCCAGCGAGCTGCGCAGCGTCCTGTCGGTCTGGCCGACCGGCTGCAAACTGGCGAACAATAGAATGCTCGGCGATGGCTGAAACCGCCGCGATCACCCGAAAGCCCGCGCCCTTTGCCGCGTCTTCAAGCTCGACCAGCGTGTCCTCATACGCGCGGTTTCCGTAAACACAAACCAGAACCGCCTGCGCACCGTTTCCCCGCATCATACCCAAACGCTCCGCGGCCACAGCCGGGA
>URIE01000070.1 GCA_900547805.1 uncultured Collinsella sp.
GAGGCATGACCAGAAGGTCTATGCCTCGCCTTTTTCATGCCAACTTGTTCGGCTTGGACGTCGCTCGCTGTCCGTCCTCTACTTGTGGTGTCGCCATTGTTGAGGGGTAGCTAATTTGGGACGGGGCTCTTTTAGCTACCCCGTGCCCATCTAAGTTGCGGTGAAATAGGGACTGTTTGGGGGCAGTAGGCCGGTAATCAGTCCCTATTTCACCGCAACTTATTGGTGGGCGGCTCGCTAGTCGCCCAAGATCAGCGAAGTGAGTTCGTCTTGGGTGTCCACTACGTAGTCGGCGCCGGCGGCTTCGAGCTCTGCTCGGCCGCGGAAGCCCCAGGTGACGCCGGCGCTCTTAAGGCCGGCATTGTGGCCGGTCAGAACATCGACATTCGAATCGCCAACGTAGAGCGTGGTCGCCGGGTCGGCGCCCAGCTCCTCCATTACATGCAGCGTGACGGGAGCCTCGGGCTTGGGTGGAAACGCGTCGACACGACCCTGCACCAGCGCAAAACGATCGGGGCCAAAGTACTTTTCGATAAGCGGAGCCGCCGAAATATGGTCCTTGTTGGTGAGCACGGCAAGCTCAACGCCCGCGGCGCGCAGACGGTCGAGCATCTCGACCGTGCCGGCATAGGGGGCGGTGTGGTCCTCCTTGTGCTCGCCGTAATAAGCCCTAAACTCGGCGAGCGTCTGCTCAAACATGCGGCCGTCGCCCGCGTACTCGGCGGGCATAAAGCGCTCGACCAGCTTGAGCATGCCGTTTCCCACCTTGTAGCGGTACTCGTCCACGGCAAACGTGGGCCAGCCGTGCAGCTCGCAGGTATGGTTGCCGGCTGTCGCCAGGTCCTCGAGCGTATTGAGGATGGTGCCGTCCAGATCAAAGATCACATGGGAATAAGCTGCTGTCATGGGTGCTCCTGCCGTTTGAGTTGTAAAGCGCACCCCATGATACTGGGCTTGCGCGTCGGGCGTGCCTGGAATCTGAACATCTTTAACGGCATCGGGGCGCATCACGCCAGCGCAAGCCCTTGCCGTTAGCAGATCCTGGGCAGCTGCTCTCCCACGAGCATGTCGAGGATACGCGTCGAGCCCCAGCCGGTGCGCACACGCACGGCGGGACGAGCACCTTCGGCGACCGGCAGCACGCGACCGATGATGGCGGCGTTCTCGCCGTAGCGGGCGGCACGCATGGCTGCTAGCGCGGCATCGGCCTGCTCAGCCGGCACCACGGCGACCATCTTGCCCTCGTTGGCAACCTGCAGCACGTCGTAGCCGAGCATCTCGCAGGCGGCCTGCACGTCGGGGCGCACGGGTACGGCGTCCTCGTCAATCTCCATGGCAACGCCGCTGGCCTGCGCAAACTCGTTGAGCGTGGAGGCCAGGCCTCCGCGCGTGGGGTCGCGGAAGCAGCGCGTGTCGGGGGCGGCGGCCAGCACGTCGGCAATCAGGTGGTTGAGCGGCGCGGCGTCGCTCTCGATGCTGCTCGAGAACGCCAGGCCCTCGCGCTGGCTCATGATGGCGATACCGTGGTCGCCTAGCGTGCCCGAGACCAGGATGACGTCGCCGGGCTGGCAGTTGGCGCCGCTGAGCGTCACGCCCGTAGGAACCTCGCCCACGCCGGCGGTGTTGATGTAGACGCCGTCGGCCCCGCCGCGCTCGACCACCTTGGTGTCGCCGGTGATAATTGCCACGCCTGCCTCGCGCGCGGTCTCGGCCATGGTCTGCACAATCTGGCGCAGTTCATCCATGGGATAGCCCTCTTCGAGGATAAAGCCGCACGAAAGATAACGCACGTTGGCGCCCGAGGTCGCGACGTCGTTGACGGTTCCGCATACGGCGAGCCTGCCGATGTTGCCACCGGGGAAGAACTGCGGCGTCACCACAAAGCTGTCGGTCGACATGGCGATGCGCCCGCTTGCGGGCAGCGCGGCGACGCCGGCATCGTTGCCCGCAAGCAGCTCGGGCGACCCAAAGGCATCCAGAAAGACCTCGTCGATAATGCGCTTCATCATCTGGCCGCCGGAGCCGTGGCCCAGCAGGACAGTGCTATCGGTGACGCTATGGGACATATCGAAAACTCCAATCGAGGGTGTTTGGGCTAGTCATGATAACGATAATGTGCCGCGCAGCTGCCTTCCGAGCTCACCATGCACGGGCCAACAGGATGCTCGGGCGTGCAGGCGTGGCCGAACAGCGGACAGTCGCTCGGCGCTATGGCCCCGCGCAGCACGTCGCCGCAACGGCATCCGCGCGGCTCGATCGTCGGTTCGAGCGGCATGTCATAGCGGGCGCCGGCGTCAAAGCGCGAGAACTCGGGGCGGATGGAAAGGCCCGAGGCGGCAATCGGTCCCAGCCCGCGCCACGTGGTATCGCACGGCTCAAACACCTGCTCGACCAGCTGGCGCGCCACGGGGTTGCCGTCCACGTTGACGCCGCGACGGTAGGCGTTGTCGATCGCGGGCTGCCCCTCAACAACCATCTGCACCAGCATGCAGATGCCCTGCAGAATATCGACCGGCTCAAATCCGGTAACCACGCCCGGGGTGCTGAATTCGTCGACCAAAAAACCAAAGGGCGCCAGGCCTGCGATGGTGGCGACATGGCCCGGCAGGATAAAGCCGTCGATGGTCGTCTCGGGGTCGTTGGCAATCGTGCGCAGCGCCGGTGGCGTGGTCTTGTGGGCGCAATAGACCGAGAAGTTCTGGAGCCCGCGCGCATCTGCCTCCAGGATGGCGGCGGCAATGGTGGGCGTCGTGGTCTCAAAGCCCACGCCCATAAAGATGACCGGGCGGTCGGGGTTGTGCTCGGCAATATCGAGCGCGTCGAGTGGCGAGTAGACGATGCGGATGTCGCGTCCGGCTGCCTTTTGCGCGGCAAGCGAGGTAGACGATCCGGGCACGCGCATCATGTCACCAAAGGTAGTGATGATGGCGCCGTCCATCTTGGCGAGTGCGATTGCGTGGTCGATATCGCGGTTGGCGGTGACGCAGACCGGACAGCCCGGGCCGCTCAGCAGCTTGAGCCCCGCCGGCATAATGGAGCGAAAGCCATAGCGGCCGATGCTCACGGTGTGCGTGCCGCAGACTTCCATAAGGTTGATGGTGCGGTCGCCGACAAGCTCATGGATGCGCTCGATGAGCTCGCGGGCAAGCTTGGGGTCGCGGAATGCCGAAAAGTCGATACCGGAGTGAACCGGCTGTGCCGCCGCCACTAGTATGCCTCGGCCGGGTTGGTGACCAGCTGGTCCTCTTCGACCAGCTCAGTCATGGTATTGACCAGGTCGAGCGTCTCTTGAGCTTCCTGCTCGTCGACAATCTGGATGCCAAAGCCGGCGTGTACGAGAACATAGTCGCCCACCTGTGCCGTCGGCACAAGTCGCAGCGACACGGGGCGCTCGATGCCCATCATGTCGACGGTCGCCTTTAGGTCGTCGTCGCGTTTGACCACTTTACCGGGAACGGCAAGGCACATAATGTTCCCCTTTTATACGCTTTGCGCTGGATGGGCGCTTAATAGTCCATCAGTTGATGGTAGCGCTCGCGGGGGACACGAGCAAACGCGTTACACCTGTGAGACGGCTGCGCATGGGCTGGCCAAACAGCCTACTGCGGTATGACCTGCGCGAGCCGGGCGCGGGCGACCGCCGCCTGGCCGTAGGCGATGCAGCCGTCGTTGACGGGCACAGTGCGGGGAACCAAGGCGGCAAGACCGGCGTCTTTGAGCTCGCGCGTGAGGAGCCGAAGCAAAAGCCGGTTCATGAATACGCCGCCCGAGAGCGCGACGGTGTCGATGCCTTCGCGAGCGCAGATTTCGCTTGCGATACGTGCCGATGCGCGTGCAATGGCGATATGGAAGCCGAGTGCGAGCCTGCCGGTTGGCACGCCGGCCTCGATTCCACTCAAAAGCGCCTCAAAAAGCGGTTTGGGATCCAAAATCGGGGAGCCGTCGGCAGGTGTTGATGCACCAACCTGGCTGTCGGTAGAGGAGGCGTTTTCTCTGCCGAACGCGCGCCAAGCGGCGGCCTCGAGCTCGATGGCGGGTTCGCCCTCGTAGGTTGCAGTGCCGCAGATGTCCAAGATCGCCGCCGCGGCGTCAAACAGACGGCCCATACTGCTCGTTCGCGGGCTGTTGATGTTCCGCTTGATCATCGTGGTCGTGATACTGCGCGTCTGCTCATCGAGGCCGCCCAGGAGTCCCGCGGCACCCGGATGTTCGAGTAGATCGAGCTCGCTCAGCAGGGCAAAGGCGTTGCGTCGGGCGTCGCGCACAGATGCGGCGCCACCGGGGAGTGCCCAGGTACGCAGGTGCGCGGTGCGCTCAAAATCGGCGAGGCCGGCGACAAGAAACTCACCGCCCCAAATGGTTCCGTCGGTGCCAGCGCCCGTTCCATCGAAGGCGATGCCAAGTACGCGCGCATTGGGTGCAAGCTGTCCTGTGGCGATAGCCTCAGCCATCACGCTCGCGATATGCGCATGATGGTGCTGGACTTCGATAAGCGGCAGATTGTGCTCGCGCGCCTGTTCGCGTGCCCACTGACTCGATAGGTAGCTGGGGTGCAAGTCGCAGGCCAGCGCGGCGGGCGCTAGGTCAAAAAGGTCTTCCAGTCGCGTGCGTGCCGCATTCCACGCATCGAAAGTCGCACCGTTTTCGACATCGCCGATATGCTGCGACACAAAACAGGCCGACGTTCCATTCGCGTCTTCGCGCGTGAGTGCGATCGTGGCCTTTTGCTGCGGGCCGCAGGCGAGCACACAGGGCGCGGCGCTGGCGAGTGCCGGCAGCGGCAACGGCTGCGGGGCGTACCCGCGAGCGCGGCGCACGGGCATAACGACCCCGTCGACCACACGTACCACGGAGTCGTCGTAGCGCGAGAGGATCGCGCGGTCATTGCCGAGCAGCGCGTCGGCGATGCCGGCGGCAACGAGATGCTCCCAGGCAAGATCGTCATCGGTCTCGATGGGCTCTTCGCTCAAGTTTCCGCTGGTCATAACCAGCGCGTGCATGCCATGCGTTTCTGCCGCGGCAAGCAGCAGATGCTGAAGCGGGGTATAGGGGAGCATGACGCCGAGCTCGGGCAGATCGTGCGCAACGGACGGCGCAAGTGCGAGAGCATCGAAGGAATCTCCCATGCCAACACCACGCCGGCGCAGCAGCACGATGGGGCGGATGCTGCCGGCCAGCAAGTCGCGCTCGGCGTCGTTGACACGGCACAGGCGCTCGGCATCGGTAAGGTCGCGCACCATAACGGCAAGCGGCTTGTTGCTGCGGCGCTTGTGACGGCGCAGCTCGACTACTGCTTGCTCGTTGGCGGCGTCGCAAGCCAGATGGAATCCGCCCAGGCCCTTGATGGCAACAATGCCGCCGGCCTCGAGCAGCTCGACACAGCGCTCGATAATAGCGTCGCTAGACTCGCGCGTGTCGCCGACAGCCGGCGTCGCCTCTGAGCTCTCGAGCACCATGCCGCCTGCCGCCTCGCGCCAGGTAATATGCGGCCCGCAGTCAAAGCAGGCATCGGGCTGCGCATGAAAGCGCCGGTCAAGTGGGTCGGCATACTCCGCGGCGCATTCGGGGCACATGGGAAAGCGATCCATAGAGGTGGCCGCTCGATCATAAGGCAGCGAGCGGATGATGGTAAAGCGCGGGCCGCAGTTGGTGCAGTTGATAAAGGGGTAGTGATAGCGTCGGTCGGCGGGATCGAACAGTTCGCGCAGGCAGTCGTCGCAGGTGGCGATATCGGGCGAGACGAGCGTCGTATGCGCAGTCTGGTCCTGTGACGCCACAATGCGAAAGCCCTGTTCATTGGCAGCATCCCAAGTGCCGGGCTCCAAATCCGCAACGTCGACGCGCTCCACGCGGGCAGCCGCGGGTGCGTGCTCCGACAGCGCGGCGACAAAGCCGTCGACGGCCGCACCCGAGGCATGCGCCTCGACATGCACGCCGTCGCCTGCGTTGAGCACCCAGCCGCAGATGCCATGCGCCATGGCCTCGCGATACACAAACGGCCGCATGCCAACGCCCTGCACAATGCCCGTCACATGAATATGCACATGCCGCATGCGGCTCTCCCTCATCAAAACCGACCAAAAAGGGACAGGTTTATTTTGGTAGGTAAAACATCTAAACCTGCCAAAACAAACCTGTCCCTTTTTGGCAGGTGCGCTGCGGAAAATCCCGCTACAGTCCTAGGCTTTGTCCGGTGGCGGCACACGTGAGCTCGCCGTGCTTAACGCCGCGCAGGCCCAGCAGGCGGTCGGCCAGCTCGTAGACGCGCTCGCCGCGACCCTTGAGCGCCAGAATCTCCAGACAGTTGTGGTGGTCCAGATGCACGTGCAGGGTCGAGACGATCTCGTCGGTGTAGTCGTGCTGCACCTCGTCCAGGCGGCGTGTCAGATCGCCGGTGTGGTGGTCGTAGATCATGGTGAGCGATCCGATGACCTGCTCGTCGGGCGTGCGCATCTGCTCCTTGGCGATCGAGGCGCGAATCAGGTCGCGCACGGCCTCGGAGCGGTTGGCCACGTCACCGCGGCGCGCGATCTGCTCGTCAAAGCGGCGCAGCAGGTCGTCGGGCGCGGTGACCGAAAAGCGTACCAGCTCGGAGCTGGAGCCGGCGCAACGGCAGCTCGCCTGGTCGGCCGGACCGTGCGGATGCTCGTGCTTGTGGTCGCAGCCGTGCTCGTGCTCGTGCTCGGCCACGCTACACCAGCTTCACGGAGCCGACGGAGTTGTGGTCGGCCTCGATGGCGTCCTCGTAGCCCTCGAGCGCGTCATGCGCCTCGTGCAGCGCAGCCATGGCGGCCTCGAGCTTGGCGCCAATACGCTCCATGTCAAAGTTCTCGGTCGCATGCAGCAGCTGATGGCTCCACTCGTGGGCGAGCTCGATGGTGTCGTCGACCTGCTTGACGCTCATGGCAAGCTGGCTCATGTTCATTCCAACGTCATGCATGGGAATCTCCTTTTGTACGGGGCAATCCAGTGGTTCAGATTCTACTACGCCCGCCCCGGGCGCCGCCGCATAAGAAAACGGGTGCGAGTCCGTCTGACCCGCACCCGTTCACTGGGGGCTGTTTGTGTCTACCATACTATCCATGGTCGCGCACCCTGCACCCGGCGCTCCGGCGAGCGGTGCAAAACCGCTCATGGACGGCAGATACGTAACAAGCGTATTACAGATGCTTCTCCAGCAGCGCCTGAAGCCTCGCCTTGGGCAGTGCGCCGACCGAGCGGTCAACCTCTTCGCCGTTCTTAAAGACGATCAGCGTAGGGATGCTCATGACGCCAAATTTCATAGCCAGGTCCTGGTTGTCATCGACGTTGCACTTGGCCACGGCAAGCTTGCCGGCCAGCTCGTCGGCAAGCTCGTCCACGATGGGCGAGAGCGAACGACACGGCCCGCACCACGGGGCCCAAAAATCAACCAGCACGGGCAGGCTGTCGTTAACGATGGAATCGAAGTTCTCGGGGGTAATCTGCTTAATGTCAGCCATAGTGACCTCCATAATGCGACGCGGCTCGGCCGCGTAAAACTCAGTACGACCGTGCTTATACCCAGCCGCCCGCAAAGCAACCACTCGCGGGCAGCTCTTTTATATAATGGTGGGCACGCAAACGATTGGAGAGCGCATGCCCACGTCACAAAGCCAGAAAAAAGAAGCCATCGCCCAGGCCACCGAGCAGGAGCTCGCGTCGCTTGCGGCGCGTGGCGTGCGCATCGCGGGCAATGCGTGCTCGCCGATCGTGCTGGTCAAAGGCGATTTGGATGAGGCCGAGCGCTCAGGCGGCGAGCTTGCCGCCGGCCCGGATGGCGCCGCGCTGCGCAAGGCGCTCGGGGCCATCGGTTATGCGCCCGAGGATTTCTGCGCGCTGGCAAGCGTTTCCGGCGCGGGCAATGGGACGGTCGCGGTGGGCGAGGCCCTGCCGTGCGACCTGTTCCGCGAGGCGCTGGAGGCCCTGGACCCCGAGGCAGTGCTGCTGCTGGACAACAGCGCGGCCGATGTCATGCGCGAAACCTACGCCGACATGCTCGTGGCGATCGACGACTTTGACACCGCCATGCTCAAGCCCGGCCTGGTCGCCCACGTGCAGGGACGTCGCGTACTCGCGCTCGACGGCTTTGAGGCGGCACTCACCGACAAGGCGGCCAAGCAGCGCATGTGGGCCTACATTAAGCAGCTGACCCCGGCGGCCGCGCCGCTGTAGCGAGCCCGCGTCGACAAACGACCCCGAGCGGGCGAGCCGTACCCGCGGAACGCAAATCCGTCGCGCCCGCGCCCTTACATCACAGCGCGCAGCTCAAACCGATCGCCGTTAATGCGGAACTGGCAGTTGCCGTTCATGCGCTCCACGGCAAGTTTGATGCTCTTGGTTCCAAAACCGTGGCCGGCGTGTTGGGTCACGGGCATGCCGTCGACCATGCGCGGCGCGCGTCCAAACGTGTTGGAAACCAAAAGCAGCAGCTGGCCGTCCTCAAGCCGCAGGTCAAGGTCGACAAAGCGTTTGCCTTCGGGGGCGGCGCTTGCAGCGATGATGGCGTTTTCCAGGGCGTTCGAAAGCACACTGAACAGGTCGGCATCGCCCACGTGAACGGTTTCGGGCACGGCGGCACGCAGGTCGGCGGTGATGCCGTGCTTGTTGATATCCGAACTAAATGACGAAAGCACGATGTTGACGGTCTCGTTGGCGCAGTAACGGCGCACGGCGGTGCGGTCGTTGGCCTCGCAGAGCTCATCGATGCGATCGAGCGCCTCGTCGATGTGCCCTTCCTCAACAAGAATGGCCAGACCGCGCAAAAAGTGCCGCATGTCGTGGCGAAGGATCGACAGCTCGCGTCCAGATTGGCGCCAGGCCTCGAGCTCTTTGATGGCGGAGTTGTCGCGCGTCTCGAGCATCCAGCGCTCACGCTCGGCGACTTCCTTTGCTTCGTATTCGCGCAGGTAGACGGCAAGAAACATAAGATAGAAGGCGCAAAGGGCAAAGGCCAGAAACTCAACGGTCACCACCGAGCCCGAGTGGAACAGCGTGGTGTAGACGTTGGTGGCGTAGTCAAAGATGTAGTAGACGAGCGGCAGAATTAAAAGAATGCCCAGCTCAGTGGGGTTTTTAATCGCCAGGCGCGGACCGATATCGCCGCCCCAGTGCAGGAGGACGGCAAAGACGCCGAGCGTGGTCGCGATGCGCGCAAGGTAGTACGCAATCTGCGAATCGGTGGCTGCGAATGCAGCGATACCCATCCAGTTGCTGAACTGGCAGCTCAGGTAGGCACTGGTGACGCCCAATGCCGCGAGCAGCGGACTTAAGCGGTAGCGCGCGCAGAGGAACATGATAAGCGGCAGGTGCACGACGAGCGGGTAAGCCTGACGGGCAAACAGTTCTCCGCCAACGGCATTGGCAATCGAGAAGGCGGCACCGGTTGCGGCACCGATCCCCAGCAATTCGAGCGCATGGCGTCGATTGATTTCGATACCGCACAGCGCCGCCGAGGCAAAGACGCCAAAGAGCAGCGTCGTGGCGTGGTGG
>URIE01000071.1 GCA_900547805.1 uncultured Collinsella sp.
TCACCGACCCGTGCCTGGGCTGGGAAAAGACCGACTACCTCATCCACGAGATCGCGGAGCGGGTTTAGTTACGCGGGCCGCATTTGGACAATCTGACGTTCAACTTCAAGGGCGCGACCGGAAGGTCAGCGCCCTTGAAGTTGAACGTCAGATTGTCTCAAATGCGACCCGCTCGCTGTCCGTCCTCTACCTGCGGCGTTGTCTTACTCCGGATGCGGCAGTTAGGGACGTTCCTTTTCTGCCGGCAGTCTGGGACATTCCTTGGGGTAGTCGTTGGGGACGCTCTTGTTTGACTGGTCGTTTAAGAACATCCCCAATGACTACATAGGATGAGAGTGGATAATCTCCCGTTTTTGGCCTATACCAGCGCTAAAAGGGGGAGATTATCCACTCTCATCGAGCAAGTGTCCGAAAATCCGCCCTCATTCCTTCTTAGGACCCTCCGTCCCCGAGGATTCGAGGCTCGCCTGCCGAATGGTCGATGCGGCCGTCCTGCGGCCATGTCACACTCAGAGGTGGCCTGACCCAACTTGGAAGGAGCCTCCATGAGCCTTGACAACGTAACCCTGCGCGCCGCCACGCTCGATGACCTGGCCGGCATCGCCGCCATCTACAACCAGCTGTGGTGCAACACGCTGCGCAACCGCGGCGACGTCGAAGCTGCCGATTTCTGCGCGCGCTTTAACATCGCCATGCAGCTGCAGCGCTCCCCCATCGCACTCGTCGCCGAGACCGAGGGCCGCATTATCGCCGCCTGCTGCATCGGCATCTTCGAGGACGGCAAGCCGCGCACCAATCCCACGTGGGAGCCCTGCTATAACGAGATGTTCGCCCAGGCAACCGAGATGGCAAAGACCGCCGATGCCAAGCTCGAGGGCTCGCTCTTTGGAGACAGCCGCGAAAAGGCCACAGCGGATCGCTTTGCCGCCACAGGCAACGAATATGCCCAGGGTCAGCTCAACTTGATTATCATTGTGCCTGAATGGCAGGGCAAGGGACTCGGCCGCGAGCTCATCGACCTTGCGCGCGCCGAGCTCGCCAAGGCAGGCTGCACCAAATTCTTCCTGATGAGCGACTGCAACTCCGACTGGCAGTTTTACGAGCACCTCAACATGAAGCGCATCCTAGAGGACCACAGCCAAGACACCGGTGACGGATTTATCGTCTATATGTACGGAGGCACGCTCTAAGTACCCCTTCAATCAAGGTGCGCCGGGCACCCGGCCCTTGGCCTCTGCCCAGGAATAACCCAGGGGGCCGGACCGCCCGTCCCTAAACCTGCCCGACAGCGCGATATCTCGTCGCCCGAGCGCGCCCCTCTTTAACGAGTGCGCCTTCCTCAAGCAAACCGTTGATAACCCGCAGCGTCACGTCGCGCCCAGTTCCCAGAGCGTCCGAAGCATCCTGGCGCGTAAAACCGCGGGGCCGCTCAAGGGCAAAGCGAATCAAGGCGCGAGCGTATCCACCACGTCGCTCGTCCGAGACATCCTGTAGCATCGCGGACGCCTTGCACGCAACATCAAAGCCAAGCTCCTCCACGAGCTTGGCACGCACCTCGTGGCCGCAGTCGCCATTCATCGACACGTGCCCCTCTCGCTGCGCTCGCACGGATGCAAACGCCTGCGAAACATCGGGCGGCAGCGCCCCTTCCCGCTCGAGCTGCTCATAATCGCTGTAATCTCCACGCAAGTTGGGACCGCTATTGCCACGAGGCGTCAGATAGGAATTGCGCACGGCGTTGACGTTGGGCAGCGACAACCTAAACATTGCAGGGTAGGCGCAGACTTCGGGTTCCAACCCTTCCGCCTCATAGAGCGCACGGATCCCCTTGAGGCCCGTTCCAAACGCCTCAACCATCCCCAGACGCAAAAAGAGCAGTTGCAGCTTTGGATTCCGAGCGTCCGAGCCGCCCGCAAGCGCCTCCTCGACGCTGATGTGCTGCGGCCCTCCCGCATTGGTAAATTCAAGCGCCGTACGGCTCATCTTGATAAGAGACGCCACCGAAGATTCGTAGTCGCGATGGATAAACAGGTTCAGAATTCCCTCTCGAACAGCCTCGCGGGGATAGTCGTCCTTATCTATGCGATCGAGCCTTCCCGGCACAAAGTACATACGCGTTGCGTTCGATATATTGAGGAACCGTTCGATATCCTCTATCTGCCTGAAGATCGAGCCCTCGCCATCCTGACGGTCGATAAACTCGGTATACGCATCGTCGTTGAAGAGGCCAGCGCGGACTGCAAAGGGGTTTTGGTCAGAGACCAGCAGTGCCAAATTGGTGTAAAAGCCCAGCTCATCGATAAGGCCGAGATTCTTTTGAGAGGTTTGGTCAAACGTAATCTCCGCGCGCCTAAAGGCCCGCTCGGCTTCAAAAAACGTCAAGCTCTGTTCATGAGAGCGCGCGGTCTCAAAATAATCGCCGTCGGTGCGCTTGATCATCGAGCGGATCTGGGCCATCTCGATGGGCACGTTGGCAGGACCTAGGCGCCGATATACCCCGGCGGGAACAAATCCCTTCGAGCACAGGCAGTACGGCTTGTGAGGACCCGCTTCCACCTCGATTTTCACCAACGCTGCGCCATCGATGTCCAATGCGGAGACCGTCGTGATTTCAGAAACGTCGGGATACACGCCATCGGTTATTGCATTAGAGCATTGAAGCATGGTGGCATCGATATCGTCCACTCCGACGATGCTGCCAAAATCGTCGATTCCGATATACAAGGTACCACCATTCGAATTGGCAAACGCCACCACAGCTTTGAGCAGCTTAGGGGTAAATGTGCACTTGAACTCCACGGTTTCACTTTCAACAAGCTGCATGCTACCCCCTATCATCGACTATCGACGATTCTAGACCAACTATCGACGATAAGCAAGGCCCCTGGTACCCTCGCTTAGACCCGAGTGCCCGCGTGCAACGCTGCCCGCCGCACGCAAAAGGGCCCGCCAGCGTGTGCGCCAGCGGGCCCCAGGTCATATCGACACTACCCCGTGTGCCTGCAACCGCCTCTACTTGCAGCGCGCCTTGGGCTGCTGTTGGGTGATGCAGTGGATGTTGCCGCCGCCGTAGATAACCTCGCGAGTCATGATACCGATGACTTCACGGTCCGGATAAGCAGCCTGGATATCCTTGAGCGCCTGGGCATCGTTGGGGTCGCCAAACTGTGGCACCAGCACCGCCCCGTTGATGGGCAGGAAGTTGAGGTAGCTCGGCTCGAAAGCGTCCTCGGGAGTACGCGGCAGCACACCCTCGACCGGATCGATGGTCGATGCCTCCTCCTCGGTCATATATACCGAGGTCGCAGGCATAATCACCTTGTGGATCTTAAGCTTGCGGCCACGGGCATCCGTCGTCTCGGAAAGCGTCTTATACGCCTCTTGGCACTCCTTGTAGAACTTATGGTTGGGATCATCGGTCCACATGCAGCAGACCTCGCCGGGCGCACTAAAGCATGCGACGTCGTCCACATGACCGTTCGTTTCGTACGGATCGATACCGTCCTTGATCCAGATAACCTTCTCGATACCGAGATACTCAGAGAGCTTCTCCTCAATCTGCTCCTTGGTGTACTGCGGGTTGCGGTCCTCGTTGAGCAGACACATCTCGGTGGTCACGACGGTGCCTTGACCATCACAGTTGAACGAGCCGCCCTCGAGGATATAATCCTCGGGACGATAGCGGTTAACCTGCTCGAGCTGTGCCACCTGCAGGCCAATGGAAGCGTCCTTGTCCCACGGGAAATACAGGCCGTCAATGAAACCGCCGTAAGCATTAAAGTGGAAGTGCGAAAGAGCAACCTCACCATTGTCATTAACGAGGAACGCCGGGCCGGGGTCGCGAATCCAGCTGTCGTTGTACTCCATGTGGATAACGCGCACGTTTTCAACGCCGTCGAAGATCTCACACACCGCGGGGAAGTCTTCGGTGTTGACGCCCACAGTGATGGGCTGAAAACGTGCAATGGTCTTGATGATCTCGGTGAAGACCTTCTGCGCCGGCTTGGCGCCGCAGCGCCACACGTCGGAGCGGTGCGGCCACAGAATCCAGGTGCGCTCCTGCTCCTCATACTCGCCGGGCATATAGAACCCGTCCTTCTTAGGCGTGGATTCACTCTCGTAGATGGTCTTCATTTCAAGCTCCTAAATCTCGGTGCTTTTGCTTGACGAGACCATAATGCAGCCGTACCCAGATGTCCTCAATGGTCCCTCGAGCCCCTTTCAGCGACCGACGGTATACCATTCGCTGACCTAAAGTTCTATTCAGGCCGAGAACATGACATACTGGGTTCCACAATGGAAAGGACGCCCTATGCCCCCATGCAATAAACAGCAGACTATTGAGTTGGACAGTACGACCTGGACTGCTCTCAACGAGCTCGCGCTTGCAATCCACGCATCACACGGTGTCGATAAGCTGCAAAAGGAGACCCTCGAGGGAACGACAGGGCTCGTGCCCCATCGGATCGCCATGTTCGACCTGATCGAGGCGGCGGGCAGTGATGCCCCACGTTACGTCCACCCCGCAAGCAGCGGAATGGACGACCGCGCACTGAGCGACTACTACAACCGCTACGCCGCGATGGACTATACAACATGGAGCTTTGACTTACATAAGGTCGGCGTCTACCGCGACCTCGACCTCGTCGACGTCGAGCGACGCGATGCCACGCCCATCTATCGCAAATGGATGGAACCGCAGGGCGTCTACTTTGGCTGTACGGCCACGCTCGCGCACAACGACAGGCCGCTAGGAAGCATCACCCTGTTTCGCGAACGCACAGCCGGAGACTTCACCGACACCGAGCTCGCAATCCTGCTCGAAATCGCTCGGCACGCGAGCCTCGCGCTCGCCAACCTCTATCCTCGGGGCATTAAACTCACCCAGACAGAAGACACAAACCAGCTGAATGCTTTCATTACAGAGCACAATATCCAACCGCGCGAAGCCGAAGTCATGCGGCTCATGCTCGACGGCAAAACGAACAAACAGATGGCAAACGAGCTATTCATAAGCGAGTCAACCGTCAAGAAGCATGTCAACGCCATCTATCGCAAGCTCGGCGTCAGCAACCGCCTGGGCCTCATGACTGCCACGCGAAACATCCCGCGATAAAAAGGGCGCCTTCCATACGGAGAACGCCCTTTGATTTCGCCATTTGAATTATTGTCGGCTCTGGCTCAAAGAGTAGACAGGTTTATTTTGGCAGGTTTTATCTGGGCAAATGTCTGCCGCCACGAGGGAGCTGCCTTCCATCGCGGCGGTCTTCTAGCAGAAAAACCAAGTGAGCAGGCTTTTTGTAGGAGACCAAGCACGCCCCAAAACGCCACAGCTCTGACCTGCGGTTTTATTGAGTATTTGTCGCGGTGTGCTCGGCATATCCAAATAAGTCTACTCACTTGCATCTGCCCATCCCCTTTGTGGTGGTTTGGAGCTCTCCTCGGCGGGATGCTAGACTTGCGGCGTACACATTCGCGCCAAAACACGAGCCGCATGCAGGAAAGGAGATGCCGTGGCGCCGATCGCACCACTCGAGATGCTTGTTGCACCCGCTGCCAGGGCCATCACCCACCTGAGGGACTCCTTAACCTACGACGATATTCCCTGCGCCGCCCAGGCTCGCCCGGACAGTCGCCCTTACCTGGGCCATGTCCCCTACTTTGCGCCCAAGCTCGCTTCCGATTCCGAACACCACAAGCAGTAATCCAAGATGCACCAAGCGCCGCGCAACTCGCGGCACTACTCTTTTGATGCAAAGTAACCTGTCCCCCTTGCACCAACACCGGGGTTGTCGATGCTGCGGCCGCGACGCGACACGAGACGCGACACCTCGCCCAACAGCACGCCGATCACCACGCCCACCAGAATGGGCAGCTTGGCCATCTCGGCCGACGAACTGTTGAGTGGCACTACCGTCGCCACAATCGAAAGCGCGAGCTCGATCGCCGGCACCGCAAGCGCCACGGCGAGCACTTTACCCTCAAAAGGAGCGCGGAACACACGCGGCCGGCCGTCGTACTTACGCAGACGCCAAAACGCCGGGAACATGGGGATATAACTCATGAGCAAAAAGACAACGTTCATCGAGAAGAAGACCCAAAAGACGTCGGAGCCCTCACCCAGCGGAATCTGGAGCAGTAGCACCAGGCTGGCAAAACAGCCGTTGATAAGTGCCGAGCCGTTGGGCATGCCGGTCTTCTTGGACACCAACGCAAAGGGACGCGGCATGTTGCCATGACGTGCGGCATAGCTCGCTACGTTGTTGACGCCAAAGCTCCAACAGATCATGTTGGCAAAGAGCGTCACCAGAAAGGCCATGCCCACGATCATGGTCAGTGAGTGGCTGCGTCCCACCATGGCGGCGACCGCGTCCACAATGCCCGAATCGAGCGAAAGTTGCTCGGCGGGAACCGCGGCTCCAATGCCGATGCCGCAGATAATGTAGATTGCCGCAATGGCAACGCCACCGGCGATAACCGCCTTGGGGATATCACGCGACGGGTTTTTCATCGTACTGGCAAAGGTCGCGACCACTTCGAAGCCCATAAAGTTGAATAGGATGATCGATAGATACGTCAACGAATTGGTGTCGCCCAGGTCTGGAATGAAGGTCTTAAGCGACATATCGTTGGCAAAGCCGTTATTGTAGGCAAACCAGATGCCAACGATACCCACCACGGCGGTAATGAGCACTTTGATGATGGCACCCCCGTCCATAACCCAATCGGCCTCGGCCACCGGCTGCATCGCCATAACCGTGACGCTCCACACAAAGGCAAGCTCGATGGCAATTCGAACCCCGAGCGAAAACTCAACACCCCATACCGCATTGATGACACTGGGGAACATGCAGGCGATGCTTGCCACCCACAGGGGAAAGTTAACCCAGTAGCACCAGGAGCAGCGTGCGCCCCAGCGATCGCCCAGACCCAGGCGGACCCAGTCGTACAGACCGCCCTCAGAATCAAACGCCGTGCCCAGCTCCGCCACCACCAGGCCATAGGGAAGCAAAAACGTAATGATAAGGAAAATCCACCAGAAGAACTGTACGTTGCCCATAGCAGACGCCGGAGCTGCTGCCTCAATGGTAAAAACGACGCAGATAACCGAGAGAATGACCTGGATCAGGGAGAACTTTTTACCTGCCATGGCGCACTCCCCCTGCAGCAAAAAGGATGGCATCTGTACCGAAGGCGCAGCCCAAGGTAGGGTTGCAGGCCGCGTCACCGGTACAGGTGCCATCCCTAAGAGAGGACAGGATGCAATTGTTAGACCAACGCTCGCGGAACAGGCGCGTGTAGATAACGATGCGCTGGTACATAGATACTCCGATCAAAACGGCCGTGCTCACGACCGGAAACTTTCGGCAATTGAAGACGCGTCTGACCTGGAATAATCAAGCGAACAATTGGCCTAACCCGCAAAAAATCCCAGGTCAGACGCGTATTCAATCAAAGAAAAGGGCGCTCCGAAGTGGAGGCTACGAAGCGCCCGTTCCGCGCCGCTGCGCCAGATAACCCAAAAACCAACGCAGCAGACAAAGAGAGAGAAAAGCAAATCTGCTCAAAGAGAAAAGTCAGACGATTAAGCGGACGGCTCCTGCTGGGTAATGCAGTGGATATTGCCGCCGCCGAAGACGACCTGCTCGGACTGAACGCCGACGCACTTGTATACGCCCTCGCCCCAGACCTCGTCATAGATCTTCTGAAGCGTGTCAACGGCCAGCTGGTCGTTCTCGTCGCCGTACTGCGGGACGATAACGCCGTGGTTGGTGACCAGGTAGTTCATGTAGGAAGCGATCAGCGGCTCGTCGGCAACGCGCGGCTCGGCGTTCTCGTCGGCATCGATGGTATCGCAGGAAGCCTGGTCCATGAACAGCGGGTTCACAGGCATGGGAAGCTTGTAGACCTTCATCTTGCGGCCCTTGGCGTCAACGGCGTTGGAAAGGGTCTCGTAGGCAGCATGGCACTGCTCGTAGAACGGGTACTCGGGATCGTCGGTCCAGATGCAGGCCATAACGCCCGGGGCGATGAACGTGGCGACGTCATCGATGTGGCCGTTGGTCTCCTCGGGGTCGATGCCCTCCTTGACCCAGATGACCTTCTCGACACCCAGATAATCCTTGAGGTGCTCGTCCATATAGGCGCGAAGCTCCTCGCTCCAGGGCTCAAACTTCTTGTGGAACTTGGGCCAGATGGACTCGGGATCCTCTTCCTCCTCCAGAACCGCAGAGCAGGTGCGGCCCGGGGAAAGCAGGCACTGGTCGGTCACAACAAGGGTGCCCTCGCCGTCGACGGTGATGGAGCCGCCCTCGAGGATCATGTCATCGGGACGATAGCGACGGCAGCCGGAGAGCTCAGCCATCTTAAGAGCGATCTGCTCGTCCTTATCCCACGGGAAATAGAGGCCGTCGACGAGGCCGCCGTAGGCGTTGAAGTGCCAGTGGTTGGCGCGCTTCTCGCCCTTGCCGTTGATGACGTAGGTGGCGGCGGTATCGCGGAACCAGGCGTCGTCGGTGGTCATCTCGATGACGGTGACGTTCTCATCGTCCTCGAAGACGGCCTTGCAGTTGGCGTAGTCGGCCTGGTTGGCGCACATGGTGACCGGGGTGAACTCGGCGATGGCGCGAGCGATGGCGGCATACTGCTTCTGAGCCGGCTTGGCGCCGTGGGCCCAGGTGTCGGTGCGGTGGGGCCAACCCATCCACACACGATCCTGCGGGGCGAACTCAGCGGGCATAAAGAAGCCGTCGGCCTTGGGGGTGGACTCGGACTCGGTGATCGTACGCATAAGATTTCCTCCAAATCGAACGATCGCTTGCCGCGGGCGGCTTGCCCGCAGCCTGAAACCAAGAGATGGTGGGCGCCCGTCCCCCGGCAAAGGTCGGGGCGCCCGGTACCGGTTTTCACGGAGTCGCACCGGCGAGCGACGACGTAGCCAAGTGCGCGGAGACAAACGCACGAAGGATACGAAAGGGAAATTGGGGCGGGCGGTGGTTACCGGAGCTATCGCTCGCACCCACCCCGGGGGATGGTTAAGTGACGAGGAGCGTTGGAGCCCCAAATCCGGGTGCTCTAGTTCTCTTCGGCCTCGGCGGCCTCCTCAGCGAGACGCTGAGCAGCCAGCTCGGGGGTGAGACCCATATACTCGGTCTCGCGGCCCTTGGCGCTGATGACGCGGACGACCTCGCCGATGAGCAGAAGCACGATGAAGATAACGATCATCGGGACCTTGTCACCAATTTCATCGACGGAGAACGGAGCCAGCGTTGCAACGATGGCCAGGATCAGCTCGATGCAGGGAATGGCCAGCATGACCTTCATCATGGCACCCTTAAACGGGAACGTGAAGATACGTTCACGGTTCGGGTCGTTCTTGCGAAGGTTGAGGAACGCCGGGAACATCGGGATGTAGGTGAGCAGCAGGAAGACGACGGAGGTGCCAAAGAGCATCCAGAAGACGCCGTTGGAGATGGCATCGATGGGAACCAGCTGCAGACAC